>OZ253943.1:3108860-3417901 GCA_965267325.1 Hyphococcus sp. | reverse complement strand
GCGGCGGGCGACGAAAAAAGCGGCGCGGTCCTGCAAACCATCTATGATGACGAAATTGGCCATGTGGCCTGTGGAGACCGCTGGTTTCACGCAGTTTGCAAGGCTCGGGGCGAAAATCCCGTAGCGGCCTTCCGGGCGCTGAAGGATCGTTATTTTGCCGGCGTCCTGAAGCCGCCCTTTAACCATGCGGCGCGGGATGCGGCGGGACTGGACAGAAGATTTTATGAAGAAGACGCCGCCGATGACCCTAATTGAAACAAAACCGTCGCAGACACTGGCTATTTCGGTTTACATCCGTTAAGGAATTGCGAAAATTCACGTTACACCATCACATAACTGTTGCGTAATGTTCGGATTTGCGCTGCATTATCTTAAGGGGTGGCAGCGCATACTAGTATTGTTATGTGGCCAAGGGGCGTTTGTTGAATGAGCCGTCGTTCCGGCAAGATGAAACGCGTATTCAGCCGTCTCTTTAAGGAACGGCAAATTTATCACCGCAGCGACGGCGTCGTACATTTCATATCGATGTCGGCGCAGACGCAGATCGCGTTCGCGGTGGTAGCGCTAGGCGCGTTGCTATGGGTCGCATACGCGTCCGTAAATGTTGTCTTTAAAGAACAGATCATTGTCGCTAAAGAGCGTGAACGGCTCGTCATGCAGACGAATCTGTCGAAACGGCTCAATGAAGCCAAGACAGCTTATGACGATATCGCCTATCTCAATCACACCTACAAACGCCAGTTCGACGAAACCATGGACGACATCTGGGCGCGCCATCGAGTTTTGACGAACATGATTGAACGCAAAGCGACGATCAATCAGGAACTTGATCTGCAGGCGGAAGGCCTTTCCGCCGCTGGCGGTCCAAATGGGCAAAAGCCGGTCAACGGCAATCGCGTTATGATCGACGTGACGCCGGGAGAGGCGACGCCGCGGCAATCGCGTGTATCGGTCCTTCGCAAGGAAGCCGCAGAAGAAGCCCGTCAACGCCGCGAGCGCATGCAGCAAAATGGCGACGCCGAGCAATCGATTGAGTCAATGGAAGAAGCGGCAGCGGAGCTGTTCTCAGAGCAAGTGCTTTTGATGGCCGCGGTGGAAGAGAAAACCGAGCGCCGTATCCAAGAGCTTCGCCAGGTGATCGAATCGACGGGCATCGATCCGGAAGCCATCATCACTCCGGCTAAAATTTCCAACATCTCGTTGGCTCAGGGCGGGCCGTTTATCGAACCGGGCAGCGAAGCCGGGTATCCGACGCGCTATTATGCGCACGCCAATCGCATCGCCGCATCGATCGACGAGCTTGAGGCGCTGCAATCGGTAATGACCCATCTGCCGCTTTCCTCGCCGCTTACCGTCAGCCGCCGAATGACCAGCGGTTTTGGCGTGCGCCGCGACCCGATCAACGGCAAGCTGGCCAGCCACCATGGCGTAGATTTCGCCGCGCCGTGGGCCTCGCCGGTTACCGCCACTGCGGCCGGCATCGTCAGATTCGCCGGCACCCGCGCGGGCTTTGGCCGGGTGGTTGAAATCGACCACGGCAACGGTTTCGTAACCCGATACGCGCATTTAAACAGGATCAAAGTTCGCCGCGGCCAGAAGGTGGAATTGCACGACCAGGTCGGCGAACTCGGCAATAGCGGGCGGTCCACCGGACCTCACGTTCACTACGAAGTTGTTTATAAGAAGCGCCCGGTCAATCCGCGTCGCTTTATCGAGGCAGGAAGATATGTTTTCGAAAGCTAAGACCGGCAAGAATGCTGAAGCGAAAGACACGCCGCCGGCGCGTCAGGATGTTGCGGCCGCTGCGCCGTCGCCAATCAAACGCTCAGGCGCTCCTCGCGCCTCGAATGTGCCGTCGATCATTTCCCAGGACGTGGTCATGCGCGGCAACATTAATTCCGCCGGCGAGATTCAGTTCGACGGCGCGCTTGAAGGCGACATCAAGGCGGGCTCGCTGATCGTTGGCGACAAGGCCAGCGTCAAAGGCGAAATCGTCTGCGAGTCAATCGTCATCCGCGGCGCTGTCGAGGGCGCCATTCGCGCCAAGTCGGTGGCGCTCGCGTCAACCGCTCGCATTCAGGGCGATATTCTCCATAGCTCGCTGTCAGTGGAAACCGGCGCACACTTCGAAGGCAACTGCCGTCATTCCGACGATCCCCTGTCGGACTCTGCGGCGAAGGATTTCCGGCGTGCGCGTCCGTCAGCGACGACGCCGACGCCGCGGCCGGTCAACACAACAAGTGAAGACGAGACGCAAAAATCAACAAACGGCAACGCTGCTCCGGCGTTTTTGAGCCAGGGCCGTTCGCCGCTACGGTAAAATTTTCGGGGGCTGGGCTGGGCCGCGTCGCGGTCCTAAAAAAAGAAAGGCCGCTCTTTTGAGCGGCCTTTCTGATTCCAGAAGCTTATGCGTTGGCGCTATCGCGCGCCGCGCATGCCCCCGAGCCCGGCGATCAGGGTCAGCAGACCCGCACCGGCCGTTAGATAGGTTCCCCAGCGCACTGCGCCAAGGCCGTCATCCGTACCGAGAAGAGTTAGCGTCATCAGGCCAACAGCGCCAATTGCGCCGAGACCTGCGAGAACAACTACGATGCTGGTCAGACGCCCGATCACCGGCAACAGCCCGAGAACGGAAATCACCGCTGCGCCAAGCGCCAGCAACGCCGCCCAGGTCATTACGTGACCCACCAGCGGGCTGCCATGGAAACTGCCCTCAAATCCGCACCCTTCTCCGATCGGCACGCGCAGTTCGGTCAGGCAGTTCATCATGTTGCCGATGAAATAAGTGCCGGTCCGCAGCGTTTCAGAATCGCCGGTCGCCGACCCGGACGTCGTTTCTGCAAACAACGGCCCGAAAAACATCGCCGCGACTATCGCCAGCGGAAGTAAAATTCGTGTCATATGGAACCCCTAATCACCCCTTCACTACACATAGGGGCGTGAGTTTACCGTCTGTTAACCTTGAAGCCAACAGGCCAAACCTATTGAATTTCGCGACTATTTCGTGACGGCGCGGCGGCGCTGGGCTAAGGATGGCAAATGACCCGCAAAGACAGCTTCCGCATGGCGGCGATCCAGGCCGCGCCAGTTCTGTTCGACAAGGCCGCTTCAACCGAAAAAGCCGCCGCCCTCATTCGCGAGGCGGGCGCAAAAGGCGCCGATATCGCCGCCTTCGGCGAGACCTGGTTGCCGGGCTATCCTTTCTGGGTCGAAGGGCAAATCACCGATCTCACCTGGGAAGCGAGCGCGGCCTATCTTGAAAACGCCATCGATATTCCCGGACCGGAGACAGATCACTTGTGCGCCGCAGCGCGAGAAGCGGGGGTCGACGTCGTCATCGGGACTGCTGAGAAAGATCCCTATACGGAAGGCACGGCCTATTGCACGGCGCTGACGATCGGGCGCGAAGGCGAAATCCTGAGCCGCCACCGTAAGCTCAAACCGACTCACGCCGAGCGCATTATTTGGGGCGATGGCGACGGCGCAGGTTTGCGCGCAATTGACCGTCCCTATGGCCGCATCAGCGCGCTTAACTGCTGGGAACATCAAATGATGCTGCCTGGTTACGCCCTGGTCGCGCAAGGGACGCAAGTGCACGCCGCGCTCTGGCCCGGATGGGAGAAAACGCCGGGCCCCGGAGAATATTGTTGGGCGCGCCAACACCTGCTTTCGCGCGCCTTCGCCAGCCAGGCGGGCGCTTATGTGATTTGTACAGCCGGCCTGCGTTTTGAA
This sequence comes from Hyphococcus sp., assembly GCA_965267325.1. GTDB lineage: Bacteria > Pseudomonadota > Alphaproteobacteria > Caulobacterales > Parvularculaceae > Hyphococcus. The sequence goes on along the minus strand of OZ253943.1, from coordinate 3,414,169 downwards.
AAAGACATCCCCGAACGCTGGCGCCCTTTGGGCGTTTGGGAACACACGGGTCAATCGGCGATCATTGATCCGCGCGGCGAAATTATCGCGGCTGCCGACTCTGAGGAAACTGTGCTTGTGGCCGAAGGATCGCTTGACATGGTGCGTGCGGCCAAGGCCGCCTGCGACATCGCGGGGCATTATTCGCGCCCGGACGTTTTCGATTTGCAGGTGGATCGCAGCCCCGCTCCGGGACGGGCGGAGTTTCTGGATTTCTCGTCTGACTACGCCGCAGACATTGCGCGCGACGACGAAGACGGCGCTATAGACGACTGAAGCGCATCGCCGAACCGCGCCAGTTGCCGGTCCCATTGATAGTCGGCAAGGACCCGCGCCCGCGCGGCCGCTCCGATTTTCGCCCGCCGCTCGCCAACATGCAGAAGCGAGATCATCTGGTCAGCGAAGGCGCGCGGTTCGTCCGCGATGAGGATGTCTTCGCCGGCGCGGATCGAAAGCCCCGTTGCCGCTGCAGCGGTTGCAACGACCGGTTTTGCCATGGCCATCGCTTCGAGAACCTTGTTTTGAACCCCGCGGGCGACCCGCAAGGACGCAACAGCAATTTTCGCCTGCGCAATCCACGGCCGGATATCGTCCACGCGACCGGTGACGCGCACCCCGTCTGATTGCTCAAGCGCTTTTACGTCCCGCGTCGGTCGGGCGCCGACAATGGCGAAGCGCGCATCTGGAAGCGCGTCCCGCACGAGCGGCCAGACCTCGCTCACGAACCAGTTGGCCGCGTCAATGTTGGCGCGGTAATCCATAGCGCCGGTGAAGACAATGTCGGCCGCCTCCGGCGTCGCTTCAAACTCTATCGTCGGATCAAAATAATCCGCATCCACCCCATTGCACCACCAGTCGACAGGACGTCTCAAGCCGCGGCGGTTAAATAGCGCAGCTTCCTCTGGCGTGATCGCAAAACTGGCGTCGGCCCAGTTGGCGACGGCAATTTCGTAGTCCCCGAGCGTGCGCGCTTCCCGCTCCAGCACATGTTTCATCGGGAAAGCCGCATCCGCTGCGTAGGCGGAAAACTTTTCTGAGTCTGCATCGCAGAAATCTACAAGCCGCGGACGGCCGGGTGTCTCCCGTTCAATATACTGCGCCATGGTCGACGAGAAGGCGATTTCCGCTGCGAGCGGACGCCCTCGCAGATTTTCGACAGCACGCGTCATGCGCCTGTCGCGGAAATAGGCAAGCGTCAGGGGCGCGCCATCGAGCAACCCTCGCGCGCTGCGCGCCATCGCGGCGGTGCGATCAAGGGGTATAAGCGTGGCGCTTTCGCAAAGAGCGGCAAGACGCGCTTCATGGGCGAAATCGGCCGGATCGTCGACAAAGCACGCAAGATGCACACGAAATCGTTGACTGAGAAACTGCAGCAAACGCCAGGATCGGATCTTATCGCCCTTGTCCGGCGGAAAGGGGATGCGGTGCGCCAGGAACAGAATTTCCGCTTGCGCGCTCACGGAAAATTCCCCGCGACCATCGGCCCAATGCGGTTCGCAAGCGGCAGCGGCAATCGACGCCACATTGAAACAAAGGCGGCAAACTTTGGATTGTTTGGATTGACGTCCGGCGCTGCGTCGGCGCGAACAAGCCGCGTGCGGTAAGTCAAAGGGCGCGGCTCGGCGCCCCAGAGCTTCTTAAATTGGTAAGGCCCGGTTCCGATCTTGCTGCGACCGAAGTCGAAATGAGCGCATCCTTGTTCCGCGGCTCGGCGCATTTGCATCCAATACAAATATTCCGCGCCCCGCACCGCCCTCGCCGCCGGAAGCGCGCCAATGTAATAAGGACGCACCGTATCTTTGTCGTAGAAACTGAGCAGCGCTGCAATCGGTTCGCCGCGCCAATCAGCAATTGAAATCTCAATTCTATCGGCAAAGGCGCTCGCAAGTGCGTCAAGAAATGACTTCGGAAACACTGGCGTGCCGTGATCGCGCAAAGCCGAAGCATAGAGCGCGTAAAATTCGCCTGTCTCTTGCACAATGCGCAAAGACAAATCACCCATCTCCGCCGATTTGATCGCTTTGCGAACTTCGGCGCGCCGTTTGCGCGGGATCATGGCGAGATTTTCGCCCTCGTCGACGGGCAACGGCAATTCGAAATCTGCGTAGACGCCAGTTTTTTCAAGCCAGTCAGACCCTAGGGGCGGGTTTGCGCGAAGCTCTACATAGTTGGCGCCGTGAGCATCGCCCAAGGCCGCCGCCTCTTCAGCCAACATTCCAATGATCTGATCGTCATCAGCAATCGGTCCGCCGCCGACAGAAAACGCTGTCGAGATCATTGAGCGACCGAGCAGCGGCGCACGCACGTCGATCAGCGGAAGGACCCCAATCACATCATCTCCGCGCCACGCGGCGAGCGTGACGTCTTCGCAGCCGTATGCGCATTGCGCCGCCTTGGCCCAGCCGCCGCGATGGAAGACGGTTCCCTCTTTGTGTTGATTGACATAGGCGTCGATAGCTGCCGTATCGCGAGCGCCAACCTGTCGAATGGCGATAGGTTCTTGGCTAAGTGTTAGGGCTATCGATTGGGCGCGCGCTGTATTCATGACAACGGCTCCGCCTCATCGGCTGGACAAAATAATTTTTCTATTCCTTTTTCCGTTCTCCCCGGCGAAAGCCGGGGTCCAGGAGCGTCAGGCGGCGATTCATGCGGCTCTGGATCCCGGCTTTCGCCGGGATGAGCGGAGGAAAATTCTTTCGAACTTTGATCGCTTGCAAAAGTATCAATCCCAAGCGCTTCATCAATCCGCCCCCAACGCCAGCGAGCAAGCAATCGGTCGAGCTTCGCCGGCATGGATTTGAGATTGAGATAATGGCGCAGCTTCGATTTTCGCGACGCGGATCGGACGCGAGGCTGATCGGCGTCGATTTCCCAGGGGTGGAAATAAAAAATCACCGGGCCGTCATTGCGCTTGGCCGCGCGGGCGATCAGGCTTTGCGAAAGCGCATAAGGAGCAGCTCTGAACCATCCGCCGCCCGCGCAACTGACGCGGCGCCCGAATAGTTCCGTTGTGGCGACTGGCGCTTCTATGAAGTTCGATCCAGCGACAGGTTGATGGGGCGTTTGCAAGCCGTTTGCATCGCCATAATGATCATGGGCGATCGGATGAGCGCTCGACGAATAGCGATAGCCAATCTCCGCCAGAGTTTCGTGCGCCCAGGGCGTCGTTCGATTGATGGAAAACCCGGCTGCGCGATATCCATTGACCGGCGCCCCGGCAATGTCCTCCAGCATCAATTTGCTGCGGCGCGCGTCTTCGCGAAACTCGTCCCTGCGCTGATCGGTCACTTTGGTATGATCAAGACCATGGCTGGCCACTTCGTGACCGCGTGCAGCAATTTCCCGTATCAATGCCGGATCGCGCTTGGCGACCCATCCAAGCACAAAAAAGGTCGCCTTTGCTTCGCGCCGGTCGAACATGTCGAGACAAGCGCGCGTCGCATCGCCAACCCGAAGCGGAAAGCCGTTCCAGCTCGCTCGTGAGATGACGTCGGAAAAGGCCCAAACCTGAAAATAGTCCTCAACGTCGACCGACAAAGCAAAACGCGGCGGCGCGGGGGCGGCTTCAAAATCAAGTGCTTCGGCGACCATGAAACGCTCGCGCCTGTTTCCTATTTGAACAAGTCTTTGCGGACCTGGTCGAGCAGCGATTCGGCGCGCTGAAGGCTGGCGGTAATGATTTGTCGCCGGCTTTTCTTGCGCCGCTGCACCTCCACTAGCGATTTTCTAAGGCGACGGACGCTAGCGTGCGCGTCTTTGAGCTCGCCACGCGTTTCGTCGATGGAGTCGCGCACCTGCTTGCGCCATTCCTTTGACTGCACCGACTTCAACGGCGCAATTGGCGGCGGCGCATCCGCTTCATCTTCATCGCTTTCGAGCGGTTCGCCGATTTTGGCGTCTGCAATGGCTGCGGCTACATCTTCCAGCGTCGCCTCGGACCGGCTTTCCTTAGCCGCCGGCGCCGGACGTTTCGCACGGATGCGATCAAGAACGCTGCCGTCGCCAGGCTTGAGGGCCTCCGCCGCAGCCGCTTCAGGCTGCTCTTCAGGCTCTTCTTTCTCTTCAACGACCTCTTCAGCAGCAGCGTCAACGCTCTCTTCTTCAGCAGCGCTCTCTTCTTCAGGCGCCGGTTCAGAAGACGCTTCGTCGTTGCTGCTTGCAGCGGCGTTTTCCGCCTCTTTTTCTTCTCCAGTTGGCGCCGCGTCGTCTTTTGTTTCCTCGGTGCTCATGTCGCTCGCCTCTCCCACAATTTCTTCTTCGTCCGTCGCCATAGGCGCCGGGACGTCATCCACACTGTCAGTTTCTGTTTGTACTTCTGCAACGCCCTCAGATTGTTCAGCGTCACCTTCGTCTTCGATAGTTTTCACAGCCGGCATGCGATCGTGCGTCGTGTCGCGTGCATCAAGCTCTTCCTCGTGAAGTTCGCCGATCACTTTTTTGGCGATAGGCGCCGTCACCTGATGAGCATCTTCAAGGGAGCAATAAAGCATGATCCGGTTGCAGACCGTATTGATACGTCGCGGTCGGCCGCCGGTTTCAGCATGGACGGCTTTGAAAGCACCGGCGGTAAATGTCGGATCCTCTTTCCACCCGGCGATGGCGAGGCGGTGGAGGATATATTCCTCGGTTTCTTCAGCGCTCAGATTTTCAAGATGGTATGATGCGATCACGCGCTGGCGAAGCTGTTCAAGGCGCTGCGTCTGCAAGAGGTCGCGAAATTCCGGCTGACCAACCAGAAACACCTGAAATAGCGGCGTGCCGTCATAATCGATGTTCGACAGCATGCGCAGCTCTTCGAGCGTTTCAAACGGCAAGTTTTGCGCCTCGTCCATGATCAAGAGGACGCGTCGACCGCGGTTTAATTGGTCAAAAAGGTAATCCTCGAAGGCTTCGAGCTTACCGGTGCGCCCCTCGCCTTCCGGTTCGATGCGGAACGCGGAGAGAATATGATCAAGCAATTCTTCCGGCGCGATATTCGACGTCAGCAACTGCGCAGCAATGACATTGGTGGACGTCAGCTGATCGAGCAGCTGGCTGATCACCATGGTCTTGCCCGAGCCGATCGGACCCGTGATGACGATAAAGCCTTCCGCCTGTTTCAGGCCGTAATGCAGATACGCCATCGCCTTGTTATGGCTCCGGCTTCCGAAGAAGAACTTCGGATCTGGATTGAGCTTGAACGGCGCTCCGGAAAGACTGAAGTGCTCTTCGTACATCGTTTAAAAGTCCACGCGCACGCCGACGAAACCGAGGTTTTCGCTATAGTCGAGAGACGGCGTTTCGGACCAGCGTTCCGAACGGGAATACTCCCCAAACAGCGAGACATTCTCAAAGAAACGGTAATCAGCGCCCACTGTTGCTGAGAGCGTATTGGTCACTCCGTTCGTCGCAATAAACACTGCGCACTCAGCGACCGGATCGAAAGCCGGCGCAAAAGCATCAAGTCCGAAGATCGTTGGATTGGCTTCGCATGTCGCCTGGCTCACATTGTTGTCAGCGTGGCGAAAATTGAGGCCGCCATAGGCGGTGAGCCGACGGGTCATTTCCCGTTGAATAGTGCCGTTGATCGAGACTGCTTCAATCTGGCGGAAGCCGAAGTCGCTGTCGGAATAAAACCCGCCAAGGGAAAGCCGCGTGCGGCCGTAATCGCCGGTGAGGATCACTTGAGCGGAATCGATTACGCCAACGCCAACCGTCTGTGCGTTGACGCCGCTGAGCAGCGACGAGTACCGGTTCGCTTCGTTGATCAGCGCCCGCGGCGAGATTTCCTGGCCCTCGCGCAGGGCTTCGGCAAAGCGCAAGGTTTCAAATCGCGTTTGACGGAAGCGACTATCGCTCGAACGCGCCCGCGACGTGAAGGAACGATTGGCGCCAGCCGTAAGGTTGAGGCGCGGCGATATTTGATAGGCAATCGCCGCATCGATGAATTCATCTTCAAATCGACGGCCGTATTCGACGCGAGCAACAGTCCGGCGATTGGGCCGGGCGGTAAATCCAGCGCGCCAGAACACGCCGGACAGATCCTCGTCATCAAAGAACTGGGACGCCGCATCGTCGGTCTCAACATCGTCATAGCCAACCGCGCCACTGATGGCGAGCTTGCGCGACACAGCGAACTCCGCCGCAGCCTCTACCGCCCCATGGGTGTAACCGAAGCGGGGCAAGACACCGGAGCCGCTTTCCGTCGTGTCGTCGCCATAAGCGGAAATGGTGAATCGGAGTTTGTCAAAACGGTTGCCGCTATCATATTGCGCCATTACTTCATGGGTGCGCGAGTCATTGAGGAAATCCGGATCGATCGCGCCGAACACGCTGTCAGAATCATCAATGAAGACTTGCGAAAAGCGATATCGCAGCGTCACCGAAGCGTCGTCACGCAGCCGGCGATAAAAATAGGGGCTCGCCGAATAGGAATGGACATTCGCTTGTTGCGATCGAGCGGAGTTGATGCTGCGGGAAAAACGGGCATTGTCGCCCACAAGCTGGCGCGATGTCTGACCCGAGATATCAAAATAAAACAAGTTCTCGGCGAGAGTCACCGTGCCGGCGCCGCCGATATTCTGGCTGACGTTGAAGTCCTCGTCATTGATCAAATAAGACAGGTCGAGATCGCCAAGAATGATGCCGGTGAAGCGGTTGGTGCTGGTGATTGCCCCGCCGGACAAAACCGTTGACGCGATGTATTCTTCATCCTCGAAACCATCCGGCGCCAATCGGATATTGTCCGAATAAGCCATTCGCCCAGCGATGCTGGCGCCGTAACCGAAATAATCCGTCTGCATGCGAAGCGGCGGATCGGCGGTGAGTGATTGCGCAATTGACGCCGTTCCAAGCGCTGCGAGGCTGGCGCCCCCCAGCAGCAAGGCCGCGACGCGGCCGCGCGAAAACTGATTAAGATTTGGCATTGGTCTGTCCCCCTTCGGTCGGCGCGGCGTCTTCCTTTTCGCCGCGACCGTAATAGTCGTATGAGCTGTAACTTGAGCCTGTCGCGCCGATGAGACAGCGGTTGAGGATGAGGCTCACATTCGGATTGACGTCGAGCAGTTCATCGAGCGCGGCGGCGATGGCCGGCTCCGGCGTTTCATTGGCTTCGACGACGAAAACGACTTCGTCCACATATTTTGCGAGGACAACGGCGTCGGTCATGGCGAGCGCCGGCGGCGCATCGATCAAGACGAGACCCTCGTTTTTAGCAGCCGAGATTTCCGTCATCAGGCGCCGACAGGCTTCGCTGGCGAAAAGCTCTGCCGAGCGATCAATTGAACGCCCCTCACCCAGGACTGTCAGCGGCCCCTCTTTCGCGGTGCGCGCAAGACTGTTCCACGGAACAGCATCAAGAAGGCAATCTGTAAGACCGGCTCCCCGCTCAATGTCGAAACGCGCGCGTACTTTCGGACGCGGTACATCGGCGTCGATAAGGACGGTGTCGACCTGATCTTCGAGCGCCAGGCTGAGGGCAAGGTTGACGGCGCAGAATGTTTTGCCCTCTCCGGCCTGGGTCGACGTTACAAGAACCAGGTTCCGCTGCCGTCCTGGCATGCGAAAGGCCTGGCGATCGCCTGAAGCGCGTAGAAATCCAAGACGGCGAAGCAGGCGACGTTTTACCGCCCTCAGTTCCATCGCCAGCGGGCTGGCAAGCTGGTTCGGATTGAAATGGCCGAGCGCATCTAGTCGTTCGAAGTCGATACCGAACGGTTGCGGCGTCACCACCAGCGCATTATCGCGCGTGGGCTTTTGCGCTTGTTGTTTTTTTTCTTTTTTACGTTTTTTGCGGGCGAGCGCATCGAGCGGGCTCGCGGCTTTTTCGACGACGCTCATGACGCGGCCTCATTGCTTATAATCTGCGCTTGCGTTTCATCAGGCAAATCCGCCGGCAACCGCACGACCGAAAGGTAATTGTAGACAAGCCCCATCACCACCAACGCTGCGCCGGCGCCGGCGAGGCGCAAGACGTCCCGGCGCCGCGTTTCGCGCACGTCCGTAGACGGCGCTTCAGTAAAGGCGCCGAGGACGGGAAGCCCGAAAGCCTGTTCGAGTTCTTCCGTTTGCGTATAGGTCCGGTCAATGAGGTTGATGAGAACGCCAATGGCGCCGCCGGCGACCAGCGCCCCGAAGATCGACATGTAAATCAGCATTTGCCGCGGAGGATCGGACGGTTTGATTGCGCGTTCCGGGCGTTCAAACACCTGATATTCAACGCCGCGGCCAGCGGGCCCGAGACTCTCCGTAAGCTGAAGGCGATCGCGGCGCTCAAGAAGGTCTTCGTATGTGTTTTTCGTCGTATCGTATTGCCGTTCGATCTGTTGCAGCTCGGCGATAACCGTTGGCGCCTGTCCGGCGGCAATGTCGAGTGCGTTGAGTTCTTCGCGCAGCGTTGCTTCGCGGACATCGAGCGCGGCGGCGGAATTGCGCGCGACTTTCAACTCTGATTGCAGACGAACGAATTCCGGATTGGCCGCAAGCCCGCCGTCAGCTCGTTCGAGTTCGGCGATGCGCGCCGTGGCGCCGCGAATATCCGGGTGAGATTCCTGATACCGGGAACGCAAGTCCGCAAGTTCAACGCGCAGACGCTCAAGCTCGCCGCCCGAAGCGCCCCGCGGCGTTGCCGACAACAAGTTTTCAAGGGTCAGAATGCGCCCACGGGTCTGGCCGATTTCTTCGACGATCCGCGAGAGTTCGTCTACTTTTTGGTCGCGCCGTCTATCAACGCCCTCGGCTGCGGCGAGTTCAACTGCGTGATCGCGGCGAAACTCAGCAACTCTCAGTTCATTGGCGCTCAAGCGCTCCTCGAATTCCTCAATCTGCAACTCAAGGCGTCGGCGGGCCGCTCCGCTTTCAGAGAGGCTGGCGCCGATATCCTGCTCAATCATCAGATTGAGCGTGGCGTCAGCGACGGCGCGCGCGATTTCCGGATCGCCATGGGAATAGCTGATGATGAAATACATGTCGCGCGGGCTTTCGATCATGATGCTTTCGGAAAGCCCGTTGACGAGCCCCTGCAGCGCCGCACGGCGTTCGATTTCGTTTGTTGCATCAATGGTGCGATCAAGCCCGGCGCGGTAAAGGATTTCCTCAACATTCGGGCGCGCCAGCAGTTGCAGCCGCATGACGTCAACGCGATCGGTGTAATCGGGACTGGCGACAACGTCCCGCAAGACAGGCTGCAGGATTGTTTCAGTCTGAACGTAAACTTGTGCACGCGACTCATATCGGTCCGGCAACAGCCAGACGCCGAACCAGCCGAGAAGCGCCGCAGCCCACACCGCTGCGACCACAGTCCAGCGTCGCCGCCACAATCCGTTCAAATGCCGGATCAGCGGCGGCGGCAGGTCTTCAACTCTGATGAAATTACGCAGCATGAAACTTTATTCCGCCTGTGGACGACTTAAAACGCGCTTTCCGGAATGAGGATGACATCGCCCGGGAGCACCGGCACGTTGGCCGAAATGTTTCCCTTGCGCAGGAGATCGTCGAGACGGACACGATATGATTTCTTGTCTGCGCCTTTGCCGCGGATCAGCACCGCCTTGTTGCCTGCAGCAAATTCAGTAAGACCGCCGACGGAGACCATTACGTCCAGCACCGTCATGCCTGCCTGAAAGGGCAGAGCAATCGGCTGTTGCGCTTCACCGAGGACGCGCACCTGCTGATCGAAAGTCGAAGAAAAGTTCGACACGATTACGGTCACTTCCGGCTCTTTGACGAATTCGCTGAGCGATGCTTCGAGATCGGTCGAGAGTTTCGACGGCGTTTTGCCAGCGGCGACCATGTCCTCGACCAGGGGCGTTGAAATGCGCCCGTCAGGACGCACGGTTACGTTTGTCGACAGTTCCGGCGCACGCCAGACAAAGATTTCCAGTTGATCAAGAGGACCGATCAGATAGTCCGGCGAGGCTTCCGCCGCCGTCGACGCCGTCGTCGGCGCAGCCTCAAGTTTGCCGCCGCCTGCCGAGGAACACGCCGCCAACAACAGAGCAGCAGCGCCCAAAGTCGCAATCCGGTAAAATCCAACGAACGTCATCATGGTTAATTCCCTCATCTGTCCAGAATTGCGCCAGCGCGGGCCTCGCACCTGCAAAAGCGCACATTCACTCAGTTGTTTCCGCAATTTCTTTGCCACGGCTCACGCCGTCGCGTGTTTGCACTTCAGAATATCGCCGTAAGCCTAACGATTTCGTGCATTTGAGGTTGTTTTGCCAAAAACTGTCGCGATATCGCGGCCAATTCGCTCGGCAATCGTTAATGATTGTAAACTCAACGGCTGCCGAGACCGAACAACGCAACGCGAACGGTTAACAACACAATCGCAAGATCCATTAACGGCGTATACCGGGCGATATAAAAGAGATCATAGCGCAATTTCTCACGCGCGCCTGCGACCGACGCCGCATATTCATATTTTACCTGCGCCCATCCGGTAATGCCCGGCTTAACAAGATGCCGGTTGCGGTAGTGGGGAATTTCGTTTTCAAGCTCTGAAACAAATTCGGGCCGTTCGGGGCGCGGACCGACAAAGCTCATCTCCCCGCGCAAAACGTTAATCGTTTGGGGAATCTCATCGATGCGCAGGCGGCGGATGAAATACCCGACGCGTGTAATGCGCTGATCGCCGACTGCCGCATATTGGGGGCCGTCCGCTTCCGCATCCTGCACCATGGAGCGAAATTTCAGCACTTCGAAGACAACGCCGCCCCGGCCAACGCGTTTTTGCCGATAGACAATGGGGCCTTTACTGTCGAGGCGGATCGCAATTGCCGTGACCGCCAACAAGGGCGCCAGGAAAATCAGCAACCCCAAGCTCAGTGTAATATCGAGGGAGCGTTTTACGCCCGCTTGGAGCGGGCTAGCGGCCGCGGTTGCTGCGCGCTCAATGGAGAAAACGTCAAACTGTTCAAGATCGAGCCGCTCATGGTCGCGCGGCTTGAGGGTCCGTTTCGTATGCGGCGCCCCAAGCTGGCCTTCGCCCGCATGCGCATCGCGCAGACGTCGCGCGCCTGCCGCTTCGACAATAGCGTTGCGAATTAACACCGCGCCCGTCACCGTCAAGAAAGCAATAGACGCCGCTACAAGATATGCCAGCATGATCCCCGATCTTCCGTCGTTTCATCAGTGCAATCCTCAACGTCTCGAAGCCGCCCCGCGCGGCGGGTTAAGAATCACGGGAAGATCCGCAAGCATGAACCATGCCTAACAGAACATTAATGTTCGATATGGGGGGTAATTTTCTTGGGGTTGGAGCGTTAACCGCTTCGGCGCGGGCGTCTTAAAGCGTGAATAGCGTCAGGATCACGCCCCACAAAAACGCCGATGACGCAACCCAGAAAAACCAACAGGCCGGCGCTGGCAAGCGTTCGGGCTCATAGTGCGCGCTAACCGGTGCGGTGACTTCGTGGGGAAGTGATGTAATCGCCATTGCGTTTCGCTACGCGGCGGGCGTCAACAAAGCATTAACGAAAAAGCTCGGATTGCAGGGAAGATGATCGTTAACGTCTTTGATCAATAATCGATCACTGCAGTTTTGTGACGACCCCGGCGGGCTATGCGCATTCTTCTTTTTTCGACTCTGTTCCCGAACGCAGCTGCGCCAACCCACGGCGTTTTTGTTGAAAATCGGCTGCGTGCCTATCTGCAAAAATATGACGCCGACGTCCGCGTTGTCGCGCCAGTTCCGTGGTTTCCTTTTTCCCAAAGGGTGTTCGGTGCTTATTCGAAATTCGCCCGGGCGCCGGAGGAGGAAGTCCGGGAAGGCGTTACGGTTTACCATCCCCGTTACGCGCTGGCGCCGAAAGTCGGCATGAAGGACGCGCCCGACGCGCTGGCGCGATGTTTCCGGCGCACGCTTGCCGAACTGCGCGCAGAAGGGTGGGCGCCCGACCTAATCGACGCACATTACCTTTATCCTGACGGGGTTGCGGCGGCGGCGGTCGCGCGGGAGTTTGAAATTCCGTTCGCGCTCACGGCGCGAGGGACCGACGTCAATCTGATCCCGACCTATGAAGAACCCCGCGAGCGCATTCTCGATGCGATCGTCAAAGCCGATGCGGTCATCACGGTCGCCGATGCTCTCAAAACGGAGCTTGTTGAACTCGGCGCACTGGAGGGCAAGATCACGACGCTGCGCAATGGCGTCGATCTCAACACATTCAGGCCGTTGCGGCGCGGGCGCATTCGCGAGGCGATGGAGGTTTCCGGGCCGGTTATCGCAAGCGTCGGACACCTTATTGAACGAAAAGGGCACAATCTTGTCATTGACGCCCTTGCCCACATTCCCGACGCGACACTGCTCATCGTCGGTGACGGCGAGGAAAAACGCGCGCTGAAGCGACAGGCCAAGCAAGCAGACCTCAGTGATCGCGTGCGGTTCTTCGGCGCCGTTCCCCATGAAGACATGATCGGCATTTACAACGCCGCCGACGTACTCGTTCTCGCATCTTCACGCGAAGGCTGGCCGAATGTCCTGCTTGAAGCAATGGCCTGCGGCACGCCTTGTGTTGCGAGCGATGTGTGGGGGAACGGGGAAGTCATTTCCTCGTCGGAAGCAGGGCGCCTTGCCAGGGATCGCAGCGCAGAAGCGATCGCTGAAGCAACGAATTCGCTCCTTGCCGCACCACCCGAACGCAGCACGGTGCGCGCGCACGCGCAGGCCCATTCCTGGCAGGCGACAGTTGACGGCATGCACGACATTTTTTCCGAATTGGCGGCAAAGAGCGCGCGCAGGTCGAGCGTCGCAACAGCACCCATTTCAATAAGCGACAGCGGTCGTCCGAAACTGTTGGTGACCGTCGATACGGAAGAGATATTCGACTGGAGCGACTTTGCATCGCGCGACTTCTCTCTGGCTTCGCCCGCCGATGTCGACGTGTTTCAATCGCTATGCGAGCGGGTTGGCGTGCGGCCGCTTTACCTCCTCACCTATCCGCTGCTCAATTCACGCAATGTGGCTTGCTATTATTGGGCGAAGGCCGATCGCGGTCGCGCCGATGGCGGCCTTCACCTCCATCCCTGGGTAACGCCGCCGGAAACGGATTTTGCCGGAGACTATTATTCCTACCAGATGAACTATCCAGCCGAAGTTCATCGCCGGAAACTCGCTGCGCTGGCTAAAGCCTACAAAGCCGCTTTTGGACGCAACGCCATCGCCCACCGGGCCGGGCGCTACGGCGTTGCGCCGGACAGCTATCCTTTGCTCGCCGAAATCGGCGTTCAGTACGATTTCAGCCCAAGCGCGGGATTTGATTTTTCAAACAGCGGCGGCGGCGACTTCACCGGATATTCAAATGCGCCGTTCACTGCATTGACGCCCATGGGCGCGGTCGCAGTAACCCCAGTTTGCGGCGCCCGAGCGATCCGGCATACGCAGCGATTTCTGTCGCAGGAAAAAAGCGATCCAGGCTTCGCGGCCGCGCGCGCGCGCGCCTTCACGGAACCGGCGCGCCTTACGCCCGAAGGCGCGAGCCTCGACACGTTGATGGCGCTCACCCGGCGGCTTATCGCAGACAAAACGCCGGTCCTGACATTTACGCTTCATTCAACAAGCTTAACCAAGGGCGCCAATCCATACGCGCCCGACGCCGCCAGCGTCGAACGCATGCTGACGGTTTCTCGCGACTACTTTTCATGGTTCCAGAACCGCATAGGCGGTGAATTTGTTTCATTAAGAGACTTGTCGTCGCTCTACGCAGAGCCGATGCGGCGCGCCGCTTAACGCCGCCTTAAGCATACGCCCGATATTTTTTCCCTGCAGATTGCAGAAAGCATCGGATCATGGCGCCGGACGATTATTTTCGTATCATTTTTGGACTCGTCGTGGTTATCGGGCTGATCGGAGTCGCCGCCATGATCGCTCGCAAGGCGGGCGTTGCCACGATACCCAACATTGGCTCGCGCCGTCGCCGTCTCGCCATATCGGAATCGCTTTCAGTCGACGGTCGCCGTCGATTGCTGATCATTCGCTGCGACGAGCGCGAACATCTTGTTCTCCTCGGCGCCCAGTCTGAAACCGTGATCGGCGGAGACTTCGACGCGATACTCGAAGATACAGAGGACCAACCGGCTCATCGCAATCCATTCAGCGAGCTGCGCGCCGCCTTCGGTGCGGCAAGGGAGAAGCGTCAGGACGCGGCGTGAGAAGACTCCTCCATATTTTCATCGCCGCCTTCACCGCCTCCTTCGCCCTCGCTAGCGGCGCTGACGTCAATGATTTCGGCGTCGACCTCGACCCGCAGGCGAACAACGTGCTAAGCGAAGCGCCGCACCAATAGGCTCTGCCAAAAAAAACAGGATTTGCGGTAATGAAAAAAGCCCAGGATTGCGCCGACATGTCGGAAGTGCGCGCGGAAATTGATCGCGTCGATCAGGCGCTCGTCGATCTCCTCGCTGAACGATGGACCTATGTTGACCGGGCCTGGTTTTTTAAGCGGTCGCCGGACGAGGCTTCGGTTCCCTGGCGCAACCGGGATGTGGTTGAGAAAGTGAAAGCCCGCGCTGCAAATACGACCATGCCCCCGGAAATGGCGGAAGCCCTGTGGCGATTAATTATCGGCTGGGGCATTCAATATGAAGAAGAACGGCTTAAAGACAGGGAATAAAAGCGCTGCGCCGGAGCACAATGATGACGAAAATTTCTGAGTTCTGCGCCGGCCGCACCCCGCCTGAGCTTTATGAGGAATATCTTGTCCCCGGGCTTTTTACGCCGTGGGCGGATGAAATGACGCAGATTGCGTCGCCCGGCCAACGTGTTCTCGATCTTGCATGCGGCACGGGCATCTTAGCGCGGCGTCTATTCGCAAAACATGGCGCGACCGTTCAGATCGACGCTATCGATGTTGCGGGCCCGATGCTTGCGGTCGCGCGGAAGAATGCGCCCGAGGCAGCTGCGGTTTTTCATGAATCGCCGGCGGACGCTCTTTCATTCGATGACAGCACATTTGATATCGCTCTTTGCCAACAGGGCGTTCAGTTCTTTCCTGACCCCGCCGCAGTATTCACCGAAGTGCGCCGCGTTCTAAAACCGGGCGGCGCTTTCGCTGTCAGCGTCTGGTCGCCCGTCGAGGAAGGCAATCCGGTCTTTGCCTCCTTCGCAAAATCGATCGGGCGCCGGCTCGGCGACGACTTGCTGCCTCTGGGGCCCTTCGCCTTTGGCGACGGCGCGCGCCTGCGCATGCTGGCGGAAGGCGCCGGCTTCGCAGTTGAAATTCTCGAAAACCGAGAAAAAGAAATCACGCTGCCGCCGATCGAGCCGCTCGTACTTTTTGATATTCTCTTTGTCGGCCGGCCGGCGCTCGACGGTTCGCTTGCGCCGGCGGTCGACCCGGAAGATCCGGCGGGCGACGAGGTTATCGATCTTATCATTGCAGATATGAAGGCCGACCTCGCCCGGTACGAAACCGCTGACGGCCGCCTTAAGGCGCCGATAAAAACTCACTTTCTGATTGCCAGAAGATAACAGCGCTAACCAGCGCAGCCGATGCACCGGGTCGTGGTCGGGTCGATTTCAAGGCGCTTGTGCGCAATTAACTCTCCGCACTCACCGCAATACCCGAATTCGTCCTCGTCTATGCGCAAGAGCGCGGCGTCGATTTTCTTCAGCTCTCCAACTCTGCGCGCTTCCTGTGCATTCTGCATGGCCTGCTGTTGCAATGCATCCTGCCGCGACAAGCGCCCAACGGATTGCTGATCGAGTTCGACGGGTTTTCGCTTTTCCGCACTGGCGCCGGAAAGCGCCAAGAGCTCATCGCGACGCTTCGTCAGCAGATCGCGAAAATAATCCACATCTTTTTCATTCATGCGCCGTAGGTCTTTTTCAGATAGCGCCGGATGGCAACAGCGCCTTCGGCGGAAGCGCCGGTATTGGGATCCTTCAAAACCGGCATACCCGCTTCAGGGCGCCACAAATACTCAAGTTCCATGGAACAAAGGCGTTCCTTGACCAATCGCGCGCGCGGGTCGCGTTCCGCGCCCGTGAACTCAAGCGGTTTTTCCGGCGCAGTCGAGGAAACTTTAAACGTGCCGGCGAGCAATCTCGCGAGAACGCCCAATTGCGACGACAGGAGATCGATCGGTCCGGTCCATTGTATGAGCGGCCGAGCGCCGCCATAGGTCTTTGTCAGATATTTCGCGATGTGGGCGCTTTCGTACATTCGTTGATCCGTATTCGGATCGATCAGGTAGGGAAACTGCGCTTTGCCGCCGATTTCCTTCACAGACGGGCGGAAACGCTTACCGCCCTTGGGGCACGGACGCACCAAAACCGCAACGCCGGCTTCGGAGACCGCCTCGCGCGCAACGCGGCAGAACGGGCATCCTTCAAACTCATAAAGCACCGGCGGCGTTGCAGCGTTCGCCGGCGCGCCGGCCGCGCCTGCGCCGAAGCGCAGAACGGATGCGACGAGCGATGTTGCAAGGTTGGCGTAGTAGAGAACCATCCGCGCGAGTTAGCCCTGTTTTTCCCAACGGCCTTGCGGCGACTGTTTCCAGTAGGTTGCGTCATAGCCTTCCGCTTTCGCCGCAGTCCAGAATTTGCGCGCATCGGCCACTGCGTCATCATCGCGACCGTCAAAAATCATAACGCATCGCTCAAGGCTCGAGATCGCATTCGCCTCGGCGCCGGCGCCATCGACAAGAAACAGTATCTGCGGATCGTTCGGGATGTCATCCGTATCGGTGAGCCAGATCGGCTGACCCTCCCCCTCGCCGCCGGCCCCATGCGGCAAAAAACTTTCATCGCGATATGTCCACAAACGCCCGTCGAGCCGTTCGACCCGTTGCGGTGAACCGGCGCGTACCACCGCTCGCCAACCGCGCTCCAGCGTTTTTTCGAGCAGGCCCGGCAAGACGTCTTCTAACGACGCGCGCTCAAGATGATAGAAAAGCACTTCAGTCATGACGCGGCGCCCGATCGACCAAGCACATTCTGCATTTCTCCGGCGACCGCGCTTTGTCTTTCACCGCCTGACTGCAACGCGCTTATGACCCTTTCGGCAACGTCATCTGGTTTGTTCTGGCTCAGCTTTGCAATGGCCTCGATCTTGTCGATCTCGATCTCAAACGCGACAATCCCTCGCGTCATGGCAAGGAGTTTGTCCTCCGGCGTCTTTTCGAGTGTCCAGACCTTGCCTGATGCAAGGTCATGGCGGCGCGCTTCTTCTTGCTCGGAAAGCTCTGCCAGAAACGCGATCACTTGTTCTGTTTTTTCTATGACGCGACCTCGCCCGCGTACATGCACGGCGACATAGTTCCATGTCGGCACATCAGGCGATTGCGGCCCGTACCAGTCGGGGGAAATATAGGCGTGCGGCCCCGTAAACACAGCAAGATGTTCGGCGCCGTCAATGGCGCCCACATGAGGATTGGCCCGAGCGAGATGACCGCGCAAAATGCGCTGTTCACGATCGACGACAATCGGCAGGTGCGACGCCAACGATGAAGATGGCGTCACCAGCGTGGCAAAGTTATATTCGCTTGCGGCGGCGAGCGCCGCGTCTTCATCGTCAAACTGAAACGCGCGATGCGCGTACATCGCTCACCCCTCGTAATTCGTCCGAATATACTCATCGAGCAAGGCGACACCGTAACCCGAGCCGCCTTTCGGACAGGTCGGCTTGTCTTTCGAATTCCAGGCCATGCCCGCGATGTCCAAATGCGCCCAGGAAACGCCGTCCTTGATAAAACGTCCGAGAAACGCCGCGGCCGTCGATGACCCGCCGCCCTTGCCGCCGATGTTCTGCATGTCGGCGATGTCGGACTTGATCATTTCGTCATGAGCCTTGGTCAACGGCATGCGCCATAATTTGTCGCCGGTTGCCGCGCCCGCTGCATCGAGCTGCTTTGCGAGCTTGTCGTCCTGCGTGAACATGCCGCCGAACTCATGGGCGAGAGAAATGATGATGGCGCCCGTAAGCGTCGCCAAATCGATCACGGTCTTGGCGCCGTAGTTTTCCTGCGCCCACCACAAGGCGTCGGCGAGAACAAGGCGGCCTTCCGCATCGGTGTTCAACACTTCAATCGTTTGCCCGGACATGGATTTGACGACGTCGCCGGGACGTTGCGCGTTTCCGTCCGGCATATTCTCGACCAGCCCGACGATGCCGACCACATTGGCCTTGGCCTTGCGCCCGGCGATCGCCGCCATGGCCCCTGTTACTGCGCCGGCGCCGCCCATATCCCACTTCATGTCTTCCATGCCCGGCGGGGGTTTGAGCGAGATGCCTCCGGTATCGAAGGTGACGCCCTTGCCGACAAAGGCGACGGGCGCGTCGCCCTTTTTGCCGCCCGCCCATTCCATGGCGACAAGCTTCGATTCTCTGACTGAACCCTGCCCGACGCCGAGGAGCGAGCCCATTTTGAGCTTCTTCATTTCCGCTTCGCCAAGCACTGTCACCTTGACGCCGAGGGCTGTGAGTTTTTTACAGCGCTTTGCAAACTCGCCCGGAAAAAGAATATTCGCCGGTTCAGAAACAAGGTCGCGGGTCAGAAAGACGCCGTCGCCAAGTTTGTCGAGCGCGCCGTACACGGATTTTGCGCCCTTCGCCGGCGTGTTGATGACAATCTTTGTCAACGTCGGTTTGTCGTCCTTTTCTTCCTTTGTGCGGTATTTGTCGAAGCGATAACTTTTGAGCCGCGCCCCATGGGCGATGCGCGCCGCCAGTTCGCCGTCTGCGAGTTTTCCGGCGGCAAATCCATCAAGTGCGAATACGGCCGACTTCTCCCGTGTCGCCAGCGCCTTCGCAGCGCCGGCGCCGCCGACATTTTGCGCTGCAAGCGCATCGAACTCTTTCTTGGCGCCGGCGCCCACCAGGATGACATAGGCGTTCGACAATTCTCCCGGAGAGACAATGTCGAGCACTTTGCCGGCCTTGGCTTTGAACGCCGCCGCTTTCATGGCGCGCGCAACGGCGCCGCCCGATGCTTCATCGACGGCGGCGAAAGCCGCGCTCGGCTTGCCGTCGTCAAAAACCGGCACAATGATCGCGCCCGATTTCGGCAAAGCGGCGGCGGAAAACGAAATTTGCATGAAATCCCTCAGTCGTTCTGTTCTTTGTTAATCTTTAGAGCGGCGTCCCGTTCCCGGACCGTCATTTGTCGGTAGGGCAATCTATGCTACGGGGCCGGGTGTGCTGGCGCACTCTAGCGGCGCCGCGCCATAAGGAAAGACCTTGAGCAGTCTTGATAAATACATCCTGCGCCAATGTCTGGCGCCGCTGGCCCTGATCCTGGCGTCGGTGACCTTAATCGTGTGGATGACCCAGACGCTGCAGCGCATCGAAATCGTCGTCGAACATGGCGCAGGCCTTGCGGTTTTTGGGTTTTTGTCGCTTCTGATTATCCCCAGCCTGCTTGCTGTCATCATTCCCTTCGCGCTCTACGGCGCCGCCGTTTACGCCCTCTACCGGCTGCATTCAGACAGCGAGATCGCCGTCCTGTTCGCCGCCGGGGTCAGCCGATTGCGTCTGTCTCTCCCGATACTGGGTCTGACGGCTGTCGGCGCGCTGGCCACGCTCTATGTCAATGTCGATCTAATGCCGCGCAGCTATCGCATGCTGAAGGAACAGGTCGCCGCCATCCGCGCCGATGTCGCCAGTTCCATCCTCAGGAGCGGTGAGTTCACGACGTTCGTCGACGGCTTCACGATCTATATCGACGAAGCCCGGCCGGGGAGCCAATTCACCGGTCTACTCGTCAACGACTATCGCGATCCTGACGACGTCAAGACGTATATGGCCGAGCGAGCGCTCTTACAGGATACGGAAAACGGCCCGATGCTCTTTTTGCGCAATGGCAACCTGCAACGCAAATCGAGTGAGAAAACAGAAGTTGCGATGATTCCTTTTGACGAGCTTGCGGTTAATGTCGCGACGTATCAGGACGCGCCGCGCGAACTCGTTCTCGAACTGACGGAACGTTATCCCCGCGAACTTTTAAATCCGGACATGTCCAAACCTTACGACCGGGCCAATGCGGGAAAACTTATCGCTGAAGGCCACTCCCGTTTTGCCGGGCCCCTCTACGCTTTCGCTTATGTGTTGATTGGTCTTTATGCACTGATCGGCGGCCCTTACAGTCGGCGCGGCTATGTGGTGCGCATGGCCGCCGCCGGCGGCGTTATTTTTCTTTTGCGCATCGGCGGCTTTATGGCCCAGGGTTTGGTCGCCGAATATGGAGGGTTTTGGCTCCTCTACGCCATTCCACTCGAAGCAATCGCCATTGTCGCCTTCATGTTGTTTGCGCCCCCTCTCGAAAGCGGCCGCTTGTACATGAAGAAAAGAAAGCGGTCCGCATGACGCCTCCGGCGACACTCTTCCGCTACATGGCGCTGCGATCCATCACGGCGATCGGCGGGCTACTGCTCATTCTCGCCTGTCTTATCCTGCTGATCGATCTGATCGAAAATCTGCGCTTTGTCGGCAAGACCGAAGGCGCGGGGTTTGACCTGGCCGTCGGGCTAACGCTTTTGCGCACCCCGTCGCTCGCCCAGGCGCTGTTCCCATTCGTCTTTCTTTTCGGATCAATCTGGATGTTCCACCAGCTCAACAAGCGCTCCGAGCTGTCAGTGATGCGTTCGGCAGGGCTCTCTATCTGGCGCCTGCTTGGACCAGCGGCCCTGATCGCAGCACTCGCCGGGGTTTTCATCATCGCCGTTGTCGATCCGGTTGCATCTCGAATGTTGTCTTATGCGGAAGCATTGAAAGCACAAAAACGCGGCGGTGAAGCAAGCCTCGTTAAAGTTTTTCAGGACGGCATCTGGCTGCGCCAGCGTAGCGACAACGCCCATGTTATCATCAACGCCGACACCCATGACGCCGACCGCGGAGCGTTGCAAAGCGTGACGGTGTGGCGTTTTACGGCGGAGAATGAGTTCATCGAACGCATTGACGCCCGCGATGCGGTCCTCGCCGGAGCGACGATGGAACTCAACGACGCGCAGATAACATCCCTCGCCGATGATGCGCCGCGACAGGCGCCGGTTTACGCCATACCCACCAAATTAACCTCCGCTGATCTTGGCGAACGGGTGCAGGCGCCGGAAACCGTATCGCTGTGGAGCCTGCCGCGTTTCATTGCGCTCGCCGAAACCGCCGGCCTGCCGACGGTGCGCTATCAGATGCGTTTTCATGATCTGGTCTCAACACCGCTCAAGCTTCTGGCCATGGTCTTGATCGCAGCAGCGTTTTCGATGCGCCCGATGCGTCTTGGCGGCCAGTTGCAGCTGGTAATCCTGTCGATCGCAGCCGGTTTTGCGCTTTATGTGTTGTCTGAGGTCTCAACCGCGCTCGGCGAGTCGGAAATCGCACCGGTGGCGCTCGCCGCCTGGGCGCCCGCCGTGATTGCAGCGCTGTTCGCAATCTCAGCCCTTCTTCACGCCGAGGACGGCTAGGGGCGATGTCGGCCTATTTGTAATCTGTGCGCCGGCTGGACCTTCCAGGCAATGCAATCTATCGATTAGAGCTCCGAGGCCCGGTCGGGAAACCTTCCCGTCGCCGGGCGATTAGCCGTTGTCAGGAGTATCCTTGCCCCGCACGCACCGACTTGCGCGAAACGCCGTCACCGCCGCGCTGACCGGGGCGTCCGCAGCATTCGCACCTGCCGTCATGGCGCAGGAGAGCGCGGCTGATCCGTTCGGCGTCGAAGAGACGGACGAGATCCTGTTCGAAGCGGACAATGTCTATCGCGAAAGCGACGATGCGCCGATCGTTGCCGAAGGTGATGTCCGCGCCTTTTTCGGCGAGCGCTATCTGCGCGCGGACAAGCTGATCTACGATCCCGCGACGGATGTGGTGACTGCGGAAGGCAATGTCTCGATCACCGATGAAGATCTCGAAACAGTTTTCGCCGGCCGCGTCGTTATTTCCGGCGATCTGCGCGACGGCATCGCGGAAAATTTTTCCGCACTGCTCGTGGACAACGCGCGCCTCGCCGCCGACAGCGCGGTTCAGGAACAGGGCGCGCGCACCAAACTCAATCGCGCCGTCTACACCGCCTGCAATGTTTGCGACAAAGACGGCGAGGCAAAGATTCCGACATGGCGCATCAAGTCCTTACGCGTGACGCGCGACGCCGAACGCAGGGTGGTGCGTTTTCATCACGCCTTCTTTGAACTCAAGGGCGTACCGATTCTTTATACGCCATTCCTGCAGGGGCCGGACCCAAGCGTCGAACGCCAGTCGGGATTTCTGACGCCGCGGGTCGGCGCCTCAACCCGGCTCGGGTTCAATTTCGAACTGCCGTATTATTTCGCTCTATCGAATTCAGAAGACGCGACATTCTATCCGAAATACACCGCCGAGGATGGCATCCTGTGGCAAGGCGAGTATCGGCGCCGTTTCAAAAACGGCTATCACGTTTTTCAGGGCGGCATTATCGACGGGCCGAACCAACCGGAGCCGGACCCGCCAAGTCCCGGAGGATTGCCGGTTGAATCGACGCCCGGCGTGCGTTGGCACATCTTTGGCCGGGGCTATCAGGATTTCGGCGACCACTGGCGTGCAAGCTACGATGTTGAGCGCATTTCAGACATTGAATACTTGCGTCAGTACGACGTTCTGCGGCGCGGGGATCTGCGACAGCAGGTGGATCGGGGCGCCACCCGCCAGTTGCGCTCCAATTTCAGGCTGGCGAGAACTGGAGAGAACTCGCGCCTCTATATCGATACGTTTCTGTTTCAGGGTCTGCGTGAAATAGATGACTCCTCAACGACGCCCTACGTTCTACCACTGATCGATTATGAACACCGTTTCGGCAAGGTCGCCGGAGGCGACACATCGATAGGCGCAAACATCGCCTCAATTTACCGCACCGCTGGCACGGACTCTCAACGTTTCACAGCGGCTGCCAATTGGGACCGCGATGTCATCACCGACGGAGGGCACCGGTTCCATTTCTTTGCCGAAGCGCGTGGCGACGTCTTCTTCTTTCAAGACCTCAATGAGGGTACGGAAATCTGCTCAAACCCGCTCGATGCTTGTGCGGTTGATTTTCCGGGTCTGATGAATGGCGAGGAAACGGAAATTGTTGGACGGTTTGCACCAACCGTCGGAGCGGAATGGTCCTACCCGCTCGCGCGCGATTTTGCCGGCGCACGGCTTATCGTAGAGCCTCGTGTTCAATTGGTCGCGAGCCCAAGCGGTCTCAACGATGCAGAGATTGTCAACGAAGACTCTCAAAGCATCGAGTTCGACTATGCGGGTCTTTTCGATTTCAACAAGGCAACCGGTTACGACGCATTCGAAGACGGCCAGCGCGCCAATATCGGCCTTGCCGCGTCCGCCACTTGGGACAACGGCATCGAGATTGAAGGATCCGCCGGCCGTCAGTTTCGCATACAAACCACGGATGCGTTCGATTTTTCCTCGGGCCTCGGCGAAAAATCTTCCGACTATGTCGGCAGCCTAAACCTGCGATACAAAAGAGTCTTTGGCATCGAAAATCGTTTCCGCCTCGACGGCGACGACGGAAAATTCGCCCGCCTCGAATCCCTCGCCTACTTTAACGCGGGACCATTGCGCGGCAATCTCAGCTACATTCGTCTCAATGAAGATAATGCGAACCCCAGCTTGGCGCGCAAGGAAGAGGAGTTGACCGCCAGCGGACGCCTGCGCATCGCCAAACACTGGCATGTTGGGGGCGCCTGGCGTGTGGACTTGGAGCCGGAACCCCTGACCGATCCATCAACCGGCATACTTCAGCCGGCGCCGGCATCGCGTACAATCCGCCAGGATTTTACCCTCGGCTATTCCGACGAATGCTCGACCTTCGCCGTCACCTACCGGCGCGACCGCACCCGCACCACCAACCTTGAGCCTGACGAGGCCTTTCTCCTGACCTTCACCTTGAGATCTTTGGTGCAATAACCTGGGATACGGGCGCTGATTTGCCTCTTCGGCAAAACGGCCTATTTTTTGTCACGCTTTTCGCCTAGAACGCCTGTTCCCTAAAATGTGGCCGCTTCGGCGGGCTCAACGGAACCAGATAGAAGTGATGGTGATGCGCTTAAAGTCAACATTTTCAATAGCCTGCGCGGCATTTCTAAGTGCCGTCGGTATTGCCGCCGCCCAGGACGCTTCGGACGATCAGCCGTCTAGCGACGAGGTCATCGCCCGATCCGGTCTGCCGGTTGAATCCGTCGCTGCTGTCGTCAACGACAAGGTCATCACCACCTTTGACGTGCGCCAGCGAATGATGCTCGCCATCGTCTCCTCCAACGGACGAATTCCGCGCGAAGCGCTGCCACAGTTGCAGCAACAGGTCATCACCGAGCTCGTTCAAGAAAAACTGAAGATCCTGGAAACCGAGAAGTTCGAGATGACGTTCTCGGAAAATGATTTCCAGAATGAGCTTGCGGGCATGGCCGCACAACTCAACCTGTCGCCAGTTGCATTGGTGCAAGCACTCAATTCGCAAGGGATTTCTGAAAAGAGCCTGCGTGACCAGATCAAGGCGAGCGCTCTGTGGCCCGAACTGGTTCAGGGACGCTATCGCGACCGGGTCCGCATCAGCGACGATGAAATCGAGGACACCATGGATCGCATGCGCGAAGATGCGAGCCTCGACCAGTTTCTCGTGTCTGAGATTTGCATTCCCGTCGATGATCCATCGAGAGCCCAGCAGTATTATCAGGGCGGTCTGCAGCTTATTGAACAAATGCGCCGCGGCGTTCCTTTCACCGTGATCGCCCAGCAATACTCCGGATGCACGACCGCAGCGGTTGGCGGAGATATTGGTTGGGTGCGCGCGGGCGAAATGGCGCCGGAACTCGATCAGGCAATCCGCGAATTGCCGACCGGCGCGGTCACCAACCCGATACCGTCACAGGGCGCCTTTATCATCCTTGCTATTCGCGACAAACGGGAGGCCACGGTTGCGGGCGAACCGACCTTCACGCTTGCCTATGCGTCAGCGCCTACCGCAATGGGTGAAAATGCAGCGCGACTCGCCTTTGAAAAGATCGAGAACGCCGATGCCTGCTCTCAGCGCGCCCTGCGCATCGATCTTGGCGCCGATATTGGCTATGCGCTGCTTGAAAATGTGACGCTCGACAAGATCGATCCGCGATTTTCTGATTTTGTCGATGGCCTTTCCCGCCACGACTTGATGCCGGTGATCGAGGCTGACGGCGCCTACCATACGGCTTTTGTTTGCGACATCGACGAGGGCCTTGGCCTGCCGTCCCGCGGGACCCTGGAAAGCCGCATCATGCAACGGCAATTGTCTCGGATCAGCCAGCAATATCTGCGCGATCTTGAGCGTCGGGCGGCGATCGACATCCGCCTGAAAGACCCGATCGACCTCAACGGCTAGGCAATTCTATGATAAGCAAAACGCCGCCGCTTGCCCTGACTATGGGCGAGCCTGGCGGTATCGCGCCGGAGGTCACCGAAAAAGCATGGCGCGCATTGAAAGACTGCGGACCGGAATTTTTCGTTATTGCCGATCCAGCGCTCTATGGCGGCGTCGCAACAAAAGTGATTTCAACCGCTGAAGAAGCAGCATCGGTTTTTGCCGATGCGCTGCCCGTCATGCCCGTCGGCGAACCTGTTAAAGCAGAATGCGGTATTGCATCACCAAAAACCGCCGAGAATGTTATCGCCAGCATCGAACGCGCGACGGCTCTGGCGATTTCCGGCGACGCGAACGCGGTCGTCACCAACCCGATCCAGAAATCGACGCTCATCGCCGCTGGTTTTTCTTTTCCGGGACATACGGAATTCCTCGAAGCGTTGACGGCTGACGCCGCTATGCAGGTGAACGCTCCGCGCGGCGCCGTGATGATGCTCGCTGGACCGCATCTGCGCACCGTACCTGTGACCATCCATTTGGCGGTAGTTGACGCGATAAAATCGCTGCGTCCGGATTTGATTGTCAAAACGGCGCTGATTACGGCGCATGCATTGCAGCATGATTTCGGCATCGCTGCGCCGCGCCTTGCGGTGTCCGGACTGAACCCCCACGCCGGAGAGGCCGGCGCCATGGGAGCGGAAGACGCGATGATAATCGCGCCGGCGATTGACGAACTCCGCGCTCTGGGCGTTGATGCGAGCGGCCCCCTGCCCGCGGACACAATGTTTCATGAAGAGGCGCGCGCGCGATACGACGCCGCGCTTTGCATGCTGCACGATCAGGCGCTCATTCCTGCAAAGACCCTCGCATTTCATGACGCAGTCAATGTCACGCTCGGACTGCCTATCGTGCGCACTTCGCCGGATCACGGTTCGGCTCTCGGCATCGCGGGCAAAGGGATCGCGCGCGCCGACAGCCTGATCGCCGCCATTCGTCTCGCCGGAGAGATTGCGGCGCGGCGCGGGTCATGAACGATTTGCCGCCCCTGCGCGAGGTCATCGAGACGCACGACCTCGGCGCCAAAAAATCTCTTGGCCAGCATTTTTTGCTCGACCTTAATCTCACCGCAAAAATCGTTCGCGAAGCCGGCGTTAAAAAAGGCGACGCCGTTCTGGAGATTGGTCCGGGGCCCGGCGGACTGACGCGCGCGCTTCTAGCCGCCGGTGCAGAAGTGACAGCAATTGAACGGGACGCGCGCTGCATCGATGCACTTGCCGAACTCAGCTCACATTATCCTGGAAAGTTGTCTGTTATCGAGGCGGACGCGCTGCACGCCGACGAACGAACACTTGTGGGCGAGACCGCGCCCGTCAGGATCATCGCCAACCTTCCCTATAACATTTCGACCGAACTCTTGATCAAATGGCTGAAGGCGGGGCCATCGCTATGGTCGTCCATGGCCCTGATGTTTCAGAAAGAAGTCGCCGATCGTATCCTCGCCGCGCCCGGTTCGAAGACTTATGGCCGGCTCTCGGTCATCGCGCAGGCGGCGTCCCTTCCGAGTCGCGCTTTTGATTTGCCGGCCCGCGCCTTCACGCCGCCGCCAAAAGTTGATTCCACCGTCGTGACGTTTGCGCCCGCAGAAAAGGCATGCGACCTCGCCGCGCTCGAACGCGTCACCGCCGCCGCCTTTGGCCAGCGGCGAAAAATGCTGCGGTCGTCGCTGAAAACTCTTTTTGCCGATCGCCTGGAAGAATCGCTTGAAACCGCCGGCGTTAAACCAACGCAACGGGCTGAAGAGGTAAGCGTCGAGCAGTTTATTTTGCTGGCGGCCGCTATTTAGCCGGTTGGATCAGCACCGCTACGAGCAACGCCGTTTCCTCGCCGCGATTGGCCCAGGCGTGGTTCGTCGCACGCTGAATGACCACATCCCCTGGCTTCAATGCGGCCGGATCGCCATCGTCCAGAATGAGATCAACGGCGCCTTTGACAAGGATGATGACGTCGAGGGTGTCAGTCTTGTGCATCATCGGATGACGCGTCGCATCGATCCGCGCATGGGAGGCGCCGACAGCGGCGAAGGCAAACGCAGCGGCCGCTTCTTTTTCTTCATCGGTTTGCGCTGAGTTTTCCGGCGCCACCGTGAACCAGCGCACTTTGACCGCGCCCGCTTCCGGTTCGAGGCGTAAGTCCTCTTCCTTTAGTTTGTCGGTTGCATCGTAAAGCTGATCGTCGGCGAGACCGGCTGTCCAGATCTCGGCAAGACCGGCTTCTTCAACTGCAATCAGCTTCGCCGCCTCGCCGTCAATGAGAATGCGCGAGCGCCCGTCACTGTTATTGTTAGTGACAATTCGGCGAAGCGCCGACCAGTCCACGAGCCCTATTCCTCTTCTGCTGAATAGGGGGCGGAACCAAGCAGATTGTCGAGCACGGCCTGCGCGTCATAGATGTCGCTTTCGTCAGAGGCCTCGCCGCCGCCCATCAGCACATCCATGCGCACCGTAAAGTATTCCTGCGCGCCGACACGGCCGAGATCGGCCCCGACACCGACGCCGACCGACGAGCGCCGACCGTATGAACTCGTGCCAAAGCCGGTGCCGACGGAAACGCCGCCGCGCTCTTCACCGACTACGTCGCTGCTGACGACCCTGAACCACTCGTAGCCGCTCGCAAGCGTCAGTTCCGCCGCCCGGCGAAAAGCATAGTCCTCAACCAGTGCAGGCGGCATGCCGCCCGACCCGCGATAGGTAATGCGGTATCGATTGTCCTCGATGCGCTGCTCGCTAAAGCCAAAGCCCTTTTCATCGGCCGGACCGTAGGCGGCGGGCCCTGTTGCAGCGCACGCGGCAAGCAACAGCAGCATGGGGAAAACTAACAGGCGCATGGGCGGCCTCCGGAATTTGCGAAGCGGCAAGCCTAACACCGGACCGGTCGTCGGGGAAGTTCGCTTCGCGCTTTCCCGCAGCGGCCTTTGTGGTAAAGTCACTGCGGCGACTGCCGCCGCCAATGTCGTTTCCACGGCGTTGGATTGTTCCGTTCCTGTTGCGTTTGTTGGTTTTCCGCGTTTTTCCAGCCGGAGGAGAAGCGATGTCTATTCGCACGCATTTGTTTAAAATTGTTGCAGCCGTCGCTGCCATTTTCGCCTTTCAAACTGCCCCTGCAGTTGCACAGCCACCTTCGATTGTCATTCAAACCGATGGAACGGCAATCGTGAATGGTAGAGGCGTAAGCCTCGACGCCGTCGCCACAATGCTCTCGCTTGATGAAAATAACGCGGCAGACAAAAAAATTCTCGACACCATAAAAAAGCTGACCACGACCAACAAAGACATCGTCAGTCTCGACGCCGAGCGCGAAACTCTGCGCGCGCAATATGACAGCGAGCGGAAACGCTCGGTGCGGCGCGCAATCATGGAAAAGATTGAGAAGATCACCGCTCGCATTGCCGCCTTACGCGAGCTCATCAATCCAACCGCCAACGAACTGCAGGCGCTGATCGAACGACGCCTTGGCTGAACGCGGTTTTACGAAAGGCGGTCTTCAAACGCGCCTTTTTCAAACGACTCGCGCAGTTTGAATTTCTGGATCTTGCCCGACCCCGTAAGCGGCCAGTCGTCGACCCAGATCCAGAAGGCCGGCGTTTTCTGCGGGCTTAATCTATCGCGGATAAACGCCTTGAGATCGGCGCCTTGAGGTTTTTCATCGCCGCTGGCGCGCATGAAGCAGGCAACCTGCTCGCCCCACTTTTTATCCGGCACGCCGACCACGGCGACCTCCGCAACGCAGTCATGCTCAAGCATCGCGTTTTCGATTTCCGCCGGGAAAAGGTTTTCGCCGCCGCGAATAATCATCTCCTTGACGCGCCCGGTGATCCTTACAAAGCCGCGCGCGTCCATGGTCCCGAGGTCGCCAGTGTGAAGCCAGCCGTCCCTGTCGATAGCGGCGGCGTTCGCTTCCGGATTGTCATTGTAGCCAATCATCACAAGATACCCGCGGCAGCAAATCTCGCCCTGCGCGCCCACTGGAACCGGCTGATTGGTCTGGGGATCGCGGATCGACACATCCACATTGGGCAGCGGCTGACCAATGGTCTGGGTTAAATCTTCGAGCCTATCGTCGGGCCAGCATTGGGTAATCACGGGCGAGCTTTCCGTTTGCCCGTAAAGAATCTGCACCGGCGCACCGAGCACCTCCTTCGATCTCTTGCAGAGTTCCGGCGCCACCATCGCCCCGCCAGACAAAATCGATTTGACGGAAGCTGTATCGACGCCGCTCGCTTCCGCAGCATCATTGAGCGCGACGAGCATGGTCGGAACGCCGAAAATAAATTTTGACTTCTCACGGGCGATCACCCGCACGATCATTTCCGGATCGAAAATTGGCGCCAACAGCATGGTCGCGCCGACGCCGAAACCGCCAAGCACGAGAATTGCGCACCCGGTCGTGTGGAATAGCGGCATATTGTTGACGAAAACATCTCCCGCCGCGACGTTTCCTCGCGTCATCACATCGACGCCGTTTCGAACGAGCCCGTTGTGATGAAGCAGCGCCCCTTTCGGGAACCCGGTCGTACCCGACGTGTATTGCATTTGCACGGGATCGGACGGTTTCGGGTCGCGCAATCTCCCCTCGTCTTCGCCCGCATAGAGCGCGTTATGGTCCGTGAGCAATATCCGGTGTTTTATTGCGGGAATCTCGTCGCAAACAGCGTCGGCGATTTCCTGCATTGGATTGCCGCGGAAGTCGGCGACGTAGTAGACCGCTTCCGATCGCGATTGTTCGAGAACATATTTAAGCTCGCGTTTCTGATAGGCGGGGTTGACCGTCACCAGAGTTACATCAGCAAAAGCGCAGGCAAGTTCCAGCAACACCCATTCAGGAATGTTGTTCGCGTAAACGGCAACCCGCGCGCCGGCGTCATGGCGTGAGGCCAAAGCGCGACCCAGCCGCTCCACGTCGTTTAAAAGCTCAGCATAGCTCCAAACGCGGCCGACGGCGCCGTCGTAACCCAATTCCTTCATGGCCGCACGGTCAGGCGCTGCTTTGGCGGAAGCGCGCAACATTTCACCGATGGTTACAGGCGCCGCCGCCGGGCCGCCCTGCGCTGGAAAATGGGATTCCGAGAGATTGATATCATACATAGCTGCGCGCTCTCATCCTTTCGCTATTTGTGCGGCGTTTTCACTATTTGCGTCTGTGTCACCACCGCCGCAAGCTTTCCGTCTTCGCGGAAGATTTCCGTCTTCCAAACTTGCAGCGTACGGCCAATGTTAACCGGCGTCGCAACACCCTTTACCGTATCGCCGGCCGGGACCGCCCGCAAAAAGTTGGTTTTTGATTCGACTGTCGCCGTTGTCGCCCCTTCGGGCAGGTTTAAAAAAGCGCCACAACCGCCAAGATTATCCGCAAAGGCCATGATCGCGCCGCCGTGGAGACTGGCGGGGATCGTTAAATGATCCGGCGTCACTTCCATTTCCGCCTCGATCCGGTCTTTTGTCGCGAGTGTGAAACGGGCGCCGATCATTTTCGCGAACGGGGCGTTGTGATCATTGAACAACGCCGCCTTGTTCTCGTCGCCCATTTTTCGCCGCTCCCGAATTTCGTGCGCCCCTCGCCCGAATCCACGTTACCATCTCTGTTGCGGTCCGTGAATTCCCGAGAGCAGCGCGTTGACGTTCTGCCCGCCCAAGTCCGGCCTGATTGTCGCCGTGATTGTCTGCTAAGCAACCGCCCGACCGATGGGAGACGAAGCCATGCGCTGCAGCAACGATAATCGCGAGCCGCATCACTATGATCTGATCGTCGTGGGGGCGAGTTTTGCCGGACTGATCGCTGCGCGCACCGCCGCGCATCGGGGCCTTAAAGTCGCGGTCATGGACGCCAAGCGAGAACCCGGAGCACGGGTGAGGACGACTGGCATCCTTGTTAAGGAAGCGGTCGCCGAATGCGATATTCCTGCGGCGCTGACGCGAAAGATCCCAGGCGTCCGACTCTATGCGCCGAACCATCAGTTTACGGACCTCTTTGCGCCGGGGTATTATTTTCTCGCCACCGATACGCCGGCGATCATGCGCTGGCTGGCGCGAGAAGCGTGTCGCGCCGGCGCCGACCTCCTCTTTGGGGCGCGCTTTGAAAAAGCGACACTGGCGGGCGACCGCATCCATATTCATGGGCATGATCTGCAGGCGCGCTACCTCCTCGGCGCCGACGGCGCCAAATCCCGGGTCGCCAAATGTTTCGCTCTCGGCCGCAACACTGAGTTTCTGATCGGCATGGAAACGGAGTACGAAACGACGCCCACAGTCGATCCCGACTTCCTGCACTGTTTTGTCGATACTAAGTTAGCGCCGGGTTATCTCGGCTGGGTCGTCCCCGGCGCAGGGCTGACACAGGTCGGTCTGGCGATTTCCGACAACCCGTTCGGACAAAAACGGAAACCCGACTTCGAAGCATTCCTAAAGCGCATCGATTCCCATTTCGCGCTCTGGAATTGTGAAGTGAAAGCCAAACGTTCCGGGCCGATCCCGTGCGGCGGCCTCGTTCATCCGCTCTCAACGCGGCGCGTGTTGTTGACAGGCGATGCAGCGGGTCTCGTTTCGCCCTTGACCGCCGGCGGCATCCGCCTCGCTTTTCAGTTCGGACGGCGCGCCGGCGCGGCGATCTCGGAATATTTGCAGGACGGCGGCGCCGATCCCGGCGCAATTATGGCGCGCGAATATCCTCGCTTTGGTCTCAAAACCTGGATGCGTCGGGCATGGTCGGCGGCGCCGCCCAATGCGCTTCTCAACGCAACGCTCTTCACGCCGCCCATGCGCGCCCTCGCCCAGTGGATCTATTTCCAGAAGCGCGGAAGCGCCGCCGCGGGTCGGCGCGCGGATACTTCGCATCTGCCCGCGCCGTCAGAGCGCCACCTCTTTTAGCAGGTCGGGGCCATCATTTCGGGGGCTGCCCACCGCCTTCGATACCGGATAGCGCCGCCAGGTTCCCTTCGGCGCAGGACGCAAGAGATCAAAAAGATAGTCGATGTCGCGTTCATCGGCGGTCAGCCAGAGTTCGTAGTGCTCCGGAGCAATGACGATGGGCTCACGCGAACTTAGCGCTCTGACATCGGGGCCCGCCGCAATGGTCAGGATCGCACAGGTGTCGATCTCACCGCCTTCGGCGTCGACCGCTGTTTCCCAAAGGCCGGCAAATCCGAAGAGACCGCCGCGGATCAGGTTGTAAGGCTGCTTGTCTCCAGCCTCGCCCCTCCACTCGTAGAAGCCGTCGGCGGGAATGAGACAACGTCGACGTTTGAACGCATGGCGAAAAGTCGGCTTTTCCGCCGCGGTTTCAGACCGCGCATTGATCAGGGGTTTCGACCCCAGTCGCTGAAGATATTCCCCCTTCGCCCAACTCGGGACAAAACCCCAGCGTATCAACGCATATTCCCGCTTGCGCTGCTCACTCGTACGGATTGTCGAAATGGGCTGCGTCGGGGCTATGTTGTAGCGCGGGGGAAAATTGTCCCGCACATCGACGTCGAAGTGATGCGCCACATCCGCAGGCGTCGAGTTGAGGTGATAGCGTCCGCACATAGGATCGGAGTATAGGGCGTCCATGACAAAGAACGAAACGATCCGCATCGGCGTTGGCGCTGTTGTATTCCGGGACGAGGAAGTGCTGCTGGTGAAACGGGGCAAACCGCCGTTCAAGGGCGAATGGTCCATTCCCGGAGGCGGACTTGAGTTCGGCGAACGCCTGGAAGACGCCGTGCGCCGGGAAGTGAGGGAGGAAACGGGGATCGAAATCACTGTTTCCGGGCTGGTCGGCGTATTCGAAGCCCTGCCCCATGAAATCGGTCAGCTCACGCACACTGTCATGGTCGATTATTTCGCCGAATGGGTTTCCGGCGAACCGGTCGCCGACGACGACGCCGCGGAGGCGGCCTTTGTCTCATTCGATGAAGCTCGGCGGCGCCTCGCCTGGGACGAGACCAGGCGCGCCGTCGCTATGGCCATCGATGCGCGGAAAAAGCCCGGCGCGCAATGATGTCGAAATGCGGCCCTATTTCGGGTATATTAGAAGAGATGGCGTTTCACCGTTGAGAACAATGCGCATTTTATTCTGTATATTGATTATAATGTCGGGCGGCGGCGCTCTCGCCCAGTCGCAAACGGCGAACGAATATGAACAGCGCCAGCGCGATCTCGTGGAACTTGCGAGCGTCTTTGGCGAACTCCATCATATCCGGCGGGTTTGCGAACCGCGCCATGAGGCTGATATCTGGCGTGAGCGCATGAAGCGCCTCGTCGACCTTGAACAGCCGCAATTCGAGGCGCGCGAGGAAATGGTCTCGCGCTTCAATGCGGGCTATCGCAACGCTGGAGATCATTTTCCCCGCTGCAGCGCCCGGGCCCGCGACCACGCTGCGGCCCGCGCGCTTTTTGCGCGCCGTATTGTTGAGCGTCTTTCGGCGCCCCTGCGCGAAACGGCCGAAGACGACGGCCCGTTGATTGTGACAATTCCTCAGAATGAGGAGTAATTTCTAGGCAAGAGCGCCGGCAAACCGCCAGTGCAGTTTTTCCCCGGCGTGAAGCGGCACAATCCGTTCGCCTTCCGCATCGATCACTTCCGGCACAATGGTATCGGTCCGCTCAAGGACAATGCGCTCTTCATTCATGGGCAGCCCGTAAAATTGCGGACCATTGAGTGAGGCAAACGCCTCCAAATTGTCGAGCGCGCCTTCTTCTTCAAAGGTTTTTGCGTAGCTTTCGAGTGCAAATGGCGCGTTGAAGACCCCAGCGCAGCCGCAGGCTGATTCCTTCGCATTCTTCGCATGGGGCGCCGAATCCGTGCCGAGAAAGAATTTTTGAGCGCCCGAAGTCGCCGCCTTGCGCAACGCCAGACGGTGCCGTTCGCGCTTGGCGACGGGCAGGCAGTAATTGTGCGGGCGTATGCCGCCCTCGAACATGGCGTTGCGGTTGAAGGCAAGATGGTGCGGCGTGATGGTGGCGGCAATATTGGCGCCGGCGCCGGACACGAAATCGACGGCGTCGGCCGTGGTGATATGTTCAAAAACAATCTTCAGGTCCGGAAAGTCCCGCCTCACATGCGCCAGCACCTTGTCGATAAAAACCGCTTCCCGGTCAAAAACGTCTACGTCTTTGTCGGTGACTTCCCCATGCACCAGGAGCAACATACCGGCGCGCTGCATGGCTTCAAGCGCAGGATAAATTTTGCGGATGTCGGTGACGCCGCTCGCGGAATTCGTTGTCGCATTGGCCGGATAAAGTTTGCACGCCGTGAAAACGCCGTCCGCAAACCCCCGGGCGATTTCATCACCGTCCGCCTCGTCGGTGAGATAGCACGTCATCAGCGGCGTAAAATTTGCGTCGCCGACCGCCGCCATGATGCGATCGCGATAGTCCCGCGCCGCCGCCATCGTCGTCACCGGCTCAGCGAGGTTCGGCATCACAATGGCGCGGGCAAATTGTCGGGCGGTAAAGCCCGCCACCGCGCGCAGCATGGCGTCGTCGCGCAGATGCACGTGCCAATCGTCGGGCCGGCGCATCGTCAATCGTTGATTATCACTCATGGCCGCTTTCTAAGCCGAGCTTCATTCCCTTTGCAAATGAGCGTTCACCGCTTACATGGGCGCCATGACAGAAATGAATTCATTACCCCATCGCGCTGTTGTCGCAGTCGCCGGCGAAGATGCGGCGACTTTGCTGGGCGGCCTCATCACCAACGGACCGCCGAGCGAAGGAGCGTGCTTTTCCGCCCTCCTGACGCCCCAGGGGAAAGTGCTGTTCGATTTCCATATTCATAAAGCCGATGACGGATACTGGATCGATATCGACGCGGATGCGGTCGACGCATTCGTGAAGCGTCTGACGCTCTATCGGCTGCGCGCAAAAGTCGAGATTGCTGTTGAACGGGCCCGGTCGGTCTGCATCGACAGCGCCGGCGCCCGAACAATCGAGAGTGCGGTCGATATCCCTGCTCAATCGAACGAGAACTATCATGCTAGGCGCATCGCCGCCGGTGTTCCCGAGTGGGG
Organism: Hyphococcus sp.; assembly: GCA_965267325.1. Taxonomy (GTDB): domain Bacteria; phylum Pseudomonadota; class Alphaproteobacteria; order Caulobacterales; family Parvularculaceae; genus Hyphococcus. The sequence continues at coordinate 3,378,816 of OZ253943.1, read as the reverse complement.
CGCCGATTTCAGCTCTGACGAAGTCTTTCTCATGGACGTCAACTACGATCTAATTGGGGGTGTTGATTACAAGAAAGGCTGCTTTGTCGGCCAGGAAGTCGCAAGCCGCATGAAACGCAAAGGAGACGCACGCAAACGCACGCTCATCGCTGAATTCAACGGCGCGCCGCCGGCGAAAGGCACGCCGATTACAGCCGGCGCATCAACTCTCGGCCACATCATGTCCGGAGTAGACGGCAATGGGCTGGCGCTGGTCCGTCTCGATCGATTAGAGAAGGCGCAAGAAAGCAACGAGCCAATCAATGCGGACGGTCGCGATCTCACCTTGTCCTTTCCACCTTACATGACGTCGGCGTGATGGCGGCAAAGCAGAAACTTCACTGCGTCTGGGCGCCGGAGGACGACGAAATTTATCGGCGTTACCATGACGAGGAATGGGGCGTACCGGAATATGACGATCGCGCGCTGTTTGAAAAACTCGTCCTCGACGGTTTTCAGGCGGGCCTTTCCTGGCGCACAATCCTCTATAAGCGCGATAATTTCCGCAAGGCGTTTAACGGATTTGAGCCGGCGAAAATCGCTCGATACACCGCTAAGAAGACTGACCGCCTGATGAACGACGCCGGCATCATCCGCTCGCAATCAAAGATCGACGCGACAATCGGCAACGCCCGGATCTGGCTTGAGATCATGGAAGGCGGCAAAGGCTCGTTCAGTGCGTTTCTTTGGGATTTTGTCGACGGCGCGCCGATTGTGAACGAACTGGAAGACTATCGCGACGGCCCAACCAAATCCCCTGAAAGCGAGGCAATGTCGAAGGAGTTGAAAGCCCGCGGTTTTAAATTCTGTGGGCCCGTAATCGTCTACGCATTTATGCAGGCGGTGGGCATGGTCAATGACCATGAAGTCGACTGCCCGCGCTGGGAAGCCGTTCAAAAGCTTGCGCGGTAGAGAGCGCCTTGCACTGCGTGGATTGCACAAAGGTCGGCTCACGCGGTCAAAACAAAGACATCAGAACCGTTGCTGGTTGCACCGCGCCGGGGTTCGGCGCAGATTAGCGCAAACGCAACATTGAAAGCTGTATGGGATGACCGCTGCCGCAAACGCCGACATTCGCATCATTGCGACCGGCCTCTACACCCCGCCCAACGCCATTACCAACGAAGACCTGGTGGCGTCGTTCAACCAATACGTTGAAGAGTACAACGCTGAGCACGCCGCCGACATTGATAGCGGCGCGCTGGAAGCGCTGCAGAAATCTTCCGTCGAATTCATCGAAAAGGCCTCCGGCATCAAGTCGCGATATGCGGTCGACCGAGATGGCGTTCTTGATACTGCGCGCATGGCCCCCCGCATAGAAGAGCGTCCAAACGAAGAGCTGGCCCTTTTGGCCGAGATCGCTGTTTTCGCCGCCCGCGACGCCTTGCGCGCCGCCGATCTCGAACCCGGCGACATCGACGGCGTCATTTGTGCGGCCTCAAACATGCAGCGCGCCTATCCGGCGGTTGCGGTCGAGATTCAGGACGCGCTCGGCATCGACGGATACGGTTTCGATATGAATGTCGCCTGCGCCTCAGCAGCGTTTGGCATCGAAACCGCTGTTGGTCTAATTCGCGCCGGGGCGCGACGGATCCTCGTCGTCAATCCGGAAATCTGTACGGCGCACTTAAATTTCCGCGATCGCGACAGTCATTTCATTTTTGGCGACGTTGCAACCGCCGTAATCCTGGAGCGCGCGGAAGGGCCGCCTTCAGGGGAAGCCTGGGAAATTCTCGGAACAAAGCTCAAAACTAAGTTTTCTAACAACATTCGAAACAATTACGGTTTCCTCAATCATTGCGAGCGGGAAACCGATGCGTCCGCCGACCCGCAGAACGACCCGCATACGGATAAACTATTCATCCAGGAAGGACGCAAGGTATTCAAGGAAGTTGTGCCCATGGTGAGCGCGCTCATAGAAAATCACCTTGAATCAATTGGCGTTGCGCCGGCGAATGTGAAACGGTTCTGGCTTCATCAGGCCAATCTCGCCATGAACGAGTTTATCGCCCGCAAAGTGCTCGGTCGGGATGCAAACCGCAAAGAAGCGCCGGTGGTGCTTGACGAATACGCCAACACATCGTCGGCGGGATCGATCATTGCCTTCCACAAACACCGGGCCGACTTCGCCCCCGGGGACATTGGCGTCATCTGCGCCTTCGGGGCCGGCTATTCCGTCGGCTCGGTCATCATCAGGAAAGCAGCGTGACAGGGCGTTTTGAAACCATTAAGGCTGATGGCCTTATCGTCAGCGCTCGGAGCGCTACAGGTTTTTAGATGGCCAATTACGTTCACAAGGGCGACCTGCCTGACAATGTCGATCTTGGCGATATCGTCGCGATCGACAGCGAAACCATGGGCCTTATTCCCCATCGCGATGCGCTTTGCGTTGTGCAGCTCTCAGCCGGGGACGGCAACGCCCATCTCGTACAGCTGGATCGGGACACTTATCACGCGCCCAATCTCAAACAGATTCTGACTGATCCCAATATTCTGAAAATCTTTCACTTCGCTCGGTTCGACATCGCTGCGTTTCGCCACTGGCTCGGGGTCGAGACTGCGCCGGTCTATTGCACCAAGATCGCCTCTCGCCTGACCCGAACCTATACGGACCGCCACGGGCTGAAAGACATCACGCGCGAGCTCCTGGGCGTCGACCTCTCCAAGCAGCAGCAATCTTCGGACTGGGGCGCGGACGAGCTGTCGGACGCGCAAATCCAGTATGCGGCCTCCGATGTTCTTTATCTCCACGCGTTAAGGGAGAAACTGGAGGAAATGCTCGCCCGGGAAGGCCGTTCGGAGCTCGCCGCCGCCTGTTTCGACTTCCTCCCGACCCGCGCCGCCCTTGACCTTGAAGGATGGCCGGAAATCGACATTTTCGCCCATAGCTGAGCGGCATCCCAAGGCAAAATTCCAGGAATCGTGAGCTTCGGCGCTTCCCATTGCCGCCGGCGGGACTATATTGAGACTGGTGGGGAAAAGCGCCCGCGCCAAGTGGCGCGGCAACCGGTCAAACAACGTTTATTCATGAACGAAGCCACCTTTGAGGACACCCCTGCGCCGGCGCGCGGCAAGTCGGTGAAAGGCGATCGCGCCCTTGAAAGCCTTAATTTTGGGGCCCGCACGACCGGCAGTGACGCCGCTGCGCGTTCGCGGCTAGTGCGCAGGCTGCGCGTCGCCCTGCCAACGGTTGCGGTCATTCTCATCATCGCCTTCATTTTTAACACCCGATCCAACACCGTCGATCAGGCCTTTCTCGAGGATTTCAAAACCATCACGGCCTCGACCGAGGAACTGCGCATGGCCAATCCGCGGTTCGCCGGCTTTGATGATGAGGGCAAACCGTTTGAGATCACCGCCATCGCCGCTTCGCAAGATCCGGAAACCAAGGACGTTATTCGTCTTGATTCGCCGCGCGCCGTTCAAGGCGCCGCCGATGAAACCTCAATCGTAACTGCGGAAAGCGGCCTTTATCGATCAGAAGAAAACATTCTTACCCTCAACCGCAAGGTCACGCTCGAACACCAACTTGGCGCCAACACCTATGTCTTGCGCGCGCCGGTCGCCACCGTTTCGATCAAGGATCAGATCGTCACAAGCGACGCAGGCGTCGGCGCCGAGGGTCCTGACGGGGCGACGCTTCAAGCCGACCGAATGAGCGCCTATCGCGGCGACGGACGGGTCGTGTTTGAGGGGAATGTCAGCATGCGTATTTATCCAAACAAAGAGACGAATTCGTTGCCGTCGTTACGCGATGGAGAAAACGGAAGTGGTGGGGAAAACGGGGAAGACAAGCAATGAAGTCTGCAATTCTCGGATTATTGGCGGCGCTTCTAGCGGCCGGCGGGGCTAACGCGCAATTCGCCGCGGAGAGCGACGCGCCGATCGATATCAGCGGCGACGCCGCAGAGTTTCAGGACAATATCGCCATCTGGACCGGCAATGTTCGCGTGGTTCAGGAAGAATCCATTCTCGCCGCCGACCGCATCGAGGCGGATGTGAGCGAAGACGGTGACTTTTCGACCATCACCGCCACCGGGGCCGTTCGCTACACCAACGGCAAGGAGGCGATCACCGGACGGCGCCTCATCTTCGATAACGAAGCGCGGACGATCACCGTGATGGAAAACGTTATCGTCACCCAGGGCAAACAGGTGATGTCGGCGGGGGCCGTCACTTTCTGGATCGATACGGGAATGGTTAAATTCGCGCCCGCTGACGGAAGGCGGATTCGCGGCATTTTCTATCCGGAAAACGAAGAACAAACCTGATTGTTAAAATTTGAACTTCACCGATCCTTAAAGAGAAACGGTCTAAATGAGCAACGCTATGAGCACCACGACGCCTGATATCGCAACACCCGATGCTGACCCGCGACAGCCCGCCGTGGTCGAGGGCGGCGGCGCTCTCATAGCGGAGAATCTCGGCAAATCTTTCAAGCGCCGGCCGGTCGTCCGAGGCGTTTCGATGAGCGTTAAACGCGGCGAGGTTGTTGGCTTGCTCGGTCCCAACGGCGCCGGCAAGACGACCTGCTTTTATATGATCACCGGGCTTATCCCATCCGATCGCGGAAATATCGCCATTGACGGTCACAATGTGACCGCGCTGCCTATGTATCAGCGAGCGCGACTTGGGCTCGGCTATCTTCCGCAGGAAGCCTCAATCTTTCGCGGCTTGACCGTTGAACAGAATTTGCGCGCCGTGGTCGAACTTGTTGAAAAAAACAAGGACCGGCAGCAGGCGATCATCGACGATCTCTTAAACGAGTTTCACGTGACCCACCTGCGCGGCGCACCGGCGCTCGCGCTCTCCGGCGGCGAGCGGCGACGGGTTGAAATTGCGCGCGCTTTGGCGACAGCGCCGTCCTACATGCTTCTCGACGAGCCTTTTGCCGGCATTGATCCACTGGCGATCGCGGAGATCCGCGAACTCGTCGCGCATCTTAAGGATCGCGGACTGGGCGTTTTGATCACGGATCACAATGTTCGCGAGACGCTCGATATCATCGATCGCGCCTACATCATTCACGAAGGCGAAGTGCTGCTCGAAGGCGCGCCTGGCGATATTGTGGGCGACAAGGACGTGCGGCGAGTCTATCTCGGCGACCGTTTTCAAATGTAAGGAATTGAGGGGGCATTGTGGCGTTAGCTCCGAGACTGGAACTCAGACAATCTCAACAATTGGTGATGACGCCGCAATTGCAGCAGGCGATCAAGCTGTTGCAATTGTCGAACCTCGAGTTGGCGGAATTCGTCGCCGAACAACTCGAAGAAAATCCATTTCTTGAAGCGGACGAATCCCCTGCCGACGCGCCCGAGGAGCGCCGCGGCGCGCGCGACAACAATGACGCCGACGAAAAACCCGCCGGCGGCGATGCAGTCGACCTGACCAGCGACACTGCGGCAAAAGAAGCCAGCGACGCCATTGACGCTGACTACGCGGATATCGATCCCTCAGGAACCGGCAGCGATGCGGCGAACCAGGATTTCCGCACCAACGACTGGGCAAGCGCAGGCTCCGGCGCCGGCGCAATGAGCGATGACCGACAGTTTGACGCCGCACTCTCCAAGGAGATTTCTCTTAGCGAACATCTGACCGAGCAGCTTCATGTGGCGACGCGGGACAGCGCGCAGCTGTTCGTCGGCGCCTATCTGATCGATCTGATCGACGATGCGGGCTATTTGCGCGACACGCTTGAAGACGTCGCTCAACGGCTGGGAGCAGAGTTCACAGATGTCGAAGCCGTGCATCAGCTAATCACAACCTTCGACCCGTGCGGGGTCGGCGCGCGCGACCTGCGGGAGTGTCTGTCTCTGCAATTGAAAGAGGCCAATCGCTGCGATCCGGTCATGCAGGCCTTTCTCGACAATATTGAGTTGCTCGCCAAGGGCGACCTCAAGGGCCTCATCAAGGCGACTGGCGTCGATGAGGAAGACGTCCGCCAGATGATTGCTGAAATTCGCGCGCTGACGCCGAAGCCGGGTTACGCATATGGCGGCGGTGCGGTCCAGGCGGTGGCGCCGGATGTTTTTGTGCGCAAGGCGGCCGACGGCGGATGGAAGGTGGAACTCAACAGCGACACGCTGCCGCGAGTTCTCGTCAACCAGCGCTACTACGCTGAAGTCTCAGCGGCGCGGGCGAATGAAGAAGACAAGACTTATGTCGCCGACCAGTTCGCCAACGCTAACTGGCTGGCCAAGAGCCTCGATCAACGGGCCCGAACCATCCTCAAAGTGGCGAGCGAAATTGTGCGCCAGCAGGACGGGTTTTTCGCCTTCGGCGTCAAGCACCTTCGGCCCCTCAATCTTAAAACCATCGCAGACGCCATCGACATGCACGAATCGACAGTGTCGCGGGTCACTTCAAACAAATATATGGCGACGCCGCGTGGGCTTTTTGAGCTGAAATACTTCTTTACGGCGTCCATCGCATCAACATCGGGCGGCGAGGCGCATTCCGCCGAAGCCGTCCGGCACCGTATTCGCGAGCTTATTGACGCGGAGACGGCCGACGCCGTCCTGTCGGACGATAAAATCGTCGAAATTCTGCAGGAAGAGGGTGTGGATATCGCCCGCAGGACTGTCGCCAAATACCGGGAAACGCTAAACATTCCCTCGTCGGTGCAGCGTCGTCGTGCTATGGTGCAAGGCGCGCTTTGACCTCTTTTCGTCGGCCCCGCCGGCGCCAATATAAGAAGAAGCAGGCGCTGTTCCGAAGCGCCGAATGAGGCTCACCCATGGATATTCAAGTCAGCGGAAAAAATATTGAGCTTGGCGACGCCCTCCAGTCCCACGTGACCGATCGCCTTACGGACGGCGTAACCAAGTACTTTGAACGCGGCGCCGAGGCGACGGTGACATTCGCCCGCGAAAAGCGGGAGGTTGAATGCGACGTCACCACGCACCTTGCTTCCGGCGTCTTCCTCGCCGCCCACGGGCGCGCCGGCGACGCCTATGGCGCGTTCGAAGAAAGCCTGGAAAAGCTCGAAAAACGCATTCGGCGCTACAAGAGCCGGCTCAAGGACCATCACGCTAACGGCAAGGCTCCGCTGCCCGCCCAGAACGCCTCTTATTACCTCCTGGAGCCCCTGAAAGATGAGGACGATGACGCAAACCCCGGTGATCCCTCACCTGTGATCGTGGCCGAAAGCCAGACCACTTTGCGGGAAATGACGGTGGGCGCAGCGGTGATGCAGCTCGATCTCGTCGAACAACCGGCCATTGTGTTCAAAAATGCGGCACATGGCCGAATCAACGTTGTCTATCGCCGCCGGGACGGCAATATCGGATGGGTTGACCCGGCTGCGCAATAAGGTAAATCCCCGCCCTTCGCCGGATTCCGGCCCCCCGGAGCGGCGCGGCGGAGAATCTGCAAAGGATCGGCTAGGGAAACGGTTGTAGCTATGCCAGCGCCAGAATTCGATATTCGCCGGCAAGGGTTGAGTGCAAAAATGGGATTTGGCGAAATTTTAAAGTCGGACGGCGTCATTCATAACCTTAACGCCCGTTGCAAACGCGAAGCGCTGGAGATCATGGCTGAAAAGGCCGCCGCGCTTGTGGATAGACCGACCCCTGAAATTGTCCAGACGCTGCTCGAACGCGAGCAGCTTGGCTCAACGGGCGTCGGCGACGGCGTTGCTATCCCTCACGGCAAAATTGACGGCCTGTGCGCCATTGTGGGCGTCCTGGCTCTCCTGGAAAAGCCGGTCACCTTCGACGCTGTCGACGATCAGCCGGTGGACTTGATTTTCCTGCTGCTGGCGCCTGCCAACGCCACCGCAGCCCATCTGAAAGCGCTGGCCAAGGTTTCCCACCTGTTGCGCGATCCAGACACGCGCGCAGCCTTGCGCGGCGCGGATAGCGCAGAATCCTTGTTTGCGCTGGCTACGTCGGCGGAAAAACCGGACGCTGCGTAAACAAACCGCTACTTTTTAGTTAATATTTTAGTGAACGCTTAGAGGCGTCATTTCATATTGACGAGCAGCGGCGAACGCGAGATCGCGATCGCCGACGAGAGCAAGCCTTTCGCCGTCCTCGTCATGGACAGAATAGAGCGTTGCGTCAGCGTCGATCTGAACAGAAAGATCGCCATATTCGTCGCGCAAATCGCCAATGACGTCGCTGGCCAGAATTGGCCGAATGTAGACCAGCTTGCCGCTTTCATAGGGCTGAAAACCGCGCTTTTCATCGCGCGCTTCGTTTTCCGGACCGTTTGGTTTGTTGTTATTCATGGTCTGGCGGATTCCCGATCTCTTCCTGTCATCCAATGTCAGCTTCGCCGAACATCGCTATCAAAATCTAAACGACGCACTTTTTTGACTGCGTCACTTGATGCAAAAGATGTGGTCGCCAATTGCGCTTATTCAATGGCGGGGACCGCCCCGGCGCCAAATGGCCCAAATTGAAACGCCCTGAAATTAGGGAGCGTTATCCACATCGCGTAAAATTGAAGCAAAAAGCGCGGGATCGACATTGCCGCCCGACAAGGTCGCCGCGGTGATCCCGCCTTTGGTCGGGACCTTGCCGGCCAGTATCGCCGCGAGCGCGGCCGCTCCGCCTGGCTCGACAACCAGCTTGAGACGGCGAAAGGCAAAGGCCATGGCGTTCATGACCTCACTCTCCGATACCGTCGCACCGCCGCGGACTTTGCTCTTAAGGATGGGAAACGTTAATTTCCCCAAGGACGGCGTAGCGATAGCGTCGCACAGGGTCTTCTTTGTCGGGTCGGCGGCGATACGGCGGCCGGCTTTTATTGAAGCCCAGGCGTCATCAAAATCTTCCGGTTCCGCAATCCACACATCTGTTTCGGGAGAAGCCTCTTCCAGAACCGTGGCGCAGCCAGCAGTAAGCCCGCCGCCGCCGCAACAGATGACAAACCGGTCAATGGAAAGGCCGGCAGCCTGCTCAAGCGTTTCGAGCGCAACCGTGCCCTGCCCTTCTATGATGTCGGGGTGATCATAGGATGGAACCAGCGTCATGCCGCGTTCCTCGGCGATAGCGACGCCGATGGCTTCTCGATCGTCTTCATACCGGTCGTAGAAAACAATTTCCCCGCCAAGCGCGCGCACGTTTTCAGTTTTTACAGCCGGAGCGTCGGAGGGCATGACAATCACCACCGGGCAACCGAACGCCGCCGCTGCGATCGAAACGCCAGTGGCATGATTGCCGGACGACCACGCGACCACGCCGCGTGCACGTGTTTCATCAGACAATTGCGAAATCAGATTAAAGGCGCCGCGCAGCTTGAAACTGCCGCCTCGCTGCAGAACCTCTGCTTTTAATAAAACGCGCCCGCCGGCGATTTCGTTGAGACGATCATTCTCGATAAGCGGTGTTGCAACGGTCTTTCCGGCTAGTCGCCCGGCCGCTGCGCGCACCCCGTCTGCGGTTATCGGGCGGTCGCAAATCGGATCAAACGCAGTCATGAAAAGCTCATTCGTTCAGCATGGATCATTTTTTTACCCTGCACCGTGAAAACGTCCACGCCAAGGCCGAACTTTGACGCGTTCATGTTATCCGAATAATCCGGCGCCAAGCGCCAGAAGGCCTGCGCCCATAACCAGCCGGTAGATGACAAAAGGCGTGAAACTGATCGCCCGGGTCAGTTTCATCAGGACGGCGATCGCCGCATAGGCGGTCACGAACGAAAGCGTCGCAACGATAGCGGCCGCCTGCATTGTGGCGCCGGCGCCCTCACGAACGATTTCAAACCCGGCAAAAGCTCCGAGAGCCCCAATCGCCGGGATCGCAAGCAACATGGAAAATCGCGCCGCCTCTTCGCGGGTCCAGCCAAGATAGCGTGCGGCTGTGATGGTGACGCCGGATCGAGATGCGCCCGGGATCAGGGAGAGCGCCTGTGCTGCGCCAATTGTCATCGCTTCACGAAAGGTGATGCGCCCCAACCCGCTTTTTTCAACCGGTTGCCGGTCGCCATGCCACAACAGGGCGCCGAAAACGATGCTGGCCGCGCCGATCGTAGTCGGCGAACGAAGCAAATCCATGATACCGGCGGCGACGATGACGCTGGCCGCGAGCAGCAACGGGATCGTCGCCGCCGCGATGAACAAAAACAGTGTGCGGTCGGCGCTTTCGCGAAACCGAAGCGCATCGACGCCGCCGCGCACAAGCATTACTGATTCGGAGCGAAAATAAATCAGTACCGCAACCAATGACCCGACGTGTGCCGCTATATCGATTAGCGGCCCCTGATCACTCCAGCCGTCAACGACGATGGGAGCGAGTATCAAATGCGCCGATGACGATATAGGCAGAAACTCGGTAATGCCCTGAATGATGGCGAGGACGATGAGTTGAACGAGCGTCATGCTCTCTCGCTATCACGGAATGGCGACAAATCGACGACGAATTTGCGGCGATTAACCGTCGGCTATTCCGATGCTCCCTTGGCGGCGCGATTCGCGTTGGCGAAACAGCTGATCAGTCCTGCTTCGGCGAAGGCGGCTTCGATCGAAGCACGGTCAAACGGCTTTAGAACATGATGAGCCGCGCCGGCCGCTTTCGCCAGTGTAAATTGCTGTGGGTCGTTTTCAGTCGCGCAGAGAATAATGATCGGCTTTTTTTCGTCCGGCAGTTCCGAAGCGCCGCGCAGGAAATCAAGCGCGCCCATGGACGGCAGATCCCAATCGAGCAGGATCACCGTTGTTTCATTGTCTCGACAATACTCAACGCCATCCGCGGCGCTCTCCACCTGCTCCGGGTGGTAGCCAAGATCGGCGACAATGCGCGCGGCAATTTCGCGGATCACCTCCGAATCATCGATGATAAGACAAATTTTCTTGTTGCTCATGGCGCGTCTTGCCCGTCAGATTTGTTGCGTTCGCATCGTGCCAAAGCAGCGTTAGGGACGCGTTAACGAAGCGTGCTGTTCGTCGCCTATTTCACCGGAAAAACGCACCGCAATGACCGCCTTTTCGTCGTTGGCGGAGACATCGACGGCGCCGCCGCCTGCGACAATCATTTGTGCGGCGATCAAGGCCGGGGTGAATTTGGGGGTCAGATCGCGCGCCTCGCCATTAAGCGCTTTCACCAGATCGTCCTGCAAATACACCCGCTTGCCGGTGGCGGTGATGACGAAGTCGTCGCACCTTCCTTCGATTTGAACGGTCCCGCCGCGGGGAACAAAATCCGCAGCCGCGTTTGCGAGAATGAGAATTGATTTAACGCACTCTTTCGGCGCCATTTCTCCTTCAATCGCCCATTCGAGCTCGGGCTTTAGGGTCGCATAAAGACCCTTGAGCGTCTCGCGCGCATCATCGAGCGATATCTCCGCTCCGAAGCCGCCGGCCGCCCCGTATGCAAGACGGGCATAGCTTAACAGGGCCAACGCTTTCTTTGCGCCCGACCGAATGAGATCGAGCGCGGCGCCGCGCATGGACTCGTCCATCTCCGGATCGTCGAGCACATCAAGCCCCGACCCGATGGCGCCAACCGGATTGATTAAATCATGACACACCCGCGAAGAAAGCAGGGCGGAAAGACCTACGGCGTCCGGGCCCTCGTCTGCCTCGGACGCCGGCGCGGGGGTTTCTGACATTCGGCGCAACTCCAATCATATGACCTTGCGATCATATGGCCGATTCGCGCGAGACCGGGGAGCCCCGCTGGCATCGTGCATCAGGCTTACGACGCCATTTCCACAAGCAGCTCGTCGATGATCGCGTAGCCTTTGCCCCAGCCGCCGTCCATGTTGGCCATCATTTTTGCAAAACACGCGATTTCGGCGTCTGAGGCGTCAATCGGAACCTGCTTCAACCGCACATTGGTTTTGCCTTCCGCCTCCTCAAATGTGACGGTCGTCAAGAGAACCCGCGGCCAATCCGGCATCATCTGGTTGGCGGCGACGTTCCAGTCCGCGTCGGTCGATGCATGCCGCCATACGAGTTTTTCCGTCGCCGCCACTTCTTCAAAGTCCATGCGACTGTAGTCGGAACGCTCGCCCATGCGCATCTCGTTGAGCCACACGCCTCCGGGCTTGAGACTATATTGATGGATGATTGTTTCCACGCCCGGTCCGTACCAGCGGTGAAGGATTTCCGGATCGGTCCAGGCGCGCCATACGAGATCACGCGGCGCTGAGAATACGCGGTCCAGTACATATTCCGGTAAGTCGGTCATCGCCTCATTCCTTTGTTTTATCTTTCTGCAGTTCCAGCAGGACGTCATCGAGCTGGTCAAAACTTGCGCCCCAGAAGGCTTTGAATTCCGCCAGCCAGCCGACGGCGGAGGCCATGACTTCCGCTTTGAGCCGCGCTGGACGGCGCTGTTCGTCGATATCCCGCTCGATCAAACCGGCGCCCTCAAGCACTTTCAGATGCCGGGATATCGCCGGCTGGCTGATCGAGAAGGGCGCAGCGATCTCGCTCACCGACGCCTCGCCGCCGGCAAGCCGAGACAGGATCGCCCGCCGCGTCGGGTCGGCCAGGGCCGAAAACACGGCGTCCAGATCAGGCGGTGGTGAAATAGCGGTCGCTGCTAACATAACAACTATGTTATATAACAAATATGTTTTGTCAAGCGTGATCGAGAACGGTTCGAAATGCAACGAAGCCGCATCGCCAACATCAGGCCGGCCCGTGGGGCGCCAGCCGGGCAGTATTCTCAGGGTGTAAGATTTGGTGCGGACGAATTTCTGGGCGCGCTAAGCAGAGCCTGGCGCCATCACGAATCGCGCGCCCGTTCCGCCGAAGGGCGTGTTGCGCTGCGTGAATCGCACAAAGGCCGCCTCACGCGCTCAAAAAAACGGATCTAAAGCTGTATCCACTCGCCGCTTCCGTCGCGGAAGCATTCGCCGGCGCCGGATTCGTTAATCAGCTTCTCAGCCGTCAGCGCCGCAGTGACGTCAATCGATACGCCATTCTCTGCAGCAAGGTCGGCGTAAAGCGCTTTGCGCTGTTGATTGATGTCGCGAACTTCGCGCCGCAATGCTGTATCGGCGGCGTCATCGTCAACGATGCCCAGATACCCGTCCACCTGTTCGCCGACGATGCAGCGATCCTTGGCGTCTTCAACAATGGGACTGGCGGCAGAGGCGGCGACGCCGAAGATTGCGAAACCGGAAACCGCAGCGGCAATGGTGGAATAAAGTTTTTTGCTCATGACGATTCCTAGAATATGTCCGGATTGTTGGCGATCAGATCTTCGATTTCCTTGTCGAGCTTAACCCGCACTTCCTGATCGATCTTGACGTTGAGATTGACTTCAATCGGTTTATCGCCGCCTTCGAGCCTCACGGTCGTGCAAGCGGCAAGCGCAATCGCGCCTACCAGCAGCGCCGGTCCGCCAGTGCTTTTTAACAGCATGTCCATTGCGATCCCCTTCACTCTCGGCGCCAACCGCCCTTCATGGCCATAACTACCCCGCCTCTTTGACGAAAACTAGGCGGAATGATGATCTCCAGTAACGTCCCATAATCCTTCGGGTTTTTCGAGCGCTTGAAGGCGATCACTGACGTCGCCGCATCAAGGCTGGTCGTTCTCCACCGCCCGTCGGATTTGCAGTTCGAGATTGCGCGAAAGGTTTGCCTGGTTCAAAAGCTCCAGCAACGCTGCGTCGAGCGTGATCGTATATTTCACCGGTACGCGGCCTTGAGCCCTATTGATACTGACCTCGCCGGTGCCCTCGAAACTGATGCGGAAATCGAGCCGCCCATCAAGCGGGCCGTCGATCAGCACGCCCAGCGTATCGTAACGAAGGTCGCGCAACACATCGAAGGCGATCTGGGCGTCGCCGCCGGCCTCGGCCGCCGCCGCGCCAGCGTCGCCAACATAGGATATGCGTCCTGGTCCCTCGGCGGTTAATCGTCCGCCTACGAAACTTGCGCGGCTGTTTTCGACGACAATCGGCAATTCACCGTTAAGAGTGCCGGCGCCGGAAAGACCTTGCACGTCCAGAAATTCAAGAATTTGCTCAAGGTCAACCGCTTCAACCTGCAATGGCGCGCGAGCGTTGCCGCCCGTGAATGTCGCCGTCGCGCCGCGCACGCCGATCTGACCGCCGAACCAGGGAAAGATCGCTCGCTCCACAAGCAGCGTATCGTCGCCGGGCATATCAAAAACGATCTCGCCATCCTGCAATTGCAATGCGCCAAAATCGACGCCTGAAACCGTAATTGCCTGTGCGCCGTCGGTCGCCACTGGCCACAGATTGGAAAAAGCAATTTCACCATTAACGCCGACGGTTTCTGTGACCGTGAGGCCGGGCCCCTGAAAAGTAATGTCGTCAAACGACACCACGGCGCCGGATTCAATCCCTGCAGGACTCCATGAAAAAGCGGCGTTGCCATCCGCGGCGCCTCGCGTCAGCCCGATAATGCCTTTCAACACTGGCGCAAGCTCTTCGGGTTGCATGCCTCCAGGGGCAAAGCTCAACCGATTAAATGCAAACGAAGCCGCACCCGACGCTGTTTTGATATTATGTTCGCCTGAACCGGCGCCCAATGGCGCGCCGCCTGTCGACTGCGCTTCATAAGTAAACTGGGCGACGTCATCGACGAGCGTCATCGAACCGCTGGCGAAAATCGGTGCAACTTTCGCTTCCGCACCATACTCGGTCATCCGCAATCGCGCCGCGTCGATGTCTACGGTCATGCGGTCTTTATCCAGCGTAAATTTGAGCACCGCATCAGCGCGATCAAACCGCAGCAAATCATTCATGACGACGGAGCCGCCTGTTGCCGTTCCCTGTGCGACCGTATGATTATCAGCCGGCGCGTAGCGTCCTGCGAGATCAACCGACGGCGGCTTGCCTATAAACACCGTGCGCCCCAACCGGTAGTGTGAATTCCGAGCAGTAATGACGCCGGAAAAATCTGTTGTCGGACGATCTGCATAATCAATGAGGGCGAGAGGCGCCGCCGCGGCGCATAAACGCGCATCCTTAAGCGAAGCATCCATATCCTGTCCGGCGATCTTCAGCGACACGCGTTCAAGCATGGAGCAATTGCCCGCAGGCAGGTTTAGAATGGCGCGGTTGGCGCTGAAATCGACGGAGCCGCCGACAGTCGCGGCGCCGGATGCATCAGAAACGGTAAACCGGCCGATCGACGCCGAACCTACCTCGCCTTTTGCCGTCGCTTCAAAGTCCAGTATTTTGTCTGCATAGGCGCCGCTCAGGAAAGCCGAAGCTTCGTTCAGAGTCAGCGGCGGCGTATTAAACGCACCGATCCGGATGGGCGCCATAAACATCCAGCCCTTGTCAGATTGTTGCGCCTGCACTGTCGCGGCAACCGAAACATCGCCGCCGCGAAATGAAGCGACGCCGGCAAGCGCCGCCTCGCTCTTTTCATACGCGAAAACCGGCTCGTCCATCGCCGCTTCGATAGTGAAACTGGCGCCGGTATCCGCTTTGAACGCCAAAGGCCGGTCGCCGGTTTCAACCAGAATCGCCCCCGCCTCCGCCGTTATCGAAAAACCGCCGGAGACCGCAACCTGGTCAATCGGCCCGCCGATAAGATCGGCGCGCTGATTAAACACTGCAAGCGCCGGCGCACTCTCAGCTTCGACAATGGCATCGTCAATATCGATTTCAGCTGCGCCGCTAAAATCGCGCCAATTGCCAGACGCAATATCCCTCCACGACGACCCGCCGCCGCCAATCGTCAATTCGCCATTTCGCATTTGTCCGTATGGAGATTGTATATCGCCGTTGAATCCAACCGAAACTTCGACCTTTCCGTCATCCGCGAAAATGAGGCTGGCGTCCGCTGTTGCATCTTCAACGAGATATCCTTTGAGACCGGCTTGGTCAGTCTCAATCGCGGCGGTCGCCGCGCCGCCGGCGACAGCGTCATACTCAGCATCGAGCATGCTGACGGCGACGCCGTCAGGCATTGCGATTTCTACAGTGAGGTCCGACACAGCGAGCTGGTCGAATGGCAATGCACGGTTTGCGTCGTTATCGGCCGATCGAATGTTCATGCCGGCAATGGAGATCGCACCATCAGCGGAAACGCCGGCGCGCAGCCTCCCCGGCCCAAGGCGGATGGTCCGAACCCGCCGGTTCGACAGCGCCTCCCAAAAGCCGTAACCCACCTCGAGCTCATCAATCTGCAACAAGGGCGCACCGCCGCTTTCCGGACCCTCGCCGCTGATGTCTTCAATGCGAATATGGTTAATGGAGAGAGCCGTGACGTGCGCGCGCGGTTGGGACAACCCTTGCGCCGCCATTACCTGACGAACTGCAAAACCGGCTGCCGGTTTGCGAAGGACGTAAAGAGCCGCGACGACGATTAACATCGCCGCCAGCAAAACCAGTATACGTTTGGCCCCGCGCATATTACCGATATCCCTCAAACGCCACCAACGGGTTTTGTCAAAGGTTAACACCCCACGCTTCTAATGCGCATCAAATTGCGGCCCCGAGCATGCAAAAAATTGCAGCGCTTGGCGAGGCGTGCCATGCTTGACTTTTGCCGCGAGCGCCGCCAATTGCCGGCGGTTTTCAGATTGGTCGGATGCTCAGAGAGCCGGAACGCAAAGCGCTGAACGCATGTCGAAAGATTTTATTGAGACAGGTCAGACCTTTACCGAGGACAACGCCGCCTATTGCCCGGTCGAACGTAAAGAACGCGGCGCGGCGGGGGTTGCCGCCTCTCTCGCGGTTTTAGCCGGCGGCGCGGCATTTCTCACCTATGCGATGCTCGGCGCGCCTGCGCCAAATCCGCCTCAGACGGCGCCGGTCGCATCTGACGTCGTCACGGCGGCGGCGGCCCCAGCGGACGTCTCCGCGCCTGATCCGGCGAGTATTGACGCACCGACCATAGAGACGGTTGCGCCGAAACCGCCAGCCGACAATGCAACGAGTACGGACGTTCTGATCGCCGAGGCGTTGGCCGAATCCCGCGCCGCCCGCGCAGCCAATTATGAGGAAGAATTCGCATTCAAAGCGCCTAGTATTAAGCCAACTTTCGATAAACGAATTGTCGCCGCATTACCCTCGGCGCGCATCACGCCCATTGGCGCCGTCGCCAAGGCCCATGCAGCGCCGAAGTCCGAGCCAACATTCCTGTTTCTTCCCGCTGATCGGGAGATGCGCAGTCTCGTCCCCGCCGTCGCCTATACACGCGACGTGTCTCGCGACGCCGTCGATGTGACCGTCACGATCGCGCGCGGCGAGACATTCGTCGACGCACTCAAGCGCGCTGGCGTCACGGCTGCGGACCGCCACGCGGCGGCTTATGCATTCGGCAATCATTACAATTTGCGCCGTCTGAAGCCCGGTCAGCAATTTAAATTGCGCATTGGCTGGCCAAACCAAACCATCTTCCAGCTGTCCGACAAAGGCGAACCTGAAGCGCGTCTGATCGCGCTTTCTTTCCGCGACGGCTTTGAGCAGGAGATTGAACTCAATAGAGCGAGCGACGGCGTTTTTGATGCAGAAGCGACGCCCGTTGACCTCACAACCCATCTCCACGCCGTTGAAGGGCGAATTGACGGCAGCCTTTATTTGTCGGCAAAAGCGCTTGGGACGCCGGACGAAATCATCGCCGGCCTCGCCGACGCCTTTGCTTATGACGTCGACTTTCAGCGCGAGATTTTCGGCGGCGACGAATTCGAATTGATTTTTGAAGCCAAGTACGATGACCGCGGCGAGATGGCAGGCGGCGGCGAGATCTTGTACGCACGCCTCAATTGGCGCGGCAAATCCCGTCAAAAAGGCTACTACCGTTTTGAAGAGCATAGCGGCCGGGCGGATTTTTACGACGCAGCCGGACAAAGCGCCAAAAGATTGCTCATGAAGACGCCGATTGACGGCGCGCGCTTGTCATCGCGCTTCGGCACTCGCCGTCACCCAATTCTTGGTTATCGTCGCGCCCATAAGGGGGTGGATTTCGCAGCGCCCCGGGGAACACCCATCAAGGCAGCCGGCGACGGCGTCGTCGAGCGCGCCGACCGCTATGGCAGCTTTGGCAATTATATCCGCATACGCCACGCCAATGGATACAAAACCGCCTATGCGCATCTCAACGGTTTCCGAAAAGGCATTCGCAAGGGCAGGCGCGTGCGCCAGGGAGATATCATCGGGTACGTTGGAACAACCGGCCGCTCCACCGGACCGCACCTGCACTATGAAGTGCACCACAAGGGCAAAGCAGTAAATCCGCAAAAGCTCAAAATCGCGACGGGCAAAAAATTAACCGGCTCGGCGCTTGAACGGTTCAAGCTGGAACGCGATCGCATTGACCTTTTGCGCACGCCTGAGGAAGGCCCAGCGCCATTATTCGCGGAAGGCGAAACGCCGGAAAAAGATCGCCTTTGATTGAGGCCCTGCAACAAAAAACCCCGGCTTACCGCCGGGGTTTTTTATGCTGCCTCCTTGAAGCCGGTGCAAGCGGGTTTCAGATAAAGCCGGAGCCAGCGGACTCGTTTTCCCGAATCTACGTTAAGTTTTTGCGAAGTAATATGATTAAGACGTTATTACGCGATAACCCTTAATTAATGACAAGAACGCTCCGGTTTTGCCTATGAGCAATCGCTCAAAGCCGTCCGCCGCCCCGCTCATGCGCCACAATCCGAATACTGAAAGAAGATAGACGCCGGCGCCAATCATCACGTCCGTCCCCAGGCGGGCAACAACCGGCCAGGCTTCTAAGGGCAATACATCACGGACCAAAAGAAAATATACGGACATGGCCGCAACACCCGCAAGCGGACGGCGCGCGCGCAATAGGGGTTCATAAGCTGCGCCGCCGCTGAGGCGAGCATAAAGACCGGCGTTTAACGCCGTCACCAATAGACGCCCGAAACCACACGCCACGGCGGCGCCGACAAGCCCGAAATAATAGGCCGCCGCTACAAATATCGGCATACGGATGAGAAACACGACGATTTCGCGCATGAAAACCGTACGTGCCTTTCCAAGCGCAAACGCATAAGCGTTTGTCGCGTAAAACACGACGGCAAGCCCGGCAGCGGGCGCGAAATACTGCAGCATGAGTGCGGCGCGGTCCCACCCTTCCCCAAGCAGCAAGGTCACAAGGTCGGGCGCGGTAAAGGCAACGCCAAACGCCGCCGGCATGGCAATAAAAGCCAGCGCTTCAGCGGCGCCCAAATAGGCGCTGCGCATGGCCGCCGGATCGCCCTGCAACTCTGAAAATCCGGGATAGGCGGCCCTTGCAATCGGTACGGCAATTTCATCGCTTGGCAGCGAAGCTATTGATCCGCCTACGAAAAATGCGCCGAGATCAGCCGGACTGACAAATTTTCCGAGGACCAGAACATCGAGCTTGTTGTTGAGCGCGGCGACAAAACTGATCCCGGCGAGCCAGCCTGTGAAACCGCCGACTTCCCGTATCGAAGCAAGCGAAAACCGCGGACGATAGGGACGAAGCACCCAGGACAGCATCGACTGCACGAATGTTCCCGCGACTAATCCTAGGATAATCGCCCAATAAGTTCGAAAGATCACCGCGATGACAATGGAAACAGCAACGCCGATCAGTTTGTCTGCGGCGCCCACCCAGAAGTGTTTTGAGAAATCTAGGTTGCGTTCGAACTCAAAAAAGCGCGGATTGGCGAGCGCGTGCAACATCGGGACGATGGCAATGCCGAAGAATACAAATGTTGCACGAGGATCGTCATAAAAGTTGTCCGCAAGCACAGCGGCGAGAAGCATTACGCCCGTAACAACAGCGCCTCGTATCAAAGAAATCGTGAAGAGCGTGTCATACTGTTTGCGCGTCGCATTTCGAAATTTCACGACAGTCCGAGAAACGCCGATATCGGTGATGTTCTGCAAAAGCTGCATGACAGTGACGCCGATCGCCACCAGACCAAAATCTTCCGGAACCAGCAATCGCGCCAGGATCAACGTATTTATGAGACCGAGCGAGCGCACGAGCAGCCGACCGCCGACTATCCAGGCTGCGCCGCGCGCGACGCGATCGGACAATGAAGCCGTGGATTTAGCCGCCGCTGTCATGACGCCGCCCGCACCGTCGCCTCGACGCCGAACCAGCAGCGAATACGCTCGATCAATGCATCCTGCGCGGCGAGCGCCGTGAACGTATGATCCGCAAAAGGCATTGTCGCGACATCGATCGTGCTCTCAAAACCGCAATCGGCAAAAGTCTGGAAAAAATGCGCGGGCTTGGAAACGTAACGCCGGACCAGCCCGGAATAGATGATCTGAATTCGAACGCCGCGGCTCGTGAGCGCCGTCAGGTCCGCCGCGAATTTTTCCTTCTGCGCAACCGGGCGTCCCTGATCGAGCGGCTCGGCGGAAATTTCATTAGCGGCTTCTGTTTCGTCGCTACGTGTTTTTATCGACCCAAGTTTACGCAACCACCGGTCGGGGTCGGCGGCACGGGCAATAAAATCTGCGCGCGCAGCTGCTGAATTTGGATAGGCATAGGGATCAACGAGAACGAGCGCGCCTATCCGTTCGTCCGACAAGGCGGCGCGCATGGCGTGGTCGGCGCCGGAACAAATGCCGACAATGGCTATGTCAGATATGCCGCACTCAGCCTGCATGACGTCAATGGCGTCGGCGATATCGGCGACCGCCTGTTGTTCATAGCCAAGTCCCGCGCCCGCCGGTTCGCTTTCCCCCTGCCCCGACAAATCGAATCTGAGGCTTGGCGCAGGAAGGGCTTTGGCGATCTTTACGTTCAGGCGATGCGGCCCAATACGATGAATAACGCCGGCGTTGAAAAGCAGAACGCCCTGCGCATGATCTGCATGGGCCGCCGAGCGAATTACGCCGTTTAGAGCGCCATCGGAACCGAATTGGATCAGACGTTCGCTCATCGCCGCGCCTCCGTCGCGCGGGCCACATAATCGATAATGTCCGCAGGAACATAATAGGCGTTCATCGCCTCTATGCTGTTCCAGGACATCGACGGGTTGTCGAAATGAAAAATCTCTTCAGCTGCTCTTTCCAACGATTGGTTTGCGCAGGACGCACCTGTTGCTTCATGCGATCCAACAACATGGATTTCTTGCGCAATGACGCAATCGCCTGAGTATTTGAAGTCTCGTAACTGCGCGCGCAACGCCGGCGAGAGGGAGAATCCCATTGCCTCCGCCAAATCGAATGGCGATGCGGGCGTTTCTCGATCAATGCGAGCTAACGGCGCATCGAGCACATGCGCGAGCATCGACACATGAGCCTGTCGCAGCTCGGCGAGATAGTGTTCGCCGTCGAGTACCGGGTCCCAGAGAATTAGCTTGGCAAGCGTGACGTCTGACTGTTGGGCCGCGCGCAAGGCGACGGCGCCGCCAAGGCCCAGTCCGATCCAGACGAAACGGCGCGCGCCGGTCATCGCCTCCAATTCCTCGTGCGCCGTTTCCGCATCGCGTATCATCCCAAACAAGTCGACCGCCGAGCAATCGCCGTCGGAATCGCCGCTGCCGAAATAGTCAAACCGCAATACGGACGCGCCTGCGCGTGCGAGTCGTTCAGCCAACTGCTTGAAGATGCGACTTGCGCGGATCGCTTCTTCACCAAAGGGATTGAACAACAGGACCGCCGGCGCATTCGGCGTGCGTTTTTCCGGGTGATGAAAAACGCCGTAGAGCTTTCGCGCACTGTCTCCAAAATATAACGGCGTCGCCGCCATTGACGTCTCCTTCAGATACCGCTCGCAACGTTTGTCAGACTCTTTGCGCCTACTGCCTCACGCAGCAGCTTTCTCCGCAGCAAGCTGTTCAAGGCTTTCAAAAATGACGTCGCGCGGCGTGATGACCAGGCCAACGGAATCGCGCACGCGCGCGATCATACGCGCCGCATGCAAGGACTGGCCGCCAAGTTCGAAAAAATTGTCCGTGACGGATATTTCAGATGTCTGCAAAATATCCGTCCATATGTCCGCGAGCGCTATTTCTTGCGGCGTCCGCGGAGCAACGCGCCGAGCAGATGCGGCAACGCCCGCCGGCGCCGGCAGCGCTTTGCGGTTAACCTTGTTGTTGTTGGTAAGGGGCAACGCCGGCAACGTCACAAAAAACTGCGGCGTCATGTAATGAGGTACATGCTCTCGCATAAACCGGCGCAGCTCGCTCGTCGTAGCCGACTGGCCGTCCTTGAAAACGGTATACCCCACCAGCGTTGGCTCGCCCGTATGATCGGTGCGTAGCGCCGCGGCCGCCTGCGAAATTGATGGATGCTTGCCGAGCGCGGTTTCGATGTCGCCAAGTTCGATGCGATAGCCGCGAATTTTGATCTGATCGTCAACGCGGCCCATGATCTCGATAGTACCGTCTCGTCGCCAGCGCGCGCGATCGCCAGTATTATAAATGCGGCCAGCCGATGGCGCGAACGGATTGTTACGAAAACGTTCCGCGGTCATCTCGGACTTCCCAAGATAGCCAAGCGCAACGCCCTCGCCGCCGATCCAGAGATCGCCGGCCACACCCGCGGGCGTCGGCGCGCCCGCAGCATCCAGAATATAAATCTGCGTATTGGCGATGGGCCGGCCAACGTGAATATTCTCACCGCCTTCAATGCGCGCGCATGTGGACCAAACGGTTGTTTCGGTCGGGCCGTACATATTCCAGAGTTCGCTGACCATCGGGGGCAAGAGATCCGCCAAGGTCGCGGGCATGGCTTCGCCGCCGCAAAGACATTTGAGATCTGGTTTTCCGGACCAGCCAGCCTCGAGAAGAATTCGCCAGGTCGCCGGCGTTCCCTGCAACACGGTGATGTCCCGCTGCTCCAGGATCTCCGAGAGCGCATACCCGTCCATTGCGTCTTCATTGCTGGCGAGAACAATCTCGGCGCCGGCGCCGAGCGTTACGAAAAGCTCAAGCAACATGACGTCGAATGAGATGGTCGTAACCGCAAGCATGCGATCGTCGGCGCGCATGCCCGGCTCGCGCATCATCGACTCAATGAAATTGCAGAGAGCCGGATGCGCATTCTCAACGCCTTTCGGCTTTCCCGTCGAGCCGGACGTATAAATGACGTAGGATCTTGCGCTTGCAGTTTCGCGATCGATCGCCGGCGCCGTCGACGGCATGGCGGCAATTGCGGCGGCGTCGCTTGTCATGTCGATCACAGGCGCCGCTTCGACCAGCCAATCTTCAATCAACGGCGTCGTCGTAAGGACCGCTTTTGCACCGGCGTCCTCAAGCATGTAGGCAAGCCGACTATGCGGAAATCCCGGATCAATCGGGAGTAACGCGGCGCCGGCCTTCCAGAGCCCGAAGATTGCGGCGACCATATCGATCGATCGATCCATGTAGACAGCGACAATGTCGCCTTCCGTCACTCCATTCGACTGGAGGTAATTCCCGATGCGGTTGGCGCGAGCCTGAAGCTCTCCGTAAGACAAAGACGCCTTACCCATGCTGACCGCCGGCGCATCGGGGCGCATGACGGCGGCGTCATCGAAATAGTCAAACGCAAGTCCATTGCGGCGATAGTCAGCACCCGTTTCATTCCAGTCAGAAAGGATTTTTTCTCGCTCCGCGGCCGGCATCATAGCGATATTCGCTACCGGTTGATCAGGTTGCGCCATCGCATCGGTAAGAAAGGCTTCAAAGCACGTGGCGAGATACTGCGCGCCGGCCTCGCTCATGACGTCTGTTGAATAATTAACCGCGGCGGTCGCAGATTGACCGGCGTCAGCAATGTCTAATTGAATGTCTGTCGGCGCACCGCCGGGGCCGATTTCAACTTCTTCGATTGCTATTTCACCAATTGACTTCGGCCGATCACGGAGATTCTGATAGGTGAACATCGCTTGAAAAAGCGGCGTGCGAGAAATATCGACCGAACCGCGCAGTTTCTGTGAAAGGTACTCCATGGGCGCATTCTGGCGCTCCAGCACAGTCAGAAAATTTTCTTTGGCCCGAAGAACATAGGCGGAGAACTTTTCATCGCCGTCAAACCGAGACCGCAAACCGAGAACGTTCCCAAAACAGCCGATGAGATGCGCCGCGGCGTCATCGTCGCGGCCCTGGGCCGGCGCGCCGACGATAATATCGGACTGCCCCGTAATTCGGTGAAGAAACGCATGCCATGCGGCAAGGTAAACGGTAAACGTCGTACACTGACAACGCCTTGCGATGACGCTAACGGCTGACGCAAGTTCGGGTTCAATGTCGAAATGGACTGCGCTTCCGTTGAAAGAAAACAATTTGGGGCGCTTTTTGTCGGCGGGTAATGCAAGCGGCGGCGTATCTCCCGCATAGTATTCCCGCCAATAGGCAAGCTCATCCTCCGGCGCCGAACTCTCCATCCAGCGCCGACGTCGAGCGGCAAAATCAGCGAATTGATGCTCCAGCGGCGGCAGGTCGGCAGGCGCGCCGCCGGTTTCTTCGCCATAAAATTCGGCAAGGTCACGCAGGAAGATTTCCCAGGAAAGACCATCCCAAATAATGTGATGGGGGGCAAAGACAAAGAAATGTTCCGACGCCGAACGTTGATAGAGGCGTGCGCGAAATGTCTCGCCAGCGCCAAAAGCTATCGGCTCACTGCGCAACGACTTTACCTTCGCGATAAGAGCGTCGTTACTTGTCGTTGACGCCAGCGTTTCAATGGGCAAATTAGTATCATTTTCAGGACGATACGAAACCGTTGGCGCGCCGTCTGTTTCATCGAAACGGGCCCTCAGAATTTCGTGCCTTGCGATCACGCGAGAAAAGGCACGCGTAAACGCGCTCGTATCAAGGGCGCCGTTAAGTCGCCAGACGGTCGCCAGATTATAGAGCGCCGCCTCCGGGAACATTTTCTGATGAGACCAGATGCGCTCCTGCAGGAATGACAGACCGGCGCACTCGTGATCCGTCGCGCACGCGGCATGGTCTAGCGCCGCTAGTATTTTTTCTTTGTTGTCGCGGATAAACGCTGCATCGTCCGGCGTCAGCGAATTTGCCGGCGCAATGGCTCGCAAGGCGTCGCCGTCGCGCTCGAACGCCACGCCCTTCGCGGCCGTGCGGCCTAGAAAATCATGAACTGATTGCGGATGACCTGTCGTTTCGCTCAAAACACAAACTCCTCGCGCGCATTGTGCTTTGACGGACTTTCGATTTCATCAATGTGCGCCGCGAGTGCTCTTAATGAATCGGCTTCGAAGACAGCCCGAATTCCAAGCGAAGGGATCAGGCGCCGCAACTTTGTTAACAATCGCGCCGCATGGATCGAATGACCGCCCAAATCGAAGAAATTTTCGTCGATGGAAATATCGGCTCGTCCAAATACGGCGCATGCGGCGTCGAGCACCAATTGCTCTGTTGTCGAGCTCTCGCCAACAGGTCCGACGTTAAGGTTTTGTTGATTCAAGGCGCGTTCCCCTGCCTTTATGGCGGCGCGCGCATTGGTTAAGAAAAACGCGGGCCTATCGCTGAGTGACGCGTAGAAAATGCAAGTTCGGGGCCGATAGATCGGTGACAATCGCGGCCGCGTAACCATCTACCGGGCTGAATGCGCGCATGGTCCAGCCGTGCGCGGCCGCGACGGCGCCTTCAGCCCGTAAGATTCTGGCCGGCTGATCGGGATGCAGCGCCACGTCAAAGGCGTCCAGCGGCGCTGCGAGGCCCGTTCCTACTGCTTTGACCACGGCTTCTTTGCGCGTCCAACAGTTAAAAAATCCTGCCGTCCAGGAGGCGCCTGACAACTTATCGAGCACGTCGAGCTCGCCAGAGGCAAAGAAACGTTGCGCCGTATCGGCAAGGTCATCTTTCATGCGCACAGCTTCTATGTCGGCGCCCAAAATCCCGGTTCTGGAGACGGTCAGGAGCCCCCATGCTTCGGATCGGGAAAAGTTAAAGTTAACGGCGCGTCCCCGTAAAAACGGGCGCCCGCCTTCTTCGACGAGAAGCGACAGGCTGTCAGGCGGCTCATTGACGTAACGCGAAAGTAGCCGCCGAACCCCGCCACGCCCGGCCACAAAGCGCTGGCGGTCTCTTTCAAAACGGAACCGCGCGGCGCGAGCCCGTTCTGTTTCATCCAGCGATTGGTCGGAATGTTCCCCGTCGAGGGAGAACAGCCAGCAGTGAATATCATCGGTCGCCAATTTTACAGGCGGCCCTTCCAATCGCTCGTCCCGATCGCTTGCAAATGTGGCGTCCATCAGCGGATAGTATCATCACTACGACGCCAATCGAAAGCCCATAGAAATCGGCGGAGGTCTCGGTCAGTGTTCATCTTACGCATCGCATCGCGCCAACGGCGAACCGTCGCCGTTTTAGTCTTGGCTGAAAGCGAAAACCAACAGAGAATGGATAAGGAATTCCAGGCGACACTCGATGACCGCAGCTCCTAAAATCAACGCCGACGACCTCGTCAGTGATCCGACCTGGCTGCCTCATCGACTGGATATGCAGCGGCGGAGCGTAGTCTTCGGACGGTTCAACCGCGACACGCTTAGCAAATCGTCGTTTCTGGATTACCGCGTCGAAGGCGCAGCTACATCATGGGCGGAGGCATCGATCGACACGTTGCTGGCGTTAGCGCCGAAGCTAAAAAAAGCGACGCCTGCGTTTTTGTTCCACACATCCTATTGCTGTTCGACATTGCTTGCGCGCGCGCTTGACCGCCCCGGCCGTGTATTGGCGCTAAAAGAGCCCGAAATCATCATGGGGCTTTCAAACGCCTACCGAATGGCGCGAGACCAAACCGAAATTGATAGGATTCACAAGCTACGCGACATGTTGTTCGCTCTGGTGGCGCGCCCTCATCACGGCGATGAGCAAGTGCTCATAAAACCAACCAACGCCGCCAACAACCTCACTCCTGTTCTGGCCGCGTTGGGGTTGCCGATCGTTCTCCTTTACGGCGACCTTAGGGGGTTTCTCGCCTCTGTGATCAAAAAGGGCGATCCTTGCAAGACGCTCGTCCGGCAAATCTATCGGGTTTACGCCATGGACCAAACCGGCGTCGCGGCAATCCCCCAGCGCGATGCGCTGGCTTTAACGGATCTTCAAATCGCGGCCCTCGTATGGCGCCACCAGATGGAATTGTTCGATACGGTTCTTGGCGAATCGACCGGGAACAGTGTTCGCTCTCTCAACTTTGCCACACTGCTAGATCGTCCTGCGGAGACTTTGCAGGCCGCGAGCGATCATATGCAGCTTGGGTTTGAGCCCGACGACTGCCGCGCTGTCGCCGAAAGCGCTTTGTTCCGACTGGACGCAAAAGACGAAACCCGCGCTTACGATGCCGCTAAGCGCGAAGAAGAAGAGCGTGAGCTTATCCAACAGAACGCCGGCGCAATCGACATGATCGAAGATTGGGTGTTCAAACTGTCGCTCTGGCCGAAGAAGACGAAACGCCTGCCGCGGCCTTTGATTGAGTAGTTGTTACTTGATGCGGCGGACGAGTATGGATCGTTTCGCCGTTGTCAGCCGAAGCGTATAGGCGCCGAGCGACCGTTTTTTAAGAATAACTTCGTGACCATCCCCCTCTTTGTCCTTACGCACGCGCAATTTTTTTGTGTCACTTGAAAGCTGTCGCCAGACCTGACCGTTATCGAGCGTAATGACAAAATTACCGCGCCGATCTTTGGTGATTTCCGTCGCGACGGCGCGCAGTTCTTTTAAACGCTTGTCGGCGTCCTGAACGACAAGATCCTCGGCGCCAAACCCGGCTACTAAATCAGATCTTCTTTCTTCTTCTTTTTCCGCTTCGGTGATCACAGGGGCGGCAGCGACTTCCCCTTCGCCATCCTCAACGACCGCCGCGATCGAGGTTGCCGGCGTTTCCATAATTTTGGTCGTTCGGTCAAAACAACGAAGTCGGTCATTCGCCTTCGGAATCTGTCGGCAAGAAGCGATCTCGCTCAGCTCGGCGGGGTCCGCCATCTGCGCTGAGGCGCCAAACGACACCGCAAAAGCGCCTGAAAAAATGACCACTGTCGTCGCTACGAGTTTCATTGTCACCGCCATGTTCTGTCGATTTGAAGCAGCAAACCGTGTGGTTCCACAATCCTTGAAGACCGCCGCCACTTAACACTCTACAATAAATGAAACGCCCGGCCGCGAAAACGGCCGGGCTTCATGATTAAGCTTGTAAAGAGCCGCCGCGAAGCGGCTCTTTACAGAAACGCACTTTAGAACCGTACGTTGATGCCGGTGAAGATAAACCGGCCGGCCAAATCGTAGTTGCCCGGATAGGTGTTCGCAGACTGGTTACCCGTCGGCGCCGGTCCAAACGCGGCCACGCTCGGCGGGTCATTGTCGAACACATTGTTGACACCCGCACGCAACTGAACGTTCTCGAAGAGATCGTAGAAGAACGCGAGGTCAAGATAGCTCTCGGACTCCAGATGCGCGGATGCGGACGTCGTCGGGTCCACAGGAGTGATGGCGCCGGTATTAGCGTCAATCGATGCAATCCGATCTACGCCGGAGACATAACGCCAAACTGCAGAAACGCTCATGTTGAAATTCGTCGTATAGGTCGTCGTGAAGACGTGGCTATACTCGAAGTTCGGATTCTGACAGTTGTCGTCATAAAAGCCGACGCAATCGAATTGACCGAAGCCCGGCAACGGCAGGGTAGAGTTTTCGAGATAGTAGGACGCGTTGTAGTCCCATTCGAAACCGCCCCATTCGCCGAAGTCGTAGCTGTAGGAGACGCGACCATCAATGCCTGAAACATCATTCGAAGCGATGTTGATGTTTGTGTTATTGATGTTGAATGCTACGCGATTGGCATTGGTCAACGAACCGCTCGCATCACGCGTGATCAGGCTACAGAACGTCGGGTCGCCCGTTTGCAGACACGTGTTGAGCGTGATCGACGGCGTAATGCCGGTGATGCGGTCTTTCAACGAGATGTTGAAGTAGTCGACGGCAATGGTGAGGCCATCGATTTGCCGCGGCGTATAGATAGCGCCGATCGTGTAGGTATTGGCAACCTCAGGCGAGAGGTTCGGGTTGCCGCCTTGAAGGATATTCAGCTGACCAGAATCAGGCGGAACAAGCCCGAACAGCGCCGTAGGCACACCGCTGTTGGCGCACTGCGCCGCTGTGGCAGTCGGCGTCGGACCCGAGCACGGGTCGGTAAGACCCGTCAGGTTGCCGAATTGCGGCAGGAACAGTTCGCCGATGTTCGGCGCCCGAATCGCGCGCTGGTACTGACCGCGGAAACGGACATCATCAATTGGCGTCCATGACAAGCCCGCGGCGAACGTCGTCGCCGTGAAATCGCCGCCGGCGACACCGTTGCGAATATCCATTGACGAGTAATCGGAATACCGGAACGCGCCGTTAATCGAGAGCGATTCGATACCCTCCATGCCGCTGATCAGCGGAATGTTGGTCTCCATGAACAGTTCCCAAACCTCGGTGGAACCGTTGGTCGGGTTGACCGCGCCGCCGGCGCCGATTAGGAGCCCGCCTTGGTTGGTGGCGTCCGCCTGCGTACGCAACTGGTCGCGGCGATATTCGACACCAAACAGGATGCTCGCCGCATTATCAGCCCACGGACTCTGAACGCCATAGTTTTCAAGGCTGTTCTGGATCGTGCCGCCGAACACCGTTTGCTGGATGCTGCCCTGTGTCAGCGTCGGCGTATCGACGTAGGCTTGCAGACCCGCCGGGTTTTGCGCACCCGTCACGAAGGCTGAGATGAAAGGCACACAGGCCGGGTCCGTGCCGTCCAGGAATGATCGGCAAACCGGGTTGCCCATGCCGTCGTCCACGATGTCCAGCGCACGCGCCGCCTGGGTCAGCGTCACCTGGTTGAACTGAAGACGTTCGAGCTTGGTGTTGGAGAACTGTCCGAAGACATCCCAATCCCAGCCATCCCACAACGTGCCGGTAAACCCGCCAACGACGCGGAAATTGGTCAACGTGCGGTCGTCCGTCCGCAGACCGCCCTCAACGAAACGGCGGCGGATTTGGGCCGGTGCAAAACCGTCGGTTGTGCCGTCGGCAACGTCGCGAGAGAACACGCCGCCGCCTGTATCAACGCCGCAGATTTGCGCAAGCGCTTCAGCGTTGAGAAGCGGGTTGTCGCAGTTAATCATCGAAACCGACGTACCAAAGGCCGCAGACGGCGCAATGATTTGCGGCGATTGAGATTGCGTGAACCCAAACGTCATGAAGGAACTGATATTGTCGTTAATATCGTAGTTCGCACTGAAGCCGGCATTAAAACGCTCAACGGACCGGACGATCGGATTGAACGGGTTAAAGTTGAACGGGTTGTTGAAACCGACGGTGAACGAATTGCCAGTGTCGTCGAGCGACAACGCTTGCGAAACCACCGGATTACCCATGGCGTCCAGGATCGTGTTGCCCATCGAATCGACAAGCGGGATCGGCATAAGCGCGCCGTCAAGCAACGCGGGGATAAAGAAGGTCGTCGGGAACGGACCCTGGTTGGAACCCAGGCACGTTCGCTGACCAGCCGTCGGCGCTTCAATCAACGCACATTGCGAGAAGTCGCGTTCGCCCTGTTGCAGTCCATTGTTGCGCAGATAACGGAAATAGGCCGTGACGTTGCCCCGTCCGCCATCGATATTCGCGCCCATGAGGCCGCTGATATCCCAGGTTTCGTTGCCTGTCGTGGCGCCCGAAACCGGCGTTTCACCGGCAGCGGTGAGTGCAGCCTGCGCGAACTCGCTGTTGTTGCCGGACTGGTTGAAGCCAAACTGGCCGTCGAGCTCAAACCCTTCGAAATCTTTCTTCAAGATGAAGTTCGCAACACCGGCGATGGCGTCTGAACCGTAAACAGCTGAAGCGCCGCCCGTCACGATTTCAACGCGCTCAACCATGGGCGCCGGAACCAGGTTAACGTCCGAAGCGAAACCACCGGTTGTCGGCGATCCGAACGGAAGTCGCTTGCCGTCAACGAGGACCAAGGTCCGCGTTTCGCCAAGGCCGCGAAGGTTGATTGTCGACGTGCCGTTCGCGCCGTTTGCAAACCCGGTATTTTGCGAGTTTAGCCCCGGCGTGATCTGCGGCAACGTGTTGAGCAAGTCGATCGTATCGACCGTACCGCGAATATCGAACGCTTCACCACCAATTGTCGAAACAGGGCTTGTCGCGTCGAGGTTTGCGTCTTTCAAGCGCGTGCCAGTGACGACAACAATATCGTCCGTATCTGCATCGTCTTGCGCCAACACAGGCGACGCTGCAGCAATAGCCGCCCCCGAGAGCACAGTCGTGCGCAACAAGCGACTCATAATGTGTGAGCTTTTCATGCTCATCCCTCCATCAAAACAAGACGGCGATGGAAAGCAGCAAGCTGCCTCCAGTCGCCGGATCTCCGGCAGCCGCGCGTCATCGCGTGATGAACGAACGGCCAATTTGATGACAATATGGCGGTGAAACAGCTGTGCTGTTTTCTATCGCCGGCCCCTCCGGTTGCCTTTCGCTATTGTCGTTAAACGAAAGGGCAAATGGACCGAATCTGCGCCCACACAGATCAGTAGTGGGCAGACGCTAGGGGCTTCTCCATAAAACCGTCAACCAGTAATAACCGTGAAAAAGCTGACAAATTCGCACCGTTCCTTTTTGGCAACAGGTTTGGCGAAGTGATTCAGGTCCCGGCAATAGAGGTAAACAGATCATTAATTCGCACCCGCCAACAGGGCGTCACGTTTAGGCAATACTAAAGCGCCGCACGCGAAGCGTCCGTTATCGGATCATCTGCGAAGCCATCGACGGCCCGACGGGCGCGGGCGCTGCATCGCAAATTTTTACGGCGCCGAAGGCTTGTTATTCCCCCGCATCGCCTATCGTTCAGTCCGCGCGACTTTGCGGCGCGAAATCAGCCGCCACCGTCAACCGCGACGCCCCTTTCGTGAACGGCTCGGTGCCGTGCCACATATAAGAGGGAAACATAACCATCTGCCCGGCTTCGGGCTTGATATGCCGCTCAGCTGCAAGCAACGGCGTTGTTGCACATCCCGGCTCTCCGAATTTCAACCAGCCGGCTTTTGGGCTTTCCGGATCATCGGCGGCCGGATGAATGTGGCAGGCCGACGAAATCCACCCTTCCGGATGCACATGGTTGACGTGATAACCGTTTGGAGGAAGCAGCACAGACCACGCGTCGAGAAGTTCAGCTCCACACCCAAATCGCGCCCGCAGAGGGTCGTCTCCGGGACCAAGTCTCTCCAGATATGTTTCCAGTGGGCCGCGTACCGCCTCGCTATAGGCGCGCATGGCCGGGTTATTCGACTTGGTAATGGAAGCGATCTGGCTGCCATGGCGGACGGAAAGAAAAAACGGATGTTCGCGATAACAGTGAGATTCCACCAACGCCTTCCCGAGATCTTCTAGGTAGCCGTTGAGCGTGGACCAGCCGCGCGGCCGTTCGAGAGGCGCCGCCCAGACCAATTCGTCGTAGTTAAAGACAAGTTGGTAGCGCTCATCGCCGCACATTCTCCATGCGGTTGCCTGAAGTGCGATAAAGTACTGATTTGCCGGTTGGCGCGCCCTGAGTTTCTCAATCAATCGCAGAGCTGCCGACGCATCTCCGTTCGCCAATAACGCCGTAATGTAAACAGCAACGACATCATCCTGATCCGGCGCGCCGTCGCTCGCTACCTGCGCATATTCAAGCGCTGAGGAAAAGTTTTTGCTGGCAAGCGCAGCTCTCGCCGCGAAATAGCAAATCTGAGGATGGCGACCGGCGCTACGAACGAGTTCGGTCAGCAATTCGTACTGTGTTTGCGCATCGCCGGTTTGTCCTCTTATCTCCGCCCTCATGATCTTGAGACTAAGGTTTCCCGGCTGCTGGGCGATTGCGTCTCGCAAGGGCGCCTCAGCCGTTTCCCTGTCGCCGGTACGCATCCAAATCATCTGCGCCAGTTCACGATGTGCAATAGCGTGGTCAGGCGTCTTCGTGATGACCGTTCGATACGCGTTTTCCGCTCCGTCCAGATCCAGAGTTCCCGCGAGCGCGCGGGCATGAACAAGGTGTGTTTCGGGACGGTCGAGCCCGTTCGAAATGGCGTCGTTCGCAATGTCGGCGGCCTCTGCATTAAGGCCCGCGTCGCCAAGCGCTGCAGCAAGATCGTGCTGATAAAACAGATTTTCCGGCGCGCGCTCGACCACGCTGCGCCATGCATTAATGGCGTCTTGGGCGCGGCCGGCGGCCTTCAGCGATTGTGCATTGCGCACGAGAGATTCAATCGTTTCCACCATTAGTGAACACCGCAAGAATGTGTCTCTGCATCGGATGCGGCATCGAAAATCATTGCTTTTTTTCCCGTACGAGCGTGGTCGGGCGAAGTCGTTGCGCCTCGGAAAAAAGTGAGTAGGTTCGATTCACGAACTTTGAGACGTCGGAGATGTCCGAAATATACTTTTCCAGATCGGGCGTTTGTTCCTGTTCGACCAACCGAACGCGCGCAGACGGATTTTCTGTCTCAAACCGAACATAGAACCACGGCTCGCCGCGCTTGAGCGTCAACGGCCGGGTGACATCATGCCATTCAAATCCCCAGCTCACCGGTCGAGGCCAAATATGAATTGGAAAGCGCCCGCCCATCTGGACGCCTGGGCGCGGTTCACGGAAGTAATGCAAATACGGCGATGTCTGAACGATGAAACACGGATCGTCCGCTACGAAGATGTAGGGTGAAAGAAATTGAATCAGCGGGCGATCCGGGTGGCGCCATTCTGCCTGGGGATGCAGTTTCAGCAGTTCGTTCAATCCATTCGGACTGATTCCCGACTGGGCGCCGTTCGCATCCTGCAAGGATAACTGACCATCAGCCTGACGTACGAAATGCAGCGTGATGTCGATCGGGGCCGGAATAACGAAATGGCGTCGATCAAAATCAATGGAAGCGGGACAGTTCTGGACTGATTTCGACGACGCAGCTTTTGGATCATCCCGGGAAAACAGCGTTGGCGGCGCAAACAGCACCTTCGTCTGCGCCGTGCGCAGCAACCACCCGACCGTGACGGTGCGTTTTGAGCCAGATCGCTCTAACCTTCGAGCACATTGTTCTTCAGCAAATGACTCGTCCCAAGCCATTCAAAAAACTCTCCCAATTCACAGCGCGCCCGTTATTCAGGCAGCGATTGCCCGCGCCAGCGCTCGGGCAAATCGCAGGAAGCGTTAACCCTCCCGTGCGACTGACAAATCCTGACAGCCGAGAAGCCGCCAGCGCTTGGGCGCTGCAACGCTACATTCCTGTCGGCTCCCACCGGTCCTGTCGGTCCTATGACAACCCGCCGCCCTGCAACCGTAGTCAATTCTTTCACTGAAACGGCAGATGTGACCTTGGAGCAACACAATTGCCCGTCCAACGGGCCACTCCACGCCCGCTGCGCCAACTATCGGCTGGCAATAGCGCTTGCGGTCCAATCAAAAAAAATCATAAGGTTCGTAGTGTGTGAGCCAGGAAGCAATTGGGCGTTACTCCCCGGCTCACGGGTACGATGAACATTAGGCACCGGAGGGAGCCCGCTGTTCGATCAGTAGACAACCGGCAGGGAAAACTCCTCAATCGATTGGCGAGTTTTTTGCGATGTCGGGAGCCGAGCAGTCGGCGAACTGATCGATAAATGCGGGCAAGGGGCCGGTGCATCCGTCATTTTGGATCGGCCGTCTTGTCGGAACGGGCAGTTTCGTCCGTTTGACCGGAGGCGTGTAAGGTTGTGACCAAACCGACCAAAATGGGCGGATACCGGTGATGAAACCGGACCAATCCGCACGAATTGAAACCGCCATTCGCGAGAATGAAGGCGTTCTCGTGAAGTGGCTGACGCGACGGCTCGGCGATCCGGACGCCGCCGGCGATGTTGCTCAATCTGTGTATCTGCGTGTGTGGAGTTACGCAGCGACGGCGATGGTCACGAATCCCAAGGCGCTCATTTTCAAAACGGCCGGAAATCTCGCCGTCAATGAAATGAAGCGTCGAAACACATTCAATCGTAGACACATCATGCCCTCCGAGAATGACGACGACGACGCGATATCAAATATCGCCGCTGCCGGTCCTACGCCGGAAAAGCAAACCAGCTTGCGTCAGGATGTTCGAAAGACGTTGGACGCAATTGCGGCCTTACCGGAATCGGCAAGAACCGCATTTACCATGAACCGCTTTGACGGACTCAGCTATCGCGAAATCGCCAAGCGCATGCAGGTTTCAGAAAGCAGCGTCGAAAAATACATGATCGTTGCGCTGAAACAGCTGCGAGAAGCATTGCGTGAGGATGATTCGGACAAGTGATGATTTTGGGGACCTGAGTACGAGTTAAAGCAGCCGCTAGTGGGACACTCAGTGCGGCCAGAAGTGGAAAGGAAATCGGGGCGCTATTATGACCGATTTAAACACCGGACGCGGCGAGCTTCGCCGCATCGACGACCAGGCGGCCGCGTGGGCTGCGAAGCAACTGTCTGGCGTTTTTAGCAAAGTTGACGAAGCCGAACTTGGCGCGTGGTTGGATGCGGATCCGCGTCATTCCATTGCGTTGGCGGAATATATGGAAATCGCCGAGGCGAGCGCGCTCGCCGGCGCCGCTGGAGGGAAACGGCGGCACGCCAATGACGAGCCTGCTCTCGATGCTCAGCCGCAGCGACGCTGGCTGCAATACGGCGTCCCCGCTATTGCCGCTTCGTTATTTGCCGCCTTCTTCGTTTTCGCTGTTTTTCAATCCCCGCCGTCAAAAGGTGAACGCTTCGCTACCGCGCTCGGCGAAACTCGCGAAGTTTCTTTGCCCGACGGAACAATGGCGACGCTGAATACGAACACAGTTCTGACATATGCATTCGTGGACGGCGAAAGGCAGGCGAAGATTGAGCAGGGCGAAGTGTTCTTCGATGTCGCACACGATGCGTCGCAGCCCTTTATCGTCGATGCGGGCGATGCGCGCGCGACCGTTCTTGGAACCTCGTTCACAGTTCACAAAGAAACTAGCAGATCAGTCGTTTCCGTAATGAGCGGCGTTGTCGCCGTAACACCTGCGACAAAATCCCTTCGGATGAAATCGTTGCGTCTTGAAGCTGGACAAACCGTCTCCGTCAATGCGTCAGGCGCCTTCAGTACGATAAACGACTTCGACGAAAACGTCGCAGCCACATGGCGGCATGGTTATCTCTTTTTCGACCAAACGCCGCTCGAACATGTGGTTTCAGATCTTAATCGGTATTTCATCCCGAAAATTGAACTCGGCAATGCGGATTTAGGCTCAACGCCGGTTTCGGGGCGTGTTGAGCTCGATGATCAGGACGTTGCGATCCGAGCCATTAGCGTCGCGCTGTCATTGGAAGCCGACCGGACTGAAACGGACAAAATTGTTTTGCGAGCGAATGAGTAGCGTCACGGGACATATGCATATTGTCCGCCGCGGCCTGTTGGGTGCGGCGGCGCTCTTGTTGTGTCAGACGGCGGCAACACCGGCTGCAGCCAACAACCCGCTTACTGCTACCTACTCAATGCCCGGCGGGCCCCTTGATGATGCGCTAAGGCAGTTTTCCGATCAGAGCGGCATTTCCGTTATTTACGACTACCGCATCGTTTCCGGGCGCATCGCGCCGCCGGTTTCCGGCGCACTCACGACGCGCGACGCGCTGGACGCACTGTTGGATGGCTCCTCGCTTGAATACCGGGAAATTGACAGCAGTACGCTGGCGATTATCGAACGTCCGCGGGTCATTGAACTCATGCCGGAACTGCCGCCGAACAATTTCGAAATTGAACGTGACGGACCACGCATCGACGAGATTATTGTCACCACGAGCTACCGGGCTCCTGGCGCACATGCGGGACCTAACGTTGATTACACGCTTGACGCCGAAGCGCTGAACTTGTCCGGCTCACAGAGCATAGCAGAACCCATTCACGAACTACCGGTGACTGTCGCCTCTGTTTCGTCTTCAAATACGCAGCTTCTTATTTCGGCCGGCGGACTTGATCTGACCGATTTGCGGGGGCTGGGCCCGAAACGCTCGCTGACGCTCGTCAATGGCCGTCGATTCGTACGGACCAGCGGAGGCAATGGCGACATCTACGGCGTTGACTTAAACTCTATCCCGACGCCGCTAATTGACAGGGTAGAGGTCATCAATCAGGGCGCCGGTTCGACGCTAGGCACCGACGCCGTGGGCGGCGCTGTAAACATTGTTATGCGAGATCATATCGATGGCGTATCGCTTAACGCCCACGGCGGAATCTCCGAGCGCGGCGATGCCGGAGAATATTCATTGTCGCTGTTCGCGGGAACCGAGTTTGCCAACGGCCGTGGCAAGATTTCCGCAGGCGGCGTATTTGCGATGGATCCGTCGCTGTTTTTCGCCGACAGAAATTATCTTTCCCGGCCCTATGGTTTCGCAATAAACGGACAGCCCTCAAACGATCCCAACAGCGAATTCTTGCCTGGATTTGGCGGCAGTCCCTTCACGCCCGCCGGGTATATCGCGGGCGCGATTGGGACGAGCGGCGACGTGACGCTTTTATTTGATCCGGTCGATCAGCTGCGCCTAGTCCCGGGCGGGTTCGAAACATTCGAGGGCAGGATTGATCAGTTATACAATTGGGTAGAGGGATTCTCCGCTCTGCCAGAAACTGATCGCTGGCACGGCTACATGCGTACGGATTATGAGTTGTCGCACAACATTTCCGTTTACGGAGAGCTCTTCTTCGCCGACGTTGACATTGCGACGCAAATCGCTGCTGCGCCGGTGTCGGCGTTTCGAGGCGTCAGCATTGAGTATGGCGACTCAATTTTAGTTCCAGCCGATCATCCGAATGCGCCAGCGGGTCTTCGCGCCGCAATTGAAGCCACCGTTGGCGGGCCGATCGAAAGTTTTTTGATCAACCGCCGCTTCGTCGAGCTCGGCCCGCGCCGGCGAGACATTAGCCGAAGGACTCTGGACTTCCATACCGGGGCAATTGTCGATCTCGGCGATGATTGGTCGTTGACCGCATCATACGGATTTGGACGCAGTCGGACAATTGACCGCCCTTTGAATAAAATCGATTCTGAACGCGTAGCGATCGCCCTTGACGCGTCGCTTTGCGCGGCGGCGGCCGGTTGTGAACCGTTCAACATTTTTTCCGGTGAAAACGTTTCACCCTCAGTTGGTGATTTTTATCGCTTGAACCCGCGTATCCGCCGTATTACTACGACTGAACATGTTGCACGTATAACGGCGACCGGGCCTTTATACGAACTGGGCGAAAGCGAGGGTCAGCTAACCGCCGGCGTGGAATACCGCCGCGATCTGTTGGACGACGCGGGAAATCAAAGTCGATCGAACCAAATCGCGTTGGCGGAGTTACAGGCGCCCGGAGCGTCGGGATCGGTCGGGTACGCGGAAATTTTTGCCGGCGCCGATTTGCCCTTGTTGTCCGAAGGCGCTGCCGCGGGGACCGTGATGTTCGGTGCAGACGTCCGCCTGACGCGGTGGACCGGCAACGGCTTTGTTGCAAATGTGAGCGGCGACTTATCCTGGGCGCCGACACCCGGGTTGGAGTTTTACGCTTTTGCCCTTTACGGCGGTCGAGCGCCGAATGCGATTGAACTTTTTTCGGCGGGACTTACTGCTCCAGAAGGGACGTTTGATCCGTGTGCGCAGCCGTTCAACAGTGTGGTCGCCAATAACTGCGCATCGGGCGGCGCGCTGGGCGTTCCATCAGGCTTTATCCCGCAAAACATTTTAGTCGAATATGTTCCAACCGGGAATCCAGATCTCGATCATGAAAACGTTCACACGCGTCACTTTGGCGTCGCGTTGGACCTTCATGAATTTGTGTATCTAAACGATGACGCGCTGCGAGTTACCGCTGATTGGCGTTTTCATCGAATTACGAATGGCATTGATGGAACCAATGGCTTGGCGGTGCTGGATTCTTGTTACTCCAGCGCGTCTTTGTCCATCCGGTTTTGCGGCGTAAACCCGGCGACCGGAAACTTGTTCATTCAACGTGATCCGACAACCGGACAATTGCTCCAAATTGAAGAAACTTATTTGAACGGCCCCCAAGGACAAACGAGCGGCCTTGATGCGTCACTTACATATCGCAGCGAACTTATCTGGGCTCCGCTTGCCCCGGCGCTTTCTTTGGATTTCCTTTATTCCTATGCGCACAGCACGAAAAACAGCAACTTCTACGACAAAGCACTTGTTGAGCAGGTCGGCCTGGCGAATTTTCCGCGCCATCAAATTTATGCAACGACAAGCCTTGAAACAGACAGGTGGAAAACCCTCTGGTCCGTGCGAAGGCGGGGCGCAGCACAGACTGTAAACAACAACAATCCTGCAGCAGGCCTTCCAGCTACGACATACGTAGACGCCGGAATTCAGTTTCGACCCAACGACAACGTCATTTTGTATGCGGGCGTTGAAAACCTTTTCGACAAGGACCTGCCCGTCGCTGCATTCGCAGAACGCGGATTTTTTGCAGAATTTTACGATGTGATCGGCAGGCGGTATTTCGCGGGCGTCAAAGCGGAATTTTGACGCATTCCTTATAACCCACTGTTATCAATAGGCTTATCAGAACACATATTTGATCTTGCTTTTTCAGAATAGCTGTTCTAAATCCAGAACCATCATTCTGGAATGGTCATTCTGATGGATATGACGCCGTACCGCGAATCTACCGAAACGACCCGCACGCTCAAAGAACTGTTTTGGCGGAACGGGTATGAGAACACGTCCATCGAAGACGTGGTTCAGGCGACCGGATTGAACCGGTATTCGCTTTACAATGCGTTCGGCGGCAAACGCGAACTCTTCCTCGCCGCCCTTGACGACTATTATTTCGAGCGAAAAAACCGGTTCCTGACCAGCCTCGACGATCCTGACACGCATCCGCTTGAAGCGGTCCGGGAAGTGATGGAATTCGCCATACGGGAAATGGCCGATCGCGGCGCCGGCTGTTTTATGTGCAATGTGGCGAGTGAACGCGGCTTGAAAGACCCGGTAATCGCGGAACGCATCAAAACTTATCTTGCCGAGATCGAGTTCGCCTTTGGCAAGGCCCTGTCACGCGCCGAGAGCATCGGCGGACTTAATGAGGACATTACGTCCGAAGACGGCGCAACGATTTTGATCACGGTCCTCTTGGGCATCGGCGCCCACGCGCAAGCGGGCGCTCCCTCTGAAAGATTGACTGAGGCCTTGCACGCAGCGTTGCGCGCAGTGGGCAAAACCTAAAAGCGAAATCAGCAATGAAACTGTCAATTCCGACAAGCAACAATCGTCTATGTCGAGCGCGCCCTCGGTTCGAACACTCTCACGCGCGTCTGAAGAATGCATTCTGGAGTATGTCATGTCCCGAACAGTAACCGGTCTCGACGCTTTTGCCGTCGCCCTCGCCAAAACAATCATCAAACTGCGATGGTTGGTGATATTTCTCGCCATTGCCGGCGCCGCCTATATCTCCACCGGCGCCGCAAACCTTGAATATTCCAATAATTACCGGACGTTCTTTTCCAAAGACAATCCGGAGCTTCGCAATTTCGAAGACTTTCAGGCCACCTACATAAAAAGCGACAATTTCCTGTTTGTTTTCGAGCCGAAAGACGGATCGGAAATATTCACAAATGAAAACCTCGAAGCCATTGGAGAGTTGACGGAAAGAGCCTGGCAACTGCCCTATGCGACGCGCGTCGATTCCATCACGAACTTCCAATACACCTACGCCAACGGCGATGAGCTTATCGTTGAGGATCTTGTCCCTGCCCCTGGCGCCAGTTCGCCGACGGAACTCGCCAACCAAAAAGCAAACGCGCTCGCCGAACCGCTCCTTAATGGACAGCTGATTACCGCCGATGGCGGCATCGCAGCGGTAAACGTGACGCTGACCTATCCAGAACAATCGCTTTCCGAGGTGCCGGAAGCAGTGGCCGCCGCTCGCGTTTTGCGCGCTGACATTCTGGAATCGCACCCGCAGTTCAATATCTATCTCTCCGGCTCATCGATGCTAAACAACGCATTCGGCGAAGCCATTCAGTCTGACTTTACATCACTCATACCGCTGATGCTCCTTGTGATTATTGTTACGACAATAGTCGCCGTCAGGTCTGTGTCCGCGACATTTGCAACGCTCGCGGTGGTTATTCTCTCGACGATGATCGCAATGGGATGGGCAGGATTCGTCGGCATTAAGCTCGCCGGGCCGAGCCCGAGCGCGACCATTGTCATCCTTACGCTCGCGGTCGCCGACGCAATCCACGTCCTCATGACCATGCGCGTTTCTATGCGTGCAGGGATGGCCAAGCGCGACGCCATTGTCGAATCGATACGCGTCAACCTCCTGGCTGTTTCCATCACCTCGGTTACAACTATCGTCGGCTTTATGGCGCTCAACTTTTCCGACGCGCCGCCGTTTCGTGATTTCGGAAATATCTCGGCTGTCGGAATTCTCGCCGCGTGGATTTTGTCCCTTACTTTTCTGCCGGCGACGCTCGCGATCATTCCCATGCGCGTCAAAACTGTCGAACAAGGAAAACAAGTTAGCGCCCTGAGCGGAGTCGCACAGTTTATTGTCGCCCATAATCGAGTTCTTCTCGGCATATCGGCGGCGGCGACAGTGGCCTTGATCGCCATGATCCCGCGCATCGAATTGAGTGACGAATTCCGGAAATATTTCGATCAGCGCATCGAATTCCGAACCGACAGTGACGCAATTGTCGAACATTTCGGCTTCTATGCAATGGAGTTCTCCATAAAATCAGGCGAAGCGGGCGGTGTGACTGATCCGGCCTATCTACAAAAATTAGACGCATTCACGAACTGGCTGCGAGACCGCGACGACGTTGCTCATGTCTATTCGGTCGCGGACATCATGAAGCGCCTGAATAAGAACCTGAACGCCGATGATCCGGCCTATTATCGTTTGCCGGAAGATCGTGAACTCGCCGCCCAGTATTTGCTCCTCTTTGAATTGTCGCTCCCATACGGCCTCGATCTCAATGACCGCATAAATATCGACAAATCATCTTCGCGACTGACGGCGACGCTGGCCGGCGACATCAATACAAAAAGTGTTCGGCAGTTCCTGAAGGAAACAGAGGCATGGTTTGCAGAAAATGCGCCGAAGTTAGACGGCCCTGCGACAGGCCCGCAAGTGATGTTCACTTTTATTGCGCAGCGCAACGTCGAAAGCATGGTGACTGGTACGTCGATCGCCATTGTCGCCATCTCGTTCATCATGATGGCGGCGCTTCGCAGTATTCCGATGGGCCTGTTGAGCATGGCGCCGAACGGACTGCCTATTCTCGCCGCCTTCGGGGCCTGGGCAATGCTTGTCGGTACCGTCGGTTTTTCCGTTGCCGCCGTCGCGTCGCTGGGGCTCGGGATCGTCATTGACGATACCGTGCACTTCCTAACCAAATATGTGCGCGCACGGCGCGAAAAAGGACTGAGCGCGCCGAACGCAATCCGTTACGCGTTTGAAACGGTCGGCGCCGCTATCGTTTTCAATACGCTCATTCTCATGGCGGGCTTTTCCGTATTGGCTTTCTCGGCGTTCCAGATCAACGCCGAGCTCGGCCTGCTAACGACAATGACAATCGGCCTGGCGCTTGTTCTGGATTTTCTCTTGCTGCCAGGTCTGCTTCTCTTGTTTGCAAAAGACAAAGCACCCCAACAATCGCACGATGAAGGAGAAACCCATGTTCAATATGCGCCAACCGCTTCTTAGCGCCGCGTTCGCAATCACTATTGCAACTGCGGGAACGCCGGCTTTCGGGAATGATCCCGCAGCCCGGGGCGATACGCCGGAAGCGCAAAAAGGATACGACATATCTGCTCGCGCGGACCGCACTGACGCCGGTTTTGGCGACAGCCGCGTCAGCGCTCGCATGGTGCTAACCAACCGCGCCGGACAACAGACGGTTCGAGAGTTCTCTTTTCGGACATTGGAAAAAGAGAGCGAAGACGTAGGCGACAAGTCCCTTGTCGTGTTTGATTCGCCTCGCGACGTTGAGGGCACCGCCCTTCTGTCTCACGCAAAGATTCTCGACCCTGACGATCAATGGCTCTACCTGCCGGCCCTGAAACGGGTGAAGCGCATTTCGTCAAAGAACAAGTCCGGTGCATTTGTCGGCTCAGAGTTCGCCTTTGAAGATTTCACTATCACCGAACTCAACAAGTTCACGTATGAATATATCGGCGAAGAAGAGCTCGACGGCATGACAACCGATGTCATCGAACGATTTCCGCGGTATGAAAATTCCGGATACACAAAGCAGAAATCTTGGATCGATCAGGACATTTATCAGGTGCGCAAGGTTGAGTTCTATGACCGCAAAGAAGCGCTTCTGAAAACGCTGGTTCTGTCAGATTATCGCGACTATGACGGTGTCTGGCGCGCGCACAGCTTGAAAATGATCAATGCGCAGAGCGGCAAAGAAACCGAACTCGTCTATGACGACTTCAGCTTCAAGAACGGCCTTGATGCAAATGACTTTGAACAGGGCGTACTGACGCGACTGCGTTAGGTGCATACAGGGGATTTTTGGATATGCGGGCGATATTAAGCGCTGTTGTTTTGATTGTTGCGTCGGTCGCATCGCCATTCGCATGGGCCGGCGAATGGGATATCGGTGCGGAAGTCGCAGGAGAACTGCGCTATTTCCCCAACGACCCATTATATGTCGGGCAATTCGAACACT
Source organism: Hyphococcus sp. (assembly GCA_965267325.1). GTDB lineage: Bacteria > Pseudomonadota > Alphaproteobacteria > Caulobacterales > Parvularculaceae > Hyphococcus. The sequence continues at coordinate 3,335,285 of OZ253943.1, read as the reverse complement.
TGCAGCCGTCGCTCTCGATTGAGCCCGACATTCGCTGGGAGAGCGACGATCGAAAGCATCAGATCGTCTTTGTCCCTTACGCCCGCATTGACAGCCGTGACGAAGAACGCACGCATGTCGACCTCCGGGAAGGCTATTATCGCTACAACGCTGACGGCGGCTGGTCGCTCACCCTTGGCGCCGTCAAGGTATTCTGGGGGCGGACGGAATCGCGTCATCTCGTAGACATTATCAACCAGACTGATGCCGTCGAAGACATCGACGAAGAAGACAAGCTCGGCCAACCCATGGCCAACCTCACGCTGATCAACGATTGGGGAACGCTCAATCTCTTCGTCATGTCCGGTTTTCGGACCCGGACATTTCCCGGCGTAGACGGACGCTTGCGGTTTGCCCTGCCCGTCGACACGGAAGCTGAAATCATCAACCGCGATTGGGGACGCGGCGCTATCGATGTCGCAGCGCGGTATTCACACTACATCGGCAATTGGGATTTCGGCGTATCGATTTTTCATGGCACATCGCGCGAGCCGCGTTTTGCCATCGATCTCGCTAACCAGCGAATCCGCCCCGTTTACGATACGATCACTCAAGGCGGCGTTGACCTGCAATACACAAAGGACGCCTGGCTTTGGAAACTCGAGGCCATTGTGCGCGAAGGCCATGGCGATGTTTTCGCTGCTGCGGTCGGCGGTTTTGAATATACGGTTTACCAGATATTCGGCGGCAACGCCGATCTTGGGCTGCTGGCGGAATATCAGTATGACGGCCGCGACGAAGAACTCCTGCTCGAAGCAACCGGGCCAATCTTCGCTGCTCCTGTCGCTTTCGGCGACAATGATGTTTTCGCCGGCGCGCGCCTCGGCCTAAACGACCTTCAGGATACGGCGTTTCTCGCCGGCGCCACTGTTGACGCCAACGATGCTTCTATCGGCATGTTTGTCGAAGCGCAGCGCCGCATTGGACAAAACTGGACCGCCGAACTGGAGGCGCGTCTTTTTCTCAATGCGGATCCGGACAATGCCGCCTTCCCGATCCGTGACGATGATTTCGTGACGTTGCGCGTCACGCGCTATTTCTGACGCTTACTCGGTCAGCGTCTTCATATAGGCGATGATATCGACACGGTCCTGCGGTTTTGCGACGCCCGGGAAGAACATGCGCGTTCCCGGCAGATAGTCTTGCGGATCTTCCAGATAGGCAAAGAGCGCATCTTCGTCCCAGGTGACGTTGCTGTTCATGATCGCCGGTGAATATTTGAATCCCTCGACGGCGCCCGCGGGACTTCCGACCATGGCGTAAAGCGATGGTCCGACGCGGTTTTGACCTTCAACCACTGAGTGACAGGCCTGACACTGCGCATAAAGGCGCTTGCCGCGCGCTGGATCGCCTACGAGCGATCCAAAAGGATCATCTCCGCCATCGGCGGCCTGACCATCATCGTCTTTGATCATTGCAACTTCTTTGATCGCCGCTTTTTCATCGGGCGCTTCAGAGGACGTAACATTGTCCACCTTGCCGTGCGCCGCATTCGTTTCGTTCGACAAATCTTCCAGCGCTGCCGTATCGATTGCATCATTGCCGGCCGATTTTAAATCAGTCGTCGTAGCAACATCAGTATGTGCAGGCGGCGCAGCCGGTTCTGCATAGGGCCGCTCCGCATCGGGCGGCGATGACTCCTCGACGGCCGTTTTTTCGCCGCAGCCCGCAAGCGCAAGCAAAAGGGCTGAACTTAGGAACAAAGAAATCTTCGGCATTGCGCGCCTCTCCAATCCAGTCTTTGTTTTCATCGCGCGCCTGCATCGCTTCGGCAAGCCGTCCCGTCCGCTCGCCTCATTGATAGCGATACGGAGCGACGGCAAGGAATGGCGGTCAGGCGCCAAATATCCAGTGGTTTTTATATCAAAAAAGAACGATGCGATATGGCGGCCGACATCTCTAATGACGCACCGCCAGGCATGGCTTGCCCCGTTCAGTCAGTGTCCGACAATAGGCCTGAGCCGCATCGCTACTCTCAAAAGGCCCAATGCGCAGCCGGTGGAAAACGCCTCGTTCGCCAAGATCAGCAGATTGAACGTTATAGGTTTTTCCGCTCAGCAAATCCTCAAACTGGCGTTCGATGCGGCCCCAGTCGGCCATCGCCTCAGCCTCGCTGCGAAAGGAGCCCACTTGCACCACATGGCTTCCCGACAAAGCGTCTACCGGCGCTCCGGGAGCATGCGCCGGGGGCGGCGATGGATCATCTGCCGGCGCGGCTGACGCTGGGGGTGGCTCTGTTGCGATATCGGCGGGGTTCGCATCGACATCATCCGCCGTTGAAAGCGAATCGGATGCTTCGGACACGTTCAATTCAACCGCCGGCTCATCTATCACGGCGGGCGTATCAACAACCGGCGCCGGCGGATCAGTTTCAGGCGCTTCTATGGGTTCATCTCCGGTCTCACCGGGCGGCGTTGCTTCTGCGTCAATAATTGTGGGATCAAACACCACCGTCGGCGTGCGCCCTTCCGGCGGTTGAGTTGTCTGCTCACTCGGACCGTCCGGCTCCAGTTCGACGGCCGCCACCCGCACATCGCTCGGTTCGGGCGGGGCGGGTTCCGCTGGTTCTGATATATCGTCGTCCGACGGCGGTGGCGTCGTCTCCTCTTCCGCCGTCTCGATCTCGACCGGCGCTTCTTGTGGCGGCGACGACGATCCGACATCGGCCAGCACCGTTTGCTCTTCGTCAACTGGCGCGGAGACCGAACCGGCATGCGCCGGCGCGCCGGCTGGCAACTGTTGAAAGGCAAGAAACCCGACCACCGCAAATCCGCTGGCCAGAACGCTCATCAACAAGCTGATCGTAAGACCGGACACGCGCATCGAGGCGCGGTCGGAGTTAGAATCATCTTCGTAATCAATTTCGCTTGGAACAAGGCTCATTGCGCCGCCGGAACATCCCAAAGCCGCGCCCGCTAGTCCTATTGACGCGCATAAGCCCGGACGTAATCCACATACATGAAGTCGGATTCGGGCGTTTCGTTGGTTATTTCGTGCTTATCCATACCCAAATTCAGCAAAATGTATAGGGGTTGACGGAACACCGGCCGCGTCGGCGTCCGCCAGATCTCGCGGCGATTGAGATAGAAGATCATCTCGTCTTCTTTGACTTCAACGCCATAGGTGTTGAAACGATCCGCCAGGGAGTAAGGCTCAACCTTTTGCAGATGGCCGGTTCGGAAACGTTCCGCCGGGTCTTTCGCATGGACGTGAATCGTTAGCTCAACCTGATGCGGCCTTAACGAGTGATATTCGAATATGTCGATTTCAGCGATGCGCTCCGTGCGGTCTGTGCTCAAAAGCCAGAATGCAGGCCAGAACCCCTTCCCCCTCGGCAGCTTGGCGCTGATTTCGAAATATCCGAATTGCTGCGCAAATCCCTCGTCGCAAATGTTCCAGGACGACAATAGCCCTGCCTGCCATCCAACGACCGGCATTTTTCTCGCTTCAATGCGCAAAATGCCGTTGCGGGTCACAAACGGAAAATCGCGCGACGGATCTACAAACTTGGCGGCGCCAAAATCGCCATTGTAGGGCGTGTGCGCGATCCATCGCGAATCACAGCGCAGGCCCGACACATCGAGATCATCAAACTCATCTTCAAAGGTCACTGTGAATTCGGACAGATCAATGTCCGGCGGACCGTCATCGGTCGCTGCATTGTCTGCCGGCGTCGGATACGACACCCGACCGCACGAAGACGCCGCCAAAAACATCAACCCAATCGCAATCGCCGCGCTTCGCTTCGCTAACATAACATGAGCTCCGAGATGGGTTTTTCGCTCGCGCCGCATTGCGTTGCTCTTGGACGAATAGGTCAATACGAGCGTCTGAAAAAGAACTGACGATCTTCTGGTCTGAAGTAAAACCGCTGTTTTTCGTCAACTTTCGTGACTGCAAAGCTCAGCATCGTTGCGCGCATGTCGAGCAGGCGTTGCGTCGCCGCACGCGCAGCGCCACGCGACGTGGAACACCATTCCATAACAAGAACCGTGAAATCAGCGGCTGACGCGATCACGCTTCCTTCGTTCTTTGCAAGCACGCTGGGCGCATCAATGATCACATAATCAAAGTCGCTGCGAATGTTCTCAACCATGGAATCAAAGACCGAGATCTCGAAATCCTCAAAGGAAACACTGTCAGAGTCCATTTCCATGAGATCAACGCCGCAAACAGAACGCCCCGCAACCATTCTGTGATCAGCAACAGCGAGTTCTCTGCCGCCGCGCGCCTTGACAAGATCGTTGCGGATATCGCGAACGCGATCACCCTGGGTTTGCGCCTGCGCATTGTCGCCCTCGCCGGCGGCAAAAATTTCGGAGCGACCGAGATTGCCGCCAGCGGGCGCTTCCTCTAGGCGCAATGTCTCGGGCTCACGAAAGTCCGTGCGAATGTCAGACTTTTTGAAGAAATGCGATGCGCGCGAGGGATACTCGATATAGGCGACATCCTTGCCTGACGATGCGAGCAGGCTGGCAAAGGCAAACGCCGTCGTCGTTGTCCCCTCTCCGCGGAAGACAGACGTAAACGCAATGGTCGGCGGTTGCGTCAGATCCCGTTCGGCAAGCTTCAAATACATTTTCAAATCACGCAGAGATTCTGCGAAAAGAGAATCCGGCTCATCCTGCACATACTGGCGCACCACATCATCGCAGCGCCGGTTTCTGAACAGCAAACGCGACTGAATGCGCGGTACGAGCACCACGGGCGCATTCGGGCCAAACTCCCGCCGCACGTCCTGGGTGTTGCGAATGCGCGTATCCATCGATTCCGCCACAAAAGCGGACGCGCCCGCAACAAGCAGACCCAGGATCAATCCGCCGGCCAGCACCAGGGGCTTTTGCGGCTTCGACGGATTCTCAGGAGGAACGGCGCGCGCGATAATGCGCGCGTTCGCATTAGCAAGCTGATCGCGTTCGTTTAGTTCTTTTTGCCTGTTCAAGAGAGCTTCATAAACGCCGCGCGTCGCCTCGCTGTCCCGCTCAAGCTCCATCAGCTTGACAAGCGCTTCATTGTTCGACGCCAGAATTCCTTGCGCTTCCAGAAGATTTTCTTCGAGCGAGCGCACTTGCGCTTCAGCAAAATCAACTTCGGCGCGAAGGTTTTCAACGATGCGCCTTCTTTCTCTGTTAATCTGCCTGTTCAGCTCAGTATATTCTTCCCGCGTTTTCATGATTTCAGGATGGCGGTTGCCATAGCGCACTTTTAGTTCTGCGAGCTTGCGATCAAGCGTCACCTGTTGCGTTCGAAGCTCAGCAATGATCGGCGACGAAATGATCTCGCTAATTGCATCGAACGGCGCGCCGGAGGTGATCAGGCTTTGAACTGTATCATGACGGGAGCGCGCGCTCGCCAACCTGGTCCGGGCTGTCGCAAGCTCAGTCGCCATTCCAGTCGCCGCTTTTTCTGAGAAAGACTCCCCCGTAACATCGATAAGCCCCTGTTCGGCGCGATACTGCGCCGCAGCGGCGTCGGCCTGCCGGACTTCTTCCCGCAAGGTCGCCAGTCGCGCATCAATCCACTGATTGGCCTGGCGCAACGCTCCATACTGCGCCTCTAGTTGCTGCAGAATATATTCTTCCGCATACGCATTGGCGATGTCAGCCGCAGCTTGCGGTGAAGGATGGTTGTGCCGGATTTTGATTAGAAACGTCGTGCTGACCCGTTGGATTTCCAGATTGTTTAGTAGATTTCGGATTTCGCGGGTGTCTATTGAACCGCCCCGAACCGGCGTCTGGTTGTTTAATAGAAGCGGCGAATCCACTACGGGCTGCACGGCGCCGAGCAAGGGCGGTTCTTCAGCGGCGTTTTCATTCGCGTCAGTTTGATCGTCCGTCGGCTCACCGTCGCCCGACACGCCAACACCGCCAGCCTCATCCTCAGACGGCGTGACAATGGTTCGTTTGGTTTGAAGCTCCGCAAGGTCGGCGGCAATATCGGCAAGGCGGCGACCAAAGAAGTCTTCGCCTACCGGCGTTTGCTCCGCGGCGAGAGACGTTGCGCTGGAAGGATTTGGAGAATTCAGACGGTTGTAAACGCGTATCGCCATAGCGCGGCTACGCAACAATTCGACTTCCGTATCGACCATTGCGGGATCGGCGGCGCTTTGGCCAAGGACCTCAGAACCGTATGCGAAGACCTGGGTCTTGGGCTGAATCATGATCGATGTTTCAGCCGTATAGAGTTCGGTCGAAAACACAGCGTAAGCGGCGACGGCGGCAATAATTGACGACGTAACGCCGACAAACAATGCTGCGCGACGCCGGAGCCCAAACCAGACAGAGCGAAGATCAACAAGATCTTCAACCTCGTCAAACGCCTCTGTGTTTTTTACCGATGTCATATGACTTCTCCAGCGCGCAAAACAGCGTTACCTGCGTAACTCCAAACTGATTTGCGCGATGTTTTCGTTGAACCCCGGACGCGCATTAACGCCGGTCGAGCTTACGTCATTGTGGATGTACCGTGCGCCAAGCACGATATTTGGGCGAAATGCATACTGAACGCCCGCCGAAAAACGCAGAAATTTGTCTGTGCGGTCTATCGAAAAGCCGACGGCGTCGCGAAAATCGTCAACCGTGTAGCGTACGTCCCCAACCAGCATTACGCGACGCAATAGTTCGTGCTCAACGCGAACCTCGCCGGCAGTTGAATAAAATCCGGCAAATCCGACGATGGCGGTATTCTCAATCGATCGCTCTGCAATGAGTGTAATCGTCGTCAGGTCTGAAACAAAATATTCCAAAGACGCATCAATATTCAGCCCGGAAATATCGTCAAACAGATCGCTGTCGAAATTCCGGCTCTGATAGCCAACACCGATTTCACCGCGCGCAACCTTGTTAATATCAAGCGCAATGCCAACTGACGCGCCATAGGTTTGTGAATCCTGACTGACGTTGAAGCCCGGTTGATTGTTGTCGAACTCCTGTACGCCGCCGCGCACCTGCCCGAACAGCGAAATTGTCGGTCGCAAACGGAACGATTGCCGATAGAATATCGAATACGCCTCGCGGTCGCGAAAATCTTGGTCAATGACGGCGCCGTTGATGCCGCTAATCGCATCAGTGTAGTTGTCTTTGATGAAGGAAATGCCGAACTGTTCGCGAAAACGATTTTGGCGCAGATCTAAAACAGCCGATGCTCTGAATACGGAAAACCGGACGGGCTCCGTCCCGTTCACTGTCTGCAATGCTCGGCGCGCTTCCGTCTGACGCGAATAGTCAGCCGAGAACGAAAGAAATGAGCGCCTGCCCAAATCAAATCTGCCGTCTCCGCCAACACCGTAATCAGTCGTCGATTCATCGGTGTTATCAAAAAACTGGAGCCTGCGGACATTGCCGGTAAGATTGAAATCGTGGACATCCCAATCGGACCTCAGCGATAACTCTGCAAAGATATCGCCGACTAGGTCGTCCGTTTTGTTTGTCGGGACACTGAATACATTATCGACATAGGTTTGCGTGTACCGTGCAACCGGAAAAAGCACAAAAGATCCGCTGCGAATGCCGTCAACGCCGAAATTGCGGCCGAACCGTTCCGAAACACTTACATTCGGACTAACGTCCTCATCAGCGCTTTCCTGCGCAAGGACATTGCTCGTCGTCGCCGACGCCGCCCAAGCAAGGCACGCTGCCGAGAATAGTCTCATCGTTGCGGCGACGCCGCCTTTTAATCGACTGGTTTGCGTCATCGCTCCCCACCCCCTGTAACTACGCTACATACACTCGCGCCGAGTCTGCCTCGCCTGTCGAGCCAAAATCTCGCCGCACCACGCCTCGGCGGCGCGATACACTAAAAAAATCTCTCGCCCACCCGTACGACGTCGCCTGGAAGCACCACCAGCTGCGGCGTCAATTTGTATTTCATTTCGTCATCGCGATTGGCGCGCTGAATGAACACGGCCGATTTGTTGGCGCGGTAGGTAAAACCGCCTGCCGCAGCAACCGCTTTGATGACATTCATGCCCGAACTGTAAGGATATTCCCCAGGCTGATCGACTTCGCCGAGAATGTAATAGGGGCGGTATTCTATGACTTCAGCCGCCACTCGCGCGCCGACGACATAGCCTTCGGACAAGCCGTCAGCGATATTGGTGCGCAATTCTTCGATCGATAATCCTTCCGCCTCAACCTCGCCCAATAGGGGCAGCGAAACTTGTCCCCGCGGATTGACGGAAAATTCGCCGGACAGATCGGGCTCGCCGAAAACAATCACCCGAATTTTGTCAGACGGGCCAAGCCGGTATTCTTTCAGTTGGGCCTCAATATCGACGGCCTCGGCGACCATTGCTTCGTTTGACGCAACATCGCTCGCACACGCAACCAGGAGGCAGGCGAGAGCCGCCAGCGCAGCCGCCCGCAGAATCCGGAAATACCGCATAAAAATTCCCCCGATGAAAAATTAAGGATAATCAATATAGGGTACGATGACAACGACTTTCGGGGCGTCGCGCCGGGCCGTTCGACAGCATGGAAACTAGCAAATGCGTGCAGCCGCATCTCCTTTTGCGCGAATTTTCGATGGGTCGGAGCCCGCAGGTTGCGTGTCTTCTGCAACCGCAGCTACGTGCAATTTGGCCGATTGCACGAGGAAGGCCGGAGTAGTGTTTCAGGACATGGTCGCTGCCTGACTGAATGCAGGGGAAATACATTGCGGACAGCAATAATCCACTATTGGGTCATCGCCGAACGCGGCGGCGAGAAAGTGTTGCGGGCCCTTTGCGACCTGTTTCCGGACGCCGTTATTTTCACGCACGTCGCCGACCGCGATCTCGCCGCTCGCCTCTATCCCGGCCACGATATTCGCACCACCTTCATTTCGCGCCTGCCGTTTTCCCGAAGCCGCTATCAATCTTATCTGCCGCTGATGCCGCTGGCGCTGGAACAACTCGATCTTTCGGAGTTCGACCTTGTCCTCTCTAGCGAATCCGGACCGGCGAAGGGGGTCATTCCTCCGCCGGCGGCCCCCCACATTTGTTATTGTCATTCCCCCATGCGGTATATCTGGGACCACTATCACCTCTATCGCGGCAACGCCGGATTTGTGGCGCGCCAGATCTTTCCGTTCGTCGCCCACCGATTGCGCCAGTGGGATGTCACAGCCGCTGCGCGCGTCGACCGCTTCATCGCCAATTCCAATTTCGTGGCGTCGCGCATCCAGAAATACTATCGACGAAGCGCAGACGTCGTGCACCCGCCGGTTGACGTTGAGCGATATGGGGCCTCAACAGTTTCAGTCGAGGAAAACTGGCGCGATGCTTATCTGTGGATCGGGCAATTGACCGCGTACAAAAAACCGGACGCCGCCATCGAAGCCGCTAACCGCCTGCAAAGAAAACTCATTATCATTGGCGACGGGGAAATGACGCCGGCGTTGCGGGCGCAGGCTGGTCCAACCATCGAATTTCTTGGTCGCGTCGATGACGATACGGTTCGCCGCGCCTATGCGTCTTGTCGCGCCCTCATTTTTCCCGGTGAGGAGGATTTCGGCATGACCCCTGTCGAAGCCATGGCCGCAGGCACGCCGGTCATTGCGCTGAATAGGGGCGGCGCACGCGAAACCGTCATCGCACAGCAAACCGGCGTCTTGTATGACAATGAAAGCGTTGAAGGATTGGCGTCCGCGATCGAGGAATTTGAAACGATCGAAAAAGACTTCGACCCGGCGGTCATTCGGCGACACGCTCGCGAATTCAGCCTTGAGGCGTTTAAAAACCGGATGGTTCGCCTTCTAGAAAGCTATGGCGTCGAACCGCAATTGCGCCCGACATGACGGACATTTCGGGCAACAAAAATACAAGGCGATCTGAAGAAGATTTTTCCCCTCCCGGTTGAGTAATGATATTTGTATCACGCAGTGCGCGAATTTGCGTGAAAACCCTTTGCCCCCATTGCGCGAACACCCATAAACGGATTAACTAACGTTAACGACACGTGGTAATTGTAGCGTGATCGTGAGCACAGTCTGCTTCGCTGTAGCCGAGTGCTGCTAAATGGGGGCCGGGGAGATGAACGCTAAAAGCGCCGCAAACACTATTGCGGTGAACAGTAACGGAACGGTTTTAACCGAACCGTCAGGAGAGAATTGCGCTGCCTCTGGCAACGACAATGAGCCGCCTGCCGACCGTATCCTCACTTCCGATTTTCTGGACGCCAGCGATCGGGAAAACCCCCGTTACGTATTATTCGGCAAGCGACTGCTCGATCTGGCGGGGGCGGTCGCCCTCTTGGTTTTCTTCGCGCCGCTCATGCTCATCGTCTACCTCGCCGTGCGTATGGACGGCGGTCCAGGCATTTACGCCCACGAGCGCGTCGGGAAAAACGGCGTTCGCTTCATGTGCTATAAGTTCCGCTCAATGGTGCCGAACGCCGATCAAGTTTTGAAAGACATTCTCGTTTGCAATGAACAATTTCGGCAAGACTGGGAAGCCGACCAGAAACTCCGCAATGATCCGCGGATCACTCGCATTGGCGTCTTTCTTCGGCAAAAAAGCCTCGACGAGCTACCGCAACTATTCAATGTGCTGAAAGGCGATATGAGCCTCGTCGGGCCGCGGCCGATCACCGTCGATGAGATGGAAAGATATGGCCGCGAGATTTCCTTCTATTTGAAAACACGCCCCGGCCTTACCGGCGCATGGCAAGTGTCTGGCAGAAACGACACCACCTACCAGGAACGCATTGCGCTTGATGTCGCCTATACGAAGAACCGGACGTTTGTGAACGATTTTTTGATTCTGTTGAAAACCGTTCGCGTTGTGATCAGCGGACGCGGCGCGCTTTAATTTCCTCTTCATAATCAATTGGTTATAGATCGCCCGGTGAACGTAACGGGGAATTAACGCCGTTCGCCGTTAATAAACATATCGATTAATTAAGCCTGCCAAACATGGCGCAGAACGCCGATTTAGGCGACCACTCCAGCGACGACTGGTTTGTGAAGGAGATGCGGGTTGTCCACACAGCAACCAAAAGCAAAATCTCTCACCAACGCGGCGGCGAAAGAAAACAGCCTGGCAAACGCAGGCGTTCTTTCTGACCCCGAAGCAATTTCCGGTTGTGAGAAGACTTCCGCCGCAAGACAAACGGGCGCCACCACCCGACGGCTTACACGCGGCCCCCTCGACATCACATTCGCCAGCGGCGTCTCGCTGGCCCTGTGGATAGTTGTCATTTTCGTTTTGGCTGTGTTGTTTTAAACCGCGATTTCGGCTTTATGGTGCAATCAAGCTGATCGTTTGATGATCAGAATGAAAGCGGCCGCCGCCGGAAACGTTTGAGTCACTCAATTGAAAGTAGTTCTGGTCAACGCAAGATACCGCGCCAATCTCGGGGACGGCGTAATCGCTGAATGCATCGAATTTGGACTGCGCCAGCGATTGCCGGAGATCAACATATTGAATTGCGACTTGGCGGGCCGCACTGCACACCGTGACAGTCCGGAAGCCTTTCGGATGCTTGCGCGGAACTTGCTGCCGATTACGCCGGATGCGGTGAAGAAATCCGTATACATCCGACTCTTAGCAGCGATCGTACGCACGCGACTTTTGCCGCACTATGATCGGAGCGTAAATGGCGCAAACGTTGCGATCGTCGGCGGAGGGCACTTATTCACGGACGCCGACTTGAACTTTCCGGTAAAACTCGCCGCAGCCGCTTCGATCATTCGCGACCGCAACCTGCCCATCGCGATTCACGCCGTTGGCGTCGGCGCTGATTGGACGGCTGAAGGCGCCGAGCTGTTTGACGAGGCGTTCGCCGGCGCCGACATAGTCTGGGCCAGTGTGCGAGATGAGCTTTCAAAGACGAGATGGCGCCGCCATTTCGGCGCCGTCGATGTGCCAACGCCGCGCGTCAGCATGGACCCAAGTATGCTTGCCGGTAAAGTTTTCGCTTCGAGCGAGCGACTTTCAGCGCCGCGCCGAAACCGCCCTTTGGTCGGACTGTGCATAACCCATCCGTCAAACCTGCTTTCGCAATCGGAAGTGAGCGGTGCAGAGCACTTCGCGCCAAACGTTGAATTTTATCGCGGCTGCATCGAAAGTCTCGCCGCAGACGAATGCGACATCCTGTTGTTCACCACGGGCGCCCGGGACGACGAAGCTTATTTGCGCCGGTGCGCGCCGCCATCCTACCTGGCCAAGTTTTCCGAGAACCAGGTGCTTGTCTCTAAGCAAAGCAAAACACCGGCGGAGCTTGTTGCGACGATCGGGCGATGCGACGCCGTCGTCGCTCATCGGCTGCATGCCTGCATTATCGCCTATGCGTTCAAGATCCCGCATGTTGGATTGACAATGAACGCCAAACTCAACGCTTTGTTCGATATGGTCGGACGACGCGATTTTCTGCTTGGACCGAGCAATGTCGATCCGGCGTCAATGACGGCGGCCGTTCGCCGCGCTCTTGAAACGCCAATCAGCGAAAACGCCCATGCTCTGATTGTGAACCGCGTGGAACGAGACTTCGATGAACTGGCCGCCGAGATTGTCAAATATGGCGGCGCGAACCACCTGCAAATTGCGTCGTCGTAACGCCACTAGCCCCGGCGAAATCGACCGCCATGTCGACGCCTGACGTCCATGATAAACGCGCCGCCCGCAAAATCGGCATGGTGGCAACCGATTAACCCGGTTTCGAAGTCCGGAGTGATTTTTCGGATTAGTCGCTCGCTATAGTTTTGGGCGTCAAGTCGGGTGATTTCCATGACGTTCAATCCATAGCCATAGGTCCCGTGCGAATTGTCCTGAGAAATGCGCACCGGCCGGCCCTCTTCCAGAAATATTCTACCGCCGCCGCGCGCTGTACGGGCGTCGATAACCACCGGATTAAGCGGGTGCGGTTCGAGCGAATTCAACATCGGACCATCGGCGCGAAAAATATGAAGTTCCGTACAGTGATCGCCGTAAGAATCAGCGGTGATATTTGTAAACAACCACCAGTCGCCATGATAACAAAACAACGCGCTGTCCACTGTCGGAACGCCCTCAAGCGCGGTCGCGTGCAATTCCCACCCATCGGGGAAGTTTGTACATCGCCAAATTTCAATCCGGCCAGTCTGATTGGTTTCAGGCAGCATGAATATCTCACCGCCATGACGAAAAACAAACGGATAAGAAAGATGATAGTCCGCTGTGAGGGCAGGACCGATCATGCTGAACTGATCATCAAGGAATTTTCCAACGCCGATATGCCCTTTTCGCGACCCATAGGCGTAGTCTTCAAAAAACACGAAGAGGCCGTCTTTATGCTCAAACAAAAAAGGATCTGCCCAATACCGGTTTCCGGAAGGAACAAAATCGGCGCCGCGCGCCGGGTCGAAATCGAGCGGTCCCCCTGTCCCATATTTAAAAGAAAACATGCCCGGTCGGGCGCCGACGATTTCCTCGATTTTTTCGACCCCGCGGCTGATCAATGCGCGGATGAACTCAAAACCATACGCCATCGCTGCGGCGCTGCTTTGCGTGGGGCGCGTCGGCGGTTCAAAGGCTCCCATATCTGCGGGCGCGCCCAGGATCGCCAATCGCGCTAACTCGCGAAGTAGCAGTTGCACGGATTTTTCGCGGACAAATGCCGCCGTCCGCGCCGCTGAGATCTTTGTGTTGTAGGCCGCCGTCGCGATGCGTCGAGGCGGCGTCGTCGAATTCGGAAATCTGTACAGACCGACCTCAACCACTGGCATCGAAGGACCAGCGAACCCGACATCCATATCAAAACACGTCAATCGCCAGAGACCATGACGGGAGGCGTCGCGAAGGCCAGCCGGAGCGCCTTTCGTCGAAAAATCAACAATAACGTCAAATGTGCGATCACCGGCGTCAAACGCCGGCATTGACGCCAGCTCGTCACGAACAGCATCAAGCAAGGGCGTGTCGAAATTTCGGGGACGCGCAAACAGACCTGCATCGATCGCTCGAACAAGCCGGGAAACGGCCGGATCGTCCGACTTTGCAGGAGGATGCGCGATAAGGCCGGCCAGGCCAAATCGGCCGTCGCGCATTATCCCATCCAACGCACGACGAACCTCTAACGACAAAGTCGAAGGGTCGTCGACAACCACGGCAATGGTGAGCGGATCGCGGTTCTCCATGGCGGCTACATTCACCGGCTTGATTTCTGCGTCACTTGGCGCTTCAGACCGGTCGCCATCCCACTCATTACGAACGCCTTTCAGATTTGTCTGATAATCGCGGCAAATTTGACGTTACGTCAATGAGAGGGTGTTTCTCAGAAAAGTTGGCCGAACCATCAAAATGACAAGGAAATATGCAACCGCGCCGACAAAGACTTCAAGGCTCAGGCGGGACAAAAGACTATAGTCTTGTTCAACCAGCCAGCGATTGGCGAACACGACGGCGATGATCAATCCAATCGCGCCCGCATAGACCGGCGCCGAGGATTTTGCGGCAGCCCACCATGGCGCGCCCGCATGCTTGCCCTGCATCCAGAGCGAAGTCAGAAAGGCGATGGCGCCTGAAACCAGCCGCGCGAGGGCCGCCGCAATCAATCCAAACTGTGTAAAGACAAGGAAGGTGACGACCGTCGCAATCGCTGTGAATAACATCACGGGCGGCAGCACTTTAATTTTTCCTGATATAGTGAGCAGCGGCGCATCCGTAATTGACGGCGTGAACAGGAGCGCAGACACAGCCAGTATTGTGACGACCGGCGCGGCCGGCAACCAGGTCTCACCGAGGAAAACGCTGACAATGTCGTCAGAAATAACAGCGAGGCCAATAAACAACGGCGCCGCGCACAAAATGATTAATGGAAACACATATCGCCCCTCCTGAGCGAGCAATTCCCGTACATCTTCTGGCGACGCCGCCCCGTCGGCGGCCTGACGGAACATAACCCACGAAATCAGGCGCATGGGTTCGAACAGCATTTCTGAAATTGCATTCACGACGCGTTCTGCAGCACGAAAGTATCCAACGTTGGCCAAGCCCAAATACATCCCAACGATAAAGGTTGATGAATTGCCGGAAATGAACCCGATGATCCGCGAGGACAAGATCGATCGCGAGACTTCGAAAATCTCGCTGGCATACCCGCCCCGCAACTCAAGCTTAAAGGGCTGTCTTACGGTAATCAGCAGTCCCGCCATGGTCGCAAGCTGCGTGACAAATCTCGCAACGCCGAGGGCGATGATGTTCCATCCGGCAAAAAGTCCCGCAACCCCGGCGGCAAGTCCAATCAAGTCGGCGACTATCATCACCAAAGAAAAGGACATCACTTTTTTGCGGCGCACGAGAATGGCGCCGTAGGTGCGCGTAATTGGTGTCAGAAACAACATCGCGCCAAAAGTCAGTATCAATATTGAAAAGACTGGAGCTTCAAAAACAAAAAGCGCTACCGCTGCGCAAGCCAAGCCGACAGTCGCCAAAAGATATCCGCTGACCACAGCATATGCGACCGCCTGGTTGGTTGCCTGTTCATTCCCGCCGCGGCCAAGGACAAACTCGCTCCAACCAGCGGCGCCGAAGATTGCAAGCAGGGATGAAACGGCAACGGCAAGCGCGAACGCGCCAAAGTCTGCTGGCGCCAAAACACGCGCTGCCACAAGAAACAGTGCGAGTTGAGCAACCTGCGATATGACGCGCGACGCAAGCATGGAACCGCCTGCGGTCGCCATTGCGGCGCCGTCACGTTCGCGCTGGTGCGGCGCGTCTTCTTTCGCCAAGACCGAATCTCCAGCGCCCGGTTGAAATAAGCGCTTGTTTTAGCCGGAAAAAAAATCAAAGCCTATCTTCCAATAATGGAAAATTCGTCGCAAATTCAACATCGTCCTGCGAGGGTGGGCGGACCGTGTGGGGGCCGCGCCAACCGCGTGGGCAATGTCGGTATGGTTAATAGCGCAGCGCATGTTGAGCGCGAGGTGGGGCCTTGAAAACGCGGATCGCGGTCATAATCGCCAGTTTTGGCCGGCATGATGTTGTAACTGAAACGAATCGCCGGTTAGCAAAGCAATCGCGCCGGCCGGATCGCGTTTGCATCACCGTGGCCAAGCCCGAGGACGCTCCCACTGCCGAGGTTGTAGGCGATTCGGAGATCGTTTTGTCACCGATCGGATTATGCGCCCAACGAAATCGAGGTCTCGATCATATTGGCCAAGACGCCGATATCATCACCTTTTTTGACGACGATTTTGTGCCTTCGCAGGACTATCTTGAGCGGCTGGAGAGTTATTTTCTGGCCCATCCCGACGTGCTGGGCGTGACCGGACTGGTTTTGGCCGACGGCGTTACCGGGCCTGGTCTAACCTTTGACGACGCCGACCGATTGCTGGCCGGCTATTCCCCAACACCCTTTAACGACGTATCGAAAGTTGAACGGCGAAGCCTCTACGGCTGTAATATGAGTTTCCGGCGCGAAGCGATCGAGGGGCTTCGCTTTGATGAATCGCTCCCCTTTTACGGTTGGCTTGAGGATGTTGATTTTTCCGTGCGCGCAGCTCGGCGCGGCCCCGTCGTCAGGACTGACGCGGTCGTCGGCGTCCACCTTGGGGTAAAGGGCGGACGCTCGCCCGGCGTAAGACTGGGTTATTCGCAGATCGCCAATCCGATGTACCTGCGTCGCAAGGGAACCATGACAACCCGTCACGCCATGACGATAATGTTCCGCAACCTGGCCGCCAATCACGCAAAGACACTGGCGCCGGAACCTTATGTCGATAGGTTCGGCCGCCTTAAAGGCAATTGGTTGGCGATCAGAGATGTTCTTTCGGGAAACATTGAGCCGGCGCGCATTGTTTCATTGTAAGTTTGCTTCGCCCAGCTGCCGTTCATAGTGAGTGAGATGGCTGTCAATCCACTGCGATTCTGTGTGCGCAATTTCGCCGGCGCGTTCGTACGCGGCGCGGCTCATTGATTGAATGGCATCATTATCGGTCAGCCAGTGTCTCACCTTTTTCAAAAAAGCGTCGCGGTCAAACATATTGCAAACATCGCCCATGCCTTTGCGTTTTATATCGTCGCCAATGAGACATAAGGTCGATGTCATTACGGGAAGCCCGGCGCGCAATGCTTCTGCAGCCGCAAGGCCGAACGGCTCCGTGCACCGGCTGGGCATCACGAAGAAGCGAGCCGTGCGAAATGCCGCCGCGATCTCTTCTGGTTCGGTCCAACCTTGGAATTCCGCCTCAGGATAGGCGCGACGCACCGCTGGTTCATCTTCACCAGCGCCGATAATGCGTAATCTTGCGCCTGCCTCGCGAGCGACGTCGGCGATCAAGTCGGGACCTTTTTCGTGGTCAAGGCGCCCGACATAAAGGATTTCCTCATTGGTTTCAGCGGGCGTGCGTTCCTCGAGCAGACGGTTCGCCGGGTTTGTAAGCACGGTGATGTTTTTTTCGGGAACGCCGCCTCGCGTAAGATAAGGAACCATGCCCGACTGGATGGCCAATACAGAAAACGGCGCGCTTCGAAAATCAATATTGGCTTTCAATACGACCTGACGCGCGAGCCGCCAAACTTTGTGCGCATAATGCCGTTTGTCGCAATCGGTGGTCACGCACTTAATCGACATCGGCTGCAGCTGGCATTGCTCGGATTTTGGATAAATCGAGTAAGTTCCATTCGGGCAGACCAGGAAAAAGTCGTGCGCCGTGAGCGAGGTTCGCGCGGCGACCGGTTTGAGGGCGTCAAAAATCGATGGAGACAAAATCTGCGACCAACTATGAACATGATAAACAACGTCCGGCCCATCTACGGCCGCGATCAAAGCCTTCAGACGCATGGAGGCCTCGTGATTGTAAATCCCGTCAATCATCCCCCGGCGCGACTCCAGCAGCGGACGCCCTCCGACAGGCGCCACGTCAACGCCATCCGCCTTTACATCCTCGTTCTTTCCGTCGTCTCCAGTGAAAAAAGTGACCTTGATCCCGCGCGAGGCCAGGCCATGCGTCAATTGCAACGCCAGTTTCGTCGCACCACCCCGGGCGGTGGCCATATCATTAATGATCACAACGCGGCCGGGTTCAGGCACAGTCAGGGGGTCCGTTGATTCCACCAATACGGACGCCGCCGTGACGCCCGCAGTCTGTCGCTCCATACGACAAAGACGAAAGGGGCGCCATGGATTCTCTCCGCGACCGAACAGCCGCACTTCTGTACGCTTGGCGCGCTCAGGCAGAATGCATCTCGCCGGCGCAGGAATAAGGTTAATCGCCCCGTGGCTTATGGACGGCCGCCCGCCCGTCGCATAAAACGCAATGGCGGATCTCCTCGCCGCTCGCATGGGGATTGAATGGCTGGGGTGTAAAAGTGAGAGCAACTCTAATCAGGCCGAAAGAGCTTGACGCCTCTCAAATTGATCTCTGGCGGTCGATTACCGAAAAAGTCAGTATCTATCGCAGCCCATTTTACGCGCCGGAGTTTACCCTGGCCGTCGGCGAAGCGCGAGACGACGCATTTGTCGCGGTGCTCGAAAGCGACGGCGAGACGAAGGGGTTTTTTCCGTTTCATCGGCTCCGCCGCGGCGTCGCTAAACCGATTGGCGGGCCCATCTCCGATTATCACGGGCCAATTTTAAAGCAAGGATTTGATCCCGATCCGATACGACTGTTGGAGGCGTGTGATCTCGCGTCCTACGATTTCAACCATCTGCCAACGGAAATTCGGAAGTTCTCCGATCACGCCTACGACCGCTCGCGTTCGCCGATAATCGACCTGCCAAACGGTTATGACGGATTTGTTGAAAACCCCTCAAAGACCACAAAGAATGAACTGAGAAACACGGGCCGACGCCGGCGAAAGATAGAGCGTGAGATTGGTCCGATCTCCTTTAAATTTCACGACACGTCGGATGCCAAATACGAGCAGTTCATCTCCTTTAAAAATCAACAGTTCAGCGCCCTTCGCGTAGAGTCGGCGTTTGACGTTCCATGGATTGCGCGAACACTGGAACTTGTTCGAAAGGCTCGGGCGCCTTCCTTTGCAGGCGTTTTTTCAACCCTGTGCGCCGGCGACAGACTGTTGGCCGCGCATTTCGGCATGCGTTCCAGAACCGCCTTGCACTGGTGGTTCCCTACATATGACCGTGCTGCGGCGGCCTATGGTTCGGGTATGGTGCTGCTCGATGAAATTGCGCGGTGCGCGCAACAGCACGGCGTTACCGTCATTGATCTTGGACGCGGCGATGACCCGTACAAATTCAAGTTCAAGAATAGCGAAACGCAATTGTGCGAAGGGTCGGTTGAGCGGCGCTCTACCTTGCCTGGTGTTTTGCGAACGAGCCAAAAGGCGTTCCTTTCGGCGGCGCGCCCGCTGCCGCTTGGCCCATTTGAAAGCTATCCGAGGCGGGCGCTGGCGCGCTTGATATCGGGCATGCGCCTCCCTTCATAAGCTGGAAAGAAAAAAAGCCGGCAGCGCCATTGGCGGCGGCAATACCAATTTTTCGCTTTAACGCCGGCTGGCAATTGCAAGCGGCGGATTGACTGTTGTGCGGCGTTCGGGAAACGACAACTCCGGGCGCTCGCCAATCGGGTTAATGACTAAACTCTTGCGTCCGCGTGGCGCGGCAGCGTGGGCCGCCGTAGCAACGGCCATAAACATCACAAACGCTAAGCCGCCGTCGATCAGCGTGCCGGAAATCAGCTGCGTGATTAACAATCCCAACGCGCCAACTCGCGCCGCATAAAATACGCGACGCGAATAGCGTATTTCGTGCTCCGCGCCGGGCGCCCGCGATCGCGCCCAGGGACGAAGAAACGAGCGAGTAAAGAACGCTACGTAAAGAGCAGTTCCAATAGCGCCAACATTACCGATCAGCACTGTAGCAAGGCTGGATGCGCGCGAGGCGCCCAATCCAACGCCCAACCCCCTTGTATCAATAAAATTGCTGATGCTCTGCATGTTCCAGGCGCCGCGCTCCTGCCCGGAATCGGATTGCAGCTTGACCCCGAACAACCGTTCATACGCCTCGATTCCGAATTCGCGAATTGGCTCGACGAACAATAGCGAGATGAACCCGATTGATACGATCCCGGCGAATAGCATCGCCGTAATATGATCGGAAGTTAATCCCGGACGAACGAAGTAGTAAACCGCGTGAAGCCCCCACAACGCTACGAGAAGAATAAGCGCAGCGTATGCCGTCGTTGAGAGAGAGAAAACAACGCATGCGATCAACAACGTTGCCGCGCCAAAATGCCAGAGACCGCGCGTTTGCATAAACCGCGCAAAATTCCAGGCAAACAATCCGACGCTCATCGCGCCGAATGCAGCTGGTTCTGTATAGGAACCAATGATGCGCGGCGCGCCAGCAATCACATGGTGGGCGTTGATGGTATAATTGGCCGTGCGGATGAAATCGAGCAGCGCCGCCGCCGGGGGAAGGCTCGGAAATACGCTGATGGCGCCAAAAACAAGATGCACTATGGTGATGGCGTTCAATGCGTGTGTCGCATTCTTGAGGCCGCCCGCGCGCGACGTGACAAACGCAGCGACTGCGAAGAACAAAAAATTCGCACCCAGGTAAACTGATTGCGTGAAGTTTCCCGTCGACGGATGAAGAGACGTTAGCGGAATATATCGTTCATTCGTGCGCTCAAGTGAGTAAACTGCGACCTGGCCTTCAAACAACCTCGGCAGGATAAAAGCCGACGTTATTGCATAGACGGCAAACAGCCCGAACAAGATGACCGCCGGCGTGCGAACGCTGTATTGCAGTGCGTTCTGAAACGTGCGTGGCCTCAGCACCAGACCAAGCACAAGCATTCCCATGATGACATGGGCGCAGATGATGCTCACATTTCCGACGGCGGTGAGGTTTGCCGCCGCCGCCGCTTGCAATGGGATGAAACAACCGAGAATGATGAATCCGAGCCGCCGCGGCGCCGCGATGACAAACGGCGCAGCCATAAGGCAAAGGAAGCCTATCGGCGTGAACTCCACAACACCCCCAAAACCACATCCGGCGGCAGGGCCGGCGCACGGGCGACTTTAGCCGAATCACACGCCGATTCCCATAGCCCCAAATTCCCGTAATTCGCGCAAGGTTCGCCAGCAAAACACGCAAGCGGCGAACGAGATGTGATTGGGCGGCGCGTCCAACACCTCCTAGAACAAGGGCTTGCAGCTGTAGCAACACCGGGCCGGCGCTCATGATCACCGAACCGCTCATTGTCATCGCCATTTGCATCGTCGGCTATGGGGTCTGGTCTGCGCGCCTATCAAAGAGTGTTGTCTCAGCGCCCATGATTTTTACGCTTGCCGGCCTGGCCGTAGGCGGCGCCGGACTTGGCATTGTTGAAATCAATATCGACAATCACGTGCTTGAAGGGTTTGGCGAACTTACGCTGGGTTTTTTGCTGTTTGCCGACGCCGCCTCGACCAACGCCCGTAAGCTGGCGCACGACACGCGCATTCCCCGGCGATTACTGCTTTTCGCTCTGCCGCTGACGATCCTCGTTGGGACCCTGTTTGCAATCTGGATTTTTCCCGATCTCGCCTGGCAGGAGGCGGCTTTGATTGCAGCGATCCTTGCGCCGACAGATGCGGCGCTCGGTCTGGCTGTTATCGCCAGCAAAGACGTGCCGGAACGCATTCGTCAGGGCATCCTCGTTGAGTCCGGCCTTAATGACGGACTTGCTTTGCCGGCCGTTCTGCTGTTCGCAGCTCTTGCCTTTTCCATGATGGGGGTTGAGGGCCAGGGCGCAGGCTATTGGATTGGGTTTGCCCTTCGCCAGATCGTGATCGGCGCTGTTGTTGGCGCTTTTATCGGCTGGTCGCTTGGGAAAATTGTTCATTATGCAGATGGGCGCGAATGGATCTCGCACTCATTTCGCAATCTGACCTGCATCGGCGTTGCGGTATTAACGCTTTTTTGCGCGCATATCGCCGGCGGCAACGGCTTTATCGCGGCCTTTGTCGGCGGCCTTTTCTTTGGCAGTTTCTGTTCTCGCCGCGCCGGTTCGCTTACGAATTTTGTCGAGGAGGAAGGCCAGCTCTTCAGTCTCATCATTTTCTTTTTCTTCGGCGCCGCGCTCTTGCCGGCTGCGTTTCCACACGTGACGGCCCTTTGTTTCGTATACGCTTTGCTCAGTCTCACCATTATCCGCATGGCGCCGACTGCTGTTTCCGTAATTGGACTGAATCTTAAATGGCCGACGATCGGATTTATCGGGTGGTTCGGACCGCGCGGGCTTGCATCCATTCTTTTCCTGCTGATCGCCGTCGAGCATGAGGAAATGAGCCGGCTCACCGATATTGAGCGGGTTGTCTACATCACCGTATTCCTGAGCATTCTGCTGCACGGGGCGTCAGCGGCGCCAATCTCAAGATGGTACGGCGGCAGCGCGGCGGCGAAAGCCGACGGAGGCTCAAGCTAGATTCGACGGTACGCGCTGGCGTCGGCGCGGAATTGCAAAAGATCGCCAACACGGACGATTTCGCCTTCCGCTTCAACCGGGTCGGCGACAAGGGGGAGGATGTCCATTGGCATCGGACCGCCCGCAGCGTCCGTCATAAGCAGCACGGCGTCAGCGCCTTCTTTCGTCCGCACCCAGAAGCTCGGAGGAATGCCGCCGCGAATGCAGAGGCTTGCGCACGCTTTATGAGTCTTGCCGCGACCAGGACGCATGACCCCGAAGAAGCACTTTGAATCCATAATGGATCCGGCAAGACGCGCCGTCCCGAGCGCAACCACTTCCGGCGTCGCCGTCGCCTCGGGTACGGCGATGGCCGCGGGCTCAAGCCACTGATCGAGGAAAGGTGGAATTTCCAGCATGCGGCGATCCTTACGCTCAATCAGCGCGCCGGACGCGGTTATGGGCCGCGCTTCATAGTCGCCGAACTCAAGCGCAGAGGTGCATTTGCCCTGCGCGACAATCAAAACCGTTCGCACGCCGAAGGGCGCCGCCGGATCGCTGACACGGATCATCGGATAAGGCGACGTTACAAGGGCGCCGGTCACTTTGTGTGTTGCGTTGGTCAGCCATGCGCCTGCGCCAGGATCATCAAGTTCCGATGCGATGAGCCAGCTTGCGCCGCCGGCGCCAATGAGACCCAGCGGCAACGCCCCGAGTAAAAAACGCCGATCGACCGCCGGCGCTTTGGCCCACCCGATGAACATTTCATGCCCATCGGTTTTTGCCGGATCGATAACGCCTTCGCGAACGCTCATGATGCAATCTCCGCCGCAGGAACGAGCGCCGGCTCAACGCGTGTGCCCGGTTTGTTGGGTTTGGGATCAAGCATCACGCGCCCTTCCTCAATTCGTACATTGTAAGTGGCAATCTTTTCGGTGAAAGGCGGCGGCGAAACACCATCATCAGGACGGTATTGCCAACCATGCCATGGGCAGGTGATGCAGCCGTCGACAATGCGCCCTTCGCCAAGCGGTCCGTTCTGGTGTCGACAGGCGTTGGTTACAGCTGAAAGTTTTCCGTCATATCGGAAAATCGCAACGCGATCGCCCTTAGGGAGAGGAATGATGATCGCGCGGCTCTCCGCGATGTCGTCTGGCGCACAAACATCGACCCACCCTTTTTTCTTAAGGCGTTTCATGCCGCTGTCGGCGCCCCATTCGCGCAAGCCCGTCAGGATATGAAGCCCTGATACTCCTGCAAACGCGACCGCCGTCATGATCGGATAGACAATCGACTTTTCCGTCATTAATGCGCCAAGCACGATATGCATCGTCAGGAGCGCATAGGCCGGATAGACGAGCATATGCAGCGCTTTCCAAACTGGCGCGGAAAGGTTGTTAAGCCAGAAATCATGGCTTGTCGCCGCCATCGCCATGATGATCAGGAAGGCGGCGAAGCCGAGCGTTTCAAACGGAAATCCGGGAATTGAATCGTAAAGCGGGTTCGAAACGAAAAGCGAAACAAAGGGATTAAGCGGCCCGCCGCCGTGGTACCACAAGAGCGCCAGACCGAAATGCGCCGATGATACAAGAAACGTCAATACGCCCAGATGCCGGCGATTATAAAGCATCGGCAGGAAACGCTTGTTCATGCGCGCAAGCGGCCCAATCAAAAGAATGACGGTCAGGAGCGCGAACGCTGCAACGCCAAGCGCCCGGATTGCGAGCACAACCGGGTCCGCCGTGTTGCCGCTATCATGGGCCTCTAACCCGACAACCATGAACACGCCGACAAACAATGCGACAAAGGCGAGAACATAAAGATCGTATACGACCTTGTTGCCGTTCCACTGCACCGCTTTGTATTGATGGCCCATCGCTTAC
This sequence comes from Hyphococcus sp., assembly GCA_965267325.1. GTDB lineage: Bacteria > Pseudomonadota > Alphaproteobacteria > Caulobacterales > Parvularculaceae > Hyphococcus. The sequence continues at coordinate 3,311,055 of OZ253943.1, read as the reverse complement.
TCCGTCGCCTCAATAACGCCGGGAATCTCACTGTAAGGCGTCGCCGGGCGCTGCATCCAAGCAAACAAGCCCGCCGCGATTGTCGCCGGCGCCAGGATCGCCCAGACAAGGAGGTGAACGCGTCGGTGCGGCCGTTTCATGACTGATCCTCGTCATGTTCGTTGATTTTGACGCCTGACAGCCAGCGAATGAGGATCGCCGGCCATAGCATTGCGCAGCCGAGAAAAATCATCGGTCGGAAGAATAGGCTTGCGCCTTTTGCCGAGGCGTCAATTCGGTTGACGCCGAAAGTGAGAAAAAGGACCGCTAAAACCGCGCCGATGCCGAACCATGCCGCGAGCGCGGCGACAATCATATTGGCGAGTTCCATCATGATGCACGCACGCCGCCGAAGGCGACGCCCGACAGATCAGCCATGTCGCGTTTGAATGTCGTCAAATCATCAACATTGAAATCGGAAAGGCGGGAATGGCCGCACGCGCGCGCCAGGATCGACATCAGATCCGTCGCTGCTTCAAAGAAACTGGCAAGCCGCTTCGCTGCAATCTGCACTTCGAGCCTGGCCCGCAAATTTTCCTTTTGCGTTGCAATACCGACAGGACAGTTATTGGTGTGACAGGCTCGCATGCCAAGACAGCCAATCGCCTGCATCGGCGCATTGGATAGCGCCACCGCATCGGCGCCCAAGGCCAGCGCTTTCACATAGTCCGCCGGCTTGCGCAGACCGCCAGTTGCCACAAGAGATACCGTCGAGGCGCCCGACCGATCGAGATGGCGCCTTGCGCGCGCCAGCGCCGGGATCGTCGGTACAGAAATATTGTCGCGAAAGATCAGCGGCGCCGCGCCCGTGCCGCCGCCGCGGCCGTCAATGATGATGTAGTCAACGCCAATCTCGAGCGCCGCATCAATATCCTTTTCGATGTGCTGCGCCGACATCTTATACCCGACCGGTATGCCGCCCGTGCGCTCGCGTACTTCCATGGTGAAATCGCGAAATTGCGAAATCTCCGTCCAGTCAGGAAATCGAGACGGAGAGATCGCATCTTCACCGGGATTAAGACCGCGCACTTTCGCGATTTCGTCTTTGACTTTGGCGCCCGGTAGATGGCCGCCGGTTCCAGTTTTTGCGCCCTGCCCGCCTTTAAAGTGAAAGGCCGCTGCTTCTCTCACCTTGTCCCAGGAAAAGCCGAAGCGGGCCGATGCAAGTTCGTAGAAATAGCGCGAATTCGATTGCCGCTCTTCATCGAGCGACCCGCCCTCGCCGGAACAAATTCCCGTCCCCGCCAACTCCGCGCCTTTGGACAAAGCAATCTTTGCTTCGCGCGATAATGCGCCGAAACTCATATCTGAAACGAAGAGCGGGATCTTTAAGTGCAACGGCTTCTGCGCGCCGGGCCCAATCGTCACCGCCGTTTCAACAGGATCGTCGTCGAGCAGCGGCGGACGGTGAAGCTGCGCCGTCAGAACCTGTATGTCGTCCCACTTCGGCAATTCATCCCGCGGCACGCCCATGGCGGCGACAACGCCGTGGTGACCGGTCTTTGTTAGGCCATCCTTTGCGTAGCCTTGAATGAGACCAACGAACGGTTCTTCCGCCTCCGGATGAGTGTCCGCATAAAGCCCTTGATAGGCGTCGCGATCAAAAGGCTGGGGGTGTTCCGCGGCCCAGTCGTCCACAGCCTGGCGGTCAACGTAAACCTTGCCGCCTTTTACCTGCGCGGGGAACTTATGCAGCGCCTCGGCGTTGTTGTAGGCGCTGACGCCCGTGTCGTAGCGATAATCCCACTGATGCAATCCGCAAATCAGGTTTTCGCCGTCAATATGACCGTCCGCGAGCAGCGCCCCGCGATGAAGACATCGCCCGTATAGAACTGAAACCTCACTACCATACCGAATGACGACGAGATCGACCTCGCCGGCGATAGCGTATGCCGGCTTTCGATCTTCAAGCTCCGACCATTTTGCAATGACCTGCCAGTTTTTCCCCATTTTTTTCGCCCGCGCCCTGCTCACAAGGTTTTTTTGAGATTGTGATTTGCGTGATCCTATTAAGCCCGCCCAGAATTGCAAAACACGATTTGATCACGACTTCTTGGGCCGGCAGTTATGTTTTCGTTTTTATCGCAATGGCTTCGCGGCTCAAAAAGCGCGCCAGAATCGGCTACGGCGCCAGCGGCGAAGGATGAGGATTCAATGACACAAGCCCCGACAGCCCTACAATGGAGCAAGGTCGCTGACAAAGATCGCCTGCCGGAAGGTCGCGTCACCACCGTAACTGCGGGCAGAAAGACCCTGGCGCTCGTCCATTTCGACGGCAAATACGCGGCCATGGACAATCGCTGCCCGCATCAGGGCGGCCCTCTGGGTGAAGGGTCCATTGAAAAGGGCGTGGACGGCAAATGCTGGCTGCGCTGCCCCTGGCATGGCTGGGATTTCGATCCGCTGACGGGCAAACCGCCGGGCGGACATGAAGACACCGGCCAGGAGATGTTCCCGGTCGAAGAACGGGACGACGGCCTCTATGTGGGCGTGCCGCCCGAACCTGAGCACGTGCGCACATCGACTGATGTAATCGCCGAGACCATGGTCAATTGGGGCCTCAAACGCGTGTTCGGCATGGTCGGTCACTCCAATCTCGGTCTCGCCGACGCGTTTCGCCTTCAGGAGGACGCAGGCAATCTCACATATATCGGCATACGCCATGAAGGCGCCGCGTCGTTCGCGGCGTCAGGCTACGCCAAGCTGACGGGCAAACCGGCGGCGTGCATGACCATCGCTGGGCCCGGCGCCACCAATATGATGACTGGCCTGTGGGATGCGAAAGTTGATCGCGCGCCCATCGTCGCCTGCGCCGGACAGGTGCAGGTGCAAGTGTTTTCGCCCTTCGCGTTTCAGGACATTGATCTTCACAGCGCCTTTGCGCCGGTTGGCGAATTCAACCAGCTTGTTCTGCATGCGTCCAATTATGCCGAGGTCGCTAATCTCGCCATGAAATCGGCGATTGTCGAACGGGATGTTTCCGTCCTGATTTTTCCGGACGACGCTCAAACTCTGCCGGCGCCGGATATGAAGGCGGGCAAGCCTGACGGCCGCCTCTCAGACGCCCGAATGGCGCCCTCTGACGATTCGGTGCGTGCGGCGGCAAACCGGATTCACAAAGCCAAACGGCCGTTGATCATTGTCGGCTATGGCGCGCGTGACGCTATGGACGAAGTGGTCAATTTCGCCGAACAATTGTCCTGCCCCGTCGTCACAACCTTCAAGGCCAAAGGACAGATTCCGGATACCCACCCGCTCGCCGGCGGTGTGCTCGGCCGGTCGGGCACGCCCATCGCCTCCTGGTTCATGAACGAATGCGATCTCATTGTCGCGGTCGGCGCCTCTTTCTCTCATCATACGGGCATCGAACCATCAAAGCCGATCGTGCAAATCGATTTTGACCGCATGCATCTCGGCAAAGGCCACGCCGTCGACGTCCCGGTCTGGGGCGAAATCAGCATGACCTTGCCGCGCATTCGCGATCAGCTTGTCGCCCAAGGCTTGGGCGGATCGGCGGCGGTCGATCAGCGCAAGGAAATCGCCGAGCGCTGGGCCATCTGGCGGCGCGAGAAAGAACGCCGTCTTGCCGATGACCGCGGCCGCGGGATCAGCGCATCTGCGCTTTTTGCGGCATTGACGAAAGTCGCGCCGCCGGACGCGGTTATGCCTGTCGATGTCGGCAACAACACTTATTCCTTCGGCCGCTATTTCGAGCCATGCGGACAGCGCATTTTGATGTCCGGGTATCTCGGCTCCATCGGCTTCGGGTTTCCGGCGGCCATGGGCGCCTGGTCGGCGACGCAGGACTTTCCAGAATATGCCGGTCGCAAGGTGATCTCCGTTTCCGGAGACGGCGGGTTTGGTCAGTATGCGATGGAATTCACAACCGCTGTTCACTACAACATGGACATTACCCATGTGCTGATGAACAACGCCGAACTCGGAAAAATCTCCAAAGAACAGCGCGCCGGGGAATGGCCGGTCTGGCAAACGGGGCTCACCAATCCGAACTTCGCTGAATTCGCGCGATCATGCGGGGGCATGGGATTGCGCGTTGAAACCGCCGATCAGCTTGAGGCGGCGCTGAAGGAAGCGATTGCCCATCCTGGTCCAGCGCTTGTCGAAATCATCACCGACGCGGAGCTTGTTTGACGGGCATTAAAACCCCTTGAAGGTCGTAAAGTCTTCAACTTCGGCGCGGTCTGTGCGCAGGCGGTTGAGAGGATGGTCGGGATCGCGATAACCCATGGCGAGCCCCGCAAACAGGATCACGTCGTCGCGCAAGCCGCAATGGGCAGCGACCGTTTCGGGAAAATCACTCCAGCTTTCCTGAGGGCAGGTATCAAGGCCGTGCTCGACCGCAAGCAACATGATGGTTTGCATCAGCATGCCCACATCGGACCATTGAGGCGGGCCAAAGTTTCGATTGAGAGAGAAGAACATGGCGACCGGAGCGCCGAAGCATTTGTAGTTCTCCGCATACTGAACCAGGCGTCCCGCTTTATTGTCGCGCGTCACGCCGATAAGGGCGTATAGATCTTCGCCGCATTTGAACCGATAGGAACGATGCGGCTCCCATAGTTTCGCGGGATATATGTCGTATTGATTGGTCTCCCGTTCGCCCGACTGAATTTTCTTTGCGACGTCGGCCTTGAGGCCTTCAAGCGCGTCGCCCGCAAGCACATGCACTTCCCAGGGTTGCACATTTCCGCCCGACGGCGCGCGCCGCGCAACATCGAGAATTTCGTAGACAGTTTCATAGGTAACCGGCTTGGGTAAAAAGCTGCGCACAGACATGCGCCGATCAACGGCTTCCGATACGCTTGTTTTTTCGGACATTGCTACTCCTTACGCGCGCTCGCGCGTTTTCAGAAATTTCACTGACGGATTTTTTTCTTCCGCATAGCCCGCCTCCCATTGGGAGCGGGCGAGAAAAACCGGCGAACCATAACGATCGTGGGCGACTGCGCCCTGGTTCTTTGAAACGAAACTCTCAACAGCGTCTTTTTCGCCGCCGATCCACCGCACTGTTTCAAATCCGCACGGCTCAAGCCCGGCGGCGACGCCATATTCCGCCTTGAGCCGTTCCTGAATGACATCAAGCTGCAGCGAGCCGACGACGCCCACATAAAAATCGGCCCCCAGAGCAGGCGTAAAGACCTGGCTCGCGCCTTCTTCGGCGAGCGCGATCATCGCCCGCTTCATCTGTTTTGATTTCATCGGATCGTCCAAGCGGACGCGGCGTATGATTTCCGGCGCGAAGTCCGGCAATCCCGAAAACTGCAATCCGTCCCGTTCGCTCAGCGTATCGCCGACGCCAAGCGCCCCGTGATTGGGAATGCCGACAATGTCGCCGGCGACTGCTTCTTCCGCTAGCTGACGATCCTGCGCCAGAAAGAAGATCGGATTGTTAACTGCCAGCGCCTTACCGGTTCGCGTCACTTTCAGCTTCATGCCGCGCTTGAACTTGCCCGAACACATGCGCACAAACGCGATGCGGTCGCGATGGTTCGGGTCCATATTCGCCTGCACCTTGAATACGAAACCGGAAACAGCATCGTCATCAGGAAGAATCTTATCCTCCCCTGCTTCCTGCTCCCGCGGCGGCGGAGCGTATTTGCCGATATCGCGCAACAATTCGGCAACGGAAAACTCTTTCAACGCCGAGCCGAAATAAACGGGGGTAAGAGCCCCATGGCGAAAGGCCTCAAGATCAAACGGCGCATATCCTTCCCGCGCCAGTTCCATCTGCTCGCGCGTTTCGCCCACAATATCGCCAGCGGCTTTGTCAAAAGACGGATCGTCCATGCCGGAGAGTTCGAGCACATTTTCGAAATGGCCCGCATCATCATCCGCCGGCAACAACAAGCGATCAGTATCCATATCGTAACAGCCGCGGAAGCGCCCGCCCGTGCCGACGGGCCAGACCTTGGGGCAAACATCGAGGGCGAGCTGGTCGGCGACCTCATCGATAATCTCGAACGGATCGCGCCCTTCCCGATCGACCTTGTTGACGAAGGTGATGATGGGAATGTCGCGCAGTCGGCAAACTTCGAAGAGTTTGCGGGTCTGCGTCTCGATGCCTTTCGCCGCATCAATCACCATCACGGCGGAATCAACGGCGGTCAGCGTGCGATAGGTGTCCTCGGAAAAGTCCTCGTGTCCCGGCGTATCGAGCAGGTTGAAGACATTGCCGCCAAATTCGAACGTCATCGCCGAGGTCGTCACCGAGATGCCGCGCTTTTGCTCAATGGCCAGCCAGTCGGAACGCGCCCGGCGCCGCTCGCCCTTGGCCTTGACTTCGCCGGCAAGGCGAATTGCACCCGAAGCCAGCAAAAGCTTTTCCGTCAGCGTGGTTTTGCCCGCGTCGGGGTGGGAAATGATCGCAAAAGTGCGGCGATTGAGATAGGCGTCGGTCATTGAAGGAGATTTCTGTCTCGGGCAGCGTTACATCGTCGGCCACGCCCGCCGCGTCAATCGCCAGGCGCAGAAATTCAGCCTCAATCGCTGCAGACCGTCACGACAATGTGCGCTGATCCTGCGCCGAAGCGATAAATCTCGCCGAATTCCCATGCTAGGCTCGGGCTCACGCAATCGGGAGGCGAGCCGCCATGAAACAATCGAAGAACCGCCAGGACCCGGAAGGCCAACGCCTTCCCGTCAAGATCGACACCACGTCCAACGGCGAATTTGAACCGGTGCCCCTGGAGCCCCGCAATGAGATGGGAAATGCCCTGGCAGCTGAATGGGCCGGCGAGAATGCGCGTCGCACCGGCCGATCGCGTCGGGATTTCATGATTTCAACCTGCGGCGCCGCGACGACGCTTCTGGCGGCCAATCACGCCAACGCCATGGGCGAGAAACCGAAAAAGGGCGGCAAATACGACCTAGCGCCGGAAGCCGCGCTTGAAGAGGCCGCGGCGCTTGATGTTCTCGGCGGCGACGAATTTATCTTCGACGTGCAGGGACACTACGTAAATCCGGAAGGCGCATGGCTGAGAGAAGTTCCGGCCGGCGCCAATCCTTTTTCCGGCATGTCGAACAGTTGCGTTCAAAACGCGGAAAAGACCGATCGAGCTTACCTCCAGTGTCTCGGCCACGAGCAGTTCATCAAGGACGTGTTCCTCGACTCCGATACGGACATGATGGTCCTGTCTTTCGTGCCGTCGCCGCGGGACCGGGAGCCGCTCACTATTGAAGAAGCTGACGAAACGCGTCGCATCGTCGACGCGATGGAAGGCGATCATCGCCTGATGCTCCATGGCCGCGTCAATCCAAACCAGCCTGGCGATGTGGAGGATATGGATCGGCTGGCCTCGGAATTTCCCATCGCCGCCTGGAAGACCTATACGCAATGGGCGCCGGAAGGCGGGTCGGGATTTTTTATGACCGACGAGCCCGGCGAGAGAATGATCGCGAAGGCGAAGGCCGTCGGCGTCAAAAATATCGCCATCCACAAGGGCCTCGCGTTCGGACCGAAGTCATATGAGCATTCTTTGTGCTCAGACATCGGCGAAGCGGCGAAACGCCATCCTGACATCAATTTCATTCTCTATCACTCGGGCTTCGACACGCAGGTCACAGAAGAGGCGTTTACGCCCGGCGAAGGCAAAGCGGCGGGCATGGACGTTCTGTGCCAGTCTCTGCTTGATGCTGGGGTTGCGCCTAATTCAAATGTTTATGCGGAACTCGGGAGCACCTGGCGGTTCCTCATGCGCGACCCTGATCAGGCAGCACACGCTCTCGGCAAGCTCATCAAATATTGTGGTGAGGAAAACGTGCTGTGGGGAACAGATTCGATCTGGTACGGCTCCCCGCAAGACCAGATACAGGCTTTCCGCGCGTTCCAGATATCGGACGAATTCCAGGAGCAGTACGGCTATGGGCCGATGACGGCCAGCTTGAGGGCGAAAATCTTCGGCCTCAACGCAATGCGTCCCTATGGAATATCGCTCGAGGAAGCCAAGAAGCGCGCATCGAGCGACGCCCTCTCAAAACGCAAACACGCCTATCTTGAACGCCCTGATCCATCCTTTGCCACTTATGGACCGAAGAACCGACGGGAGTTCCTGAACTTCAAAGCTCTTGGCGGCTAAGGACGCCGCTAGAGTATTAAGGAATTGGCGCCAGTCTTCGATTGCGGTTAAACCGCAATCGAAGAGACCGACAGGCGGCGCATGAAAAAGTACAAACACGGCGATCCGATTGCAGTGCTCGGCATGTCCGGCGTCGGCAAGACGCGGATCGCCGCCATGATGCGCCGCGAGGCCGACTGGTTTCACTATTCCATCGATTACCGCATTGGCACGCGTTACCTCGGCGAAGCGATTGTCGATGAGTTCAAGCGCGAAGCGATGAAAACGCCGATGCTGCACGACATGCTGCGCTCGGACTCAATATTCATTTCGTCTAATATCACTTTTGAAAACCTGGCGCCGTTGTCCACCTGGCTCGGCAAGCCGGGCAATCAGTCCAAGGGCGGCATTCCATTCGCTGAATATCTCCGCCGCCAGCGCGAACATCGCGACGCGGAAATAAAGGCGCTTATGGACACGCCCACCTTCGTCGAAAAAGCAAAGACAATATACGGCTATGATCACTTCATATGCGACACGGGCGGCTCGATCTGCGAAGTAGTCGATCCGGAAGACCAAAACGACGCCGTCCTGAAAACCCTCAGCGAGACCTGCCTTATCGTCTACATCGAAGGCGATGACGCCCATAAGAACGCGCTGAAGGCGCGCTTCGATAAATCGCCGAAACCGATGTACTACAGCGAAACGTTTTTGAAACAGTGCTGGGCGGACTATCTGAAAGAAACCGGCGAAACGGAAGAGCGGGTCGATCCCGACGCATTCATCCGCTGGGGCTTTGCTCGACTGATTGACTGGCGTGCGCCGCGATACAAATCGATCGCCGACAATTGGGGCGTAACCGTTTCGGCGCAGGAAATCGAAAAGACCAAGACGCCGGAAGCGTTTCTTTCGCTGATTGAGGGCGCCGCGGCCCGCTAGTCGAGCGTGCTGCGATATCGAAACATGGCGATGACAACTGCAAATGCGGCGAAGGCCGTCATTGCGACCAGATCATAGCCCATATCGGAAAATGTCGCGTCTTTAAGCATGACGCCGCGCACGACGCGCAGGAAATGGGTGAGCGGCAAAATCTCGCCAAGCATTTGCGCCCAGCCCGGCATCCCCCGGAACGGAAACATGAAGCCGGAGAGCAAGAGCGACGGCAGAAAGAAAAAGAACGTGAGCTGCATCGCCTGCATCTGCGACTGGGCGATGGTCGAAAACGTAAAGCCGAGGGAGAGGTTGGCGAGCATGAAAATTGTGACGCCAAGGAGCAGCACCCATATGGGCCCGGCAAACGGAACGCTGAATATAAAGTAGGCGGCGCCGAGAATGATTGCAGTCTGCACCGCACCGACGAACGTGTAAGGCGTGATTTTGCCGATCATCACTTCCATTGGCCGCGCCGGCATGGCGAGAAGATTTTCCAGATTGCCGCGCTCGGCTTCCCGCGCCATCGCCATGCCTGTGAACATGATCAACGTCATGGTCAGGATGACGCCAAGGAGACCCGGCACAATATTGTATTGCGTTATCCCTTCGGGATTGTAGCGGCGGTGAACAACGACCTCGGCAGGGTTGGGTTTCGGCGCCAACGCCGCGAGCGGACCTTTCAAGTCGTGCCTTAATGCGCGCGTCAGAATTGCCTCAACGCGGGCAATGGCGTTGCCGGCGGCGACTGGATCAGAAGCATCGGCTTCGATCAGAATTTGCGGACGGTCCCCGCGCACAAGACGCTCGGTGAAGCCGGCAGGAATGGATATCACGAACAAGACGTCACCGCGCGCAAGCAATTCCTGACTGTCACGCGGATCTTCCATCTCCACCGTGAGATCGAAATACTCCGAAGTTTCAAGCGCCGTCAGCAGAGTGCGGACAATCGGCGTTTGTTCTTCCGCATGCACTGCCGTTGGCAGATGTTTCGGATCGGTGTTGATGGCGAAGCCGAACAGAATGAGCTGCATGATTGGCATCGACACCATAAGAATGAAAGTGACCCGGTCCCGGCGCATCTGCACCAGTTCCTTTTGGAAAATCGCGCCAATCCTTTTTGCGCTTGCGCCGAGCATTATCCATGCTCCCGCATGTCGGCGCCCGCTTCCGCCATGAGGGCGATAAAGGCGTCTTCGAGGCTGGGGCGCACTTCCTCCCATGCAACGCCGCCATTTCCGCTTGCCGTTACAGTCGCCTCGAGGCGGGCGCGATCGGTTCCGCTCACATGCAGGGCCGAGCCAAAGTAAGCGACATGTTCAACGCCTGGCTCGGCTTTGAGGCTCTCTGAAATACGGCGAACGCCCTCGCCTTCAGCCCGGAATGTTGTCAGCCCGGACCGTTCGATAATTCGCTCGACCCGGCCTTCAGTAACGACCTTGCCATTGGCGAGGTAGACAATGCGATCGCAGCGCTCGGCCTCATCCATGTAGTGGGTTGAAACGAGCACCGTCATGCCGTCCGTAGACAGACGGTGTATTTCGTCCCAGAAGTCTCGCCGCGCCTGCGGATCGACGCCTGCTGTCGGCTCGTCGAGCAACAGGAGTTTCGGCTGATGCATGGAAATGGCGGCAAGCGCCATGCGTTGCTTCCAACCGCCGGAAAGCGCTCCCGCAAGTTGGTTTTGCCGGCGCGCAAGACCGAGATTTTCAAGCGTATTGTCAACAGCATCCGTTATCGCCGGCATTTCATAAAGGCGGGCGACAAATTCCAGATTTTCACGAATTGTAAGATCTTCCCAGAATGAAAATCTCTGGGTCATGTACCCGGTTTCGAGTTTGATCTTCGTTGCTTCGGTCGCAATGTTGTAGCCGAGACAGGTTCCCTCGCCTTCGCTCGCGCGCAAGAGGCCGCAAATCATGCGAATGGTTGTGGTTTTGCCGGAACCGTTGGGTCCGAGAAAACCCCAGACGGCGCCCTGCGGCATTTTAATGTCAACACCGTCGACAGCGGTTTTATCGCCAAATTTTTTGACGAGACCGCGCACGTCAATGGCGAGGTCAGTCATGGTTTAGTCACGTCAACGGGCAGGCCCGGCCGTAATCCCGAACCGGCATTCAGCCTGGCCTCAACAAGGAAAACCAGTTTGTCGCGCGATCCGGCGCTGTAGATGACCGGCGGCGTGAATTCGGCTTCCTGAGCAATGAACGAAATGGCGGCAGGTATTGGCGTATCAACGCCGTCCGGGCGGATTTGAACCGCGTCGCCAAGATTGAATTCCGAAAGCTCTGCTTGCGGAACAAAGAACCGGACCTTCAAGGCGTTGTCCGGCAAAATCGCCAATACAGGCGCTGCGGCGCCGGCATATTCCCCCTTGCGATGGAAGACCTCTTCTATAAAGCCCTCAGTCTCGGCGCGGACCGTACGCTGATCGAGGCGCCATTGCGCTTCCCGGACAAACGCGGCGGACGCGTCCGCCGCGGCGCCCGCGGCCGAGCGTCTTCCCTCTCGACCGCCGAGCCTGGCGACGGTGATGGCGTCTTCCGCTGCGGCGACACGGGCCTGCGCCGCTCGGTAGTTGGCGGAAACTTCATCGCCGCGGGCGGCTGAGGCATTGCCTTCGCGCACCAGCGGCATCCAGCGATCATATTCGGATTTCGCCGCAGCGAGCCGCACCCGCGCTTCCTGAAGCCGCGCTTCAAGTTCGTCGAGTTCTTCGGGCCGGGCGCCGACGGAGATATCGTCGACCATGGCGCCGGCTTCCTGTGCGCGCGCTATGGCCGCTTCGAGTTGCGCCCGCTGCTGGTCGTTATCGAGTTCGAACAAAACGGCGCCCGCCGCGACCCGATCTCCCTCCCGTAGGGGCAGGGAAACAATCCAGCCCGGTTGAGGCGCGCCGACGTATACATATTCCGCTTCAACATACCCGACATAGGCTTCATCGTGATTGGCGTCGCAGCTCGCAAGCGTTACTGCAAGAAACGCAGTCATCAGAATAACTGGCATTCTGATCATCATGCCGCCTCGCGAATATTGAGCGCGCGCTTAAGAAGCGCTGCGTGCTCGGCAAACAACGCATCGAGATCGACGCGGGCGTCATCGTCATGTTCAAACACGATGCGCCAGACGGCTGAAAAAATCATCGGCGCCGCAACCAAGCGCGCCGTCAACGCCGGTTCTCCAATCATTATTTCACCGCGCTCCTTTGCTCTTGCGAGTACGCCTGTCAACGCGCCAAGACCCCGCTCGACAACCTTCTTGCGGTACATTGTCGTCAGCGACGGAAAAGCCGGCGCATCGCCGATGAGGATCTTTGCAATTTTTGGAATACGACCTTCACGGATGATTGCCGGCGCAAGAGCGGCAACAGCGTCGATAAGAGCGCCGACGTTCGTCGCCATCGCCGCCACGCCTTCCAGCCGCTCGACATTCGGTGCAGCAAACGTTTCGACCACCGCCTCAAACAGCGCTTCCTTGGAGTCGAAATAAAGATAGACCGCGCCCTTCGAGAGCCCGGCGCGGCGGGCGATATCTTCCATGCGCGCAGCGGCGAACCCTTTTTCGTAGAATTCATCGAGCGCAGCAGTCGCGAGCGCGATCCGCCGGTCGTCCTTGGCTTTTTCAGTTCTTGCTCGTCGCATGACTATCATAAATAACTGACTGGTCAGTTATATAAATTGCCGATGGCGAGTCAAATGGAATCGAACAGCCGAGCGATATCGCGCCATTCCGGCGCCAAAACAAAATGGCTGCGCCCACTTGAAAAAGGAGCAAATTTAAAGTAGTTAGTTTTCGAACTAACTACTGGTGATTTTTATGACCACTCGTCGCATGATCCTTACAACCGCTGGCGCGGCCGCAATTGTCACAGCTGGCGCAGCAGGGTGGGCCTGGGCTCCGGGAACGGCCTCTGCGACAGCGCCGTGGCGGCAAGCGGGCGGTTCCTTTGGCGATCCTCGCCTCGACGCCCTCGCCTACGCCATTCTCGCGCCCAATCCTCATAATCGACAGCCATGGCTGTTCGAGTTGGTCGGAGAAAATCAGATCCGCATCACCTGCGATCTCGACCGGCGCTTGCCGCATACAGACCCTCCTGATCGGCAAATCACGATCGGTTTTGGCGCCCTCATAGAACTCTTATCCATGGCGGCGGCGGAAAAAGGATTCGCTGTCGACATCGATCTGTTCCCCGAAGGAGAACCGCAGCCGCGGCTTGATCGACGCCCCGTGGCGCTCATCACATTTCTTTCCGGCACGGACGCTGAAAAAGACCCGCTGTTTTCTGAGGTTTTGGCGCGCCGAACGATCCGCGCGCCTTTCGACACCGAGAAACCTGTCGATGCGGACATCCTGAAAACGGCAATTGCCGCCGTCTCACACGGATCATCTGTCGGCGGAACAATAGATCCGGAACAGCGCGGACGCCTCATTGATCTCGCCCAACGCGGCTGGATCATCGAATACGAAACCGACGCAACGCGGCGGGAAAGCATTGATCTCATGCGTATCGGCAATCGGGCGGTCGCTAACGACCCGGACGGCGTTTCCCTTGGCGGAACCGCTATGGGCCTTTTTAAAATGATTGGCGTCATTACACCGGATGCCCTCGATACGCCCGGAACAACGGCATATGAGCAAGGGCTGACGCAATACATGTCATTGATCGACTCGGCCCAAGGGTTCGTCTGGCTGACGAGCGAAACCAACACGCGGGTCGATCAAATAAACGCCGGGCGCGATTGGGTGAGGCTTCATCTTGCGGCGCAGAAGGCCGGTCTTGCCGTTCAACCATTGAGCCAGGTCTTGCAGGAATTCCCGGAGATGGCGCCGCTCTACGCCGAAACGCAACAGGAACTTGGCGTTGCTGCGCCGGGCGTCGTGCAAATGCTCGCCCGCGTCGGTTACGCAAAGTTTTCGTCGCCATCGCCGCGCTGGCCGCTCTCCTCCCGCCTTGTCGAAGCTACCGCGTGACGACAGTCTCGAAGGAACAAGCGGGCGCCGTCTTCAGGTTTTTTACCGAGATCGGGATTCTCAATCAGCTTTCCACCGCTGAATTGACGCGCGCGCTGTCGCCTGAAATGAACCCGTCGGAATTCGGCGTGCTTACGCATTTTATTCGACTTAATCATGCGGTGACGCCAACCTATCTTGCAAAGGCCTTCCAAATGGCGAAGCCGTCGATGACGGCGATCCTCGCCAAGCTCGAGACAAAAGGCTTTGTATCGATCCGAGCGGGCGCTAAAGACCGGCGGCGAAAATATGTTTCGATGACCGACAAAGGCCGCGCCGCTCATGGCGCGGCTCTGACTAAAATCGCCCCGTTGTTTGTCGCGCGTCTTTCCGGGTTCGATGTCGCAAAACTCGACGCAGTCCTCCCGGTGTTAAGCAATTTGCGTGCTCATATGGACGCTGCTCGCAACGAAGCGGACGGGATCAACCATCAAGGAACGACGACAGGTCCGCGATAAAAGCATCAAAGCTGTCGTGATGCAGCCAATGGCCGGCGCCAGGGTATTCCGTAACGCGAGCGTTTTTCAAATACGCAGCACGACCATCTTTTTCAGGATTAGACGCCCAGCTTTTCTCCCCATAGGCAAGCCAGACCGGGCAATCGATCGCGGCAAGCAACGCCTTAAAATCCTCATGGGAAATATCGGAAGGAGAACGCCCAAGCATCGCCGGGTCATAGGCCCACGAAACCGAGCCATCGCTGTTCGCTTTCACGCCAGTTCGCGCCAGATGAGCCAATTGATCGGCGCGTAAATGGCTATGCGCTTTTGTCATGCGCTCCAGCGCCTCGTCATCGTCCTTCATCTTGCGGGGCGCGCGCGCTGATCTCGTCGCGCGGTCAGCGAGCCATTTCAACAGTCGCTCCTGCGTCGACATGGCGGCGCGCTCGGCCAACAATTTCGGCGACGGACCGAGACCTTCGATCGCGACAAGTTTTTCGATGCGATCAGCAAACAGTCCCGCGTAACGCAACACAATGTTGCCGCCGAGAGAATGGCCTACGAGACGAAACCGGTCCGTTTGCAGATTGTCGATCAACGAAGCGAGGTCAAAAACGTGATCCATGACGCCGTAATCGCCGTCACTGACCCAGTCGCTTCCTCCGTGTCCGCGCAGATCATAAGCGACAACACGGTATCGGTCGGCGAGCGCCGACCCCGCCCAGTCCCAGCTTCGTTTCTGATCGAGAGCGCCATGGACGAGAACAGCCAGCGGGTTTGCAGGATCGCCCCAGGCGCAAGCCGAGAGTGTCAGCCGCTGGGAGGAGAAAGTGAATTCTTCCGGTGTCGTCATGGGCGCGACTTTAACCGCCCCGGCGCGTTTTACGAGCGCTGTGTGCAGCAGCCTAAAACATCTCCCGGCCCGGCCGTCGCGACAGGCCGGTGTCGAGATGAGCGCCAGCATCGACGATTACAACCTCCCCGGTAATCGCTCGAGAAGAAGGATCGAGCAACATGGCGACAGGCCCGGCGACATCGTCGGGCTTCGTCGCCATTTGCATCGGCGTCGCCTCAATGATCTTTTTATTGAGTTCCTTCACCCCTTCAGCGCCGATGATCCGATCGAACCAGCCTGAATCCACATAGCCCGGTGCGACGGCGTTAACGCGCACGGGGGCCAGTGCGCGGGCAAGCGCCTGCGTCATGGTGATCATGGCGCCTTTTGACGCCGCGTAAGCGAGCGAGGAGCCAATGCCGAACAAGCCGGCGACGGAAGCAATATTGACGACCGCCCCGGCGTCAGATTTTTGCAGCGTGGGGAGACAAGCGCGGATCATCTGAAACGCGGCGACGACGTTGAGGTCATAGAGATCATGAAAATCTTCCGCGGTCAGACCGTCGAGATTTTCATGATTCATGAATTTTGTTTTGCCGGCGTTGTTGACCAAAAAGTCAATGCGCCCCGTTGCTTCGAGCGCCGCTGCGGCGAGCGCCTTGCATTCCTCATCCTTGGTTATGTCCGCTTCAACCGCGACGGCGCCATTGCCGACTTCCTGGGCGAGCGCTTCGGCCGCTTCCTTCGAATGGGCGTAATTGACGATGCAAGCGACGCCGTTCTTGGCCAGCCGGCGCACGACGCCTGCGCCGATGCCGGTTCCGCCGCCAGTGATGATGGCTGTATGGGTCATTGCATCCCTTTCTTATGGAAGGCCCGGAAAGCTATCGACATACTGAACTTTGACGTCGGGAAAACTGTCAACAAATTGAATTTTCACATCCGGAAAGCTGTCTACGAACTTCCATTCGCCGCAATCATCGGGAAAGCTTTCGACAACCTGCACTTTGAGATCGGGGAAGCTGTCCACAATCTGAACTTTTAGATCCGGGAACGAGTCAACAACCTGCACATCTCCATAAAGCGGATAGCCGTTGAACGTGCAGTCTTCGGTAACAACATCGGCATCCGTCTCGTTCGTCGAAATGGCTAGTGCTGCGATCGAAAGCGCGAAAGCGATTTTCATAATATTCTCCCCACGAGACAGCTACGTTATAGACCCAACTTCTCCCACATCTCATCCACTTTGCGCACCACCGCTTCGTCCATCTCCATCAACCGGCCCCATTCCCTGGTTGTTTCCGCGCCAATCTTGTCGGTGGCGTCGAGGCCGATCTTGGAGCCGAGCCCTGACTCTGGCGAGGCGAAGTCGAGATAGTCGATGGGCGTGTTCTCGATAATCGTAATATCGCGGGCCGGGTCCATCTTGGTCGAGACCGCCCACATCACATCTTTCCAGTCGCGCGCGTCCACATCATCGCCGACGACGATAATCCATTTCGTGTACATGAACTGGCGCAGGAACGACCACGCCCCCATCATCACGCGCTTGGCGTGACCGGCGTAAGCCTTCTTCATACGGATGACGGCGATGCGGTAAGAACAGCCTTCCGGCGGCAGCCAGAAATCGATGATTTCCGGGAACTGCTGTTGCAGGAGCGGAATGAAAACCTCGTTGAGCGCCTCGCCGAGCACGGACGGCTCGTCCGGCGGGCGGCCGGTAAAGGTGGAGAGATAAACCGGATCGCGGCGATGGGTTATCGCCGTCGCAGTGAACACCGGGAACTTTTCGACGGAATTGTAATAGCCGGTGTGATCGCCGAAGGGCCCTTCATCCGCATAGTCTTGAAGGGAAACCTCGCCCTCGATCACAATTTCGGCCTCGGCCGGGACTTTCAAGGGCTGCGTCTTGCAGTCGACGAGTTCGACTTTCCTGCCGCGCAAGAGCCCGGCGAACTGATATTCCGACAGCGTGTCGGGCACCGGCGTCACCGCAGCGAGAATTGTTCCGGGATCAGCGCCGAGGACGGCGGCGGCGGGCAAGGGTTCGGATTTTTCCTTGCCCCAGCGCGCGTGATGCTGCGCGCCGCCGCGATGCTTAAGCCAACGCATGATCGCCTTGTTCGGGCCGATCGGCTGCATCCGATAGATGCCGAGATTGAAATCGTCCTCGCCTTTGCCGCTCGGTCCCTTGGTCACCACCAGCGGCCAGGTGATGAGCGGGCTGACATCGCCAGGCCAGCAAGTTTGGATCGGCAGCGACCCGAGATCGATCTCGGCGCCGGTTTTAATGACGTCGTGGACCGGTCCCGCTCCTTTGGTCGCCGGCTTCATCGCCATCACGGTTTTGAGCAGCGGCGCCAATTTCAGCGCGTCCTTGATGCCGCCCGGCGGCTCCGGCTGTCTTAGGAAGGCGAGCAACTCCCCGACTTCGCGCAACTCCTCCCCCGTCGATCGCTCCTTGCCGCCCAAGGTCACGCCCATGGCGATCCGCTTTACCGTGCCGAAGAGATTGACCATGACCGGCATGGGGGAAATCGACCCGTCGTCCTGAACCGGTTGTTCAAAGATCACCGCCGGGCCGCCCGTCGCGAGGAGGCGCCGCTGGATCTCCGTCATCTCAAGGCGAACCGCAACCGGCTCAGCGACGCGCACAAGCTCGCCCGCTGTTTCCAGCTTGTCGATAAAATCGCGCAGGGATTTGTAAGCCATGAGCCCGACTTACCCTGCTTTTAGCAGATCGGCTATCCGGCGCGCCGTCGCGGCCGGCGCGCCTGACGCGCAAGTTGAACAAAAAGTTACGAGGCTTTTAACCGTTTTTCAGGCCGTCCCCTTTACCGTAACCGGGCAAGGCCCTAACTAGGACGGTACGCGCGTCTGGGCTTGGGCAACGCCTCACGCGCATCAGTCTTGGGAGCGGGCGGTTAGGAGTATCGGGCGGTAATGTTGCCGATTTTGCATCAGGCGATTGGGTCGACATTGGTGGTGACGGGGCTGATTGTCCTGCCGTTGCCTTTGCCGTTCGGGTTGATCATGCTGGTGATCGGGTTCGCCTTGCTGGCCCCCTACATTCCCGCATTTCAAAAGCTCATCCGGAAGATGCGCCGTCGCTGGCCCAATCTCGACGCCACGCTCATGCGCCATCGCCACCGCTTTCCGCCGGTGATCAAACGCACCATCGACAAGACGCATCCGGCTGAATAGCCGCCGGACGCCAATTCTCCGCGACAATTCGTGTCCTTAACCGACGGCGCAGGGTTTCTTATCTCACAGGACAATGGCCCGGTTTGTCGAAGAAATTGACGTAGACCTGCCGCATCCGGCGTTGCCAGGCGCCGACTGGGCGGACGCGTTTCGGGTTGCAACGCGCAAGCGGTTTGCGAACGCTCGAACGGCAAGCGAAGCCGCTTTTGCAAATTTCCCGGCCTGGGTGAACGCCTTGATGGCGTTGCGCAATCTGATTGTGACGCCCTTTGGCTTGAAAACCGGCGAACACGATCGGCCGCCAAAGGCGCGCATCGGTTTCTTTCCGCTTCTGTCGGAGACCGAGACCGAGGTGGTCGTCGGCATGAATGACCGGCATCTGGATTTTCGCTGCGTCGTTGACCTTGCGGAAAAAGGCGCTGGACAGGAGATTACCATTGCTACGGTCATTCACCGCCACAACTGGTTGGGGCGGGCCTATCTCATTGCTGTGATGCCGTTTCACCGTATGATCGTGTGCGCCGCCCTGGCGCGCGTTGCCCGTACCGATTGAAATTGACGGCGTCATAAGTGGGGTCTAAATCGTTCGCCATGACCGATCTTACTCTCACCATTGGTGACAAGAACCTTTCCTCCTGGTCGTTCCGTCCCTGGTTCGCCATGACGGAGGCGAGCGTTCCGTTTACGGAAGAAAATATTCGTCTCGACCGACCGGAGTCCCGCGATATTCTGAAAGAAAAGTCGCCGTCGGGCCTCGTGCCGTTTCTCACCCATGGATCGACGCAGATCTGGGATTCGCTGGCGATCGTGGAATATGTCGCCGATCTCTTCCCCGAAAAGCGCCTCTGGCCGGAAGACGCCGCCGCGCGCGGGCTGGCGCGCGCGATATCGGCGGAGATGCATTCAGGCTTTTCCAATCTGCGCACGGTCTGGCCGATGTATTTCCTGCGCGAAGGGATTTCCCACCTCAGCAGCGGCGGCGTCGCCAAGGACATCGCTCGGATTGATGAGCTTTGGACCCTATGTCGTGAGCGCTACGGCGATGGCGGCGATTTCCTCTTTGGCGCCTTTTCCATCGCCGACGCCATGTATGCGCCTGTGGTCTCGCGTTTTTTCACCTATGGACCCGTCAAGGTCAGCGCGACCAGCGCCGCCTATATGGAAACCATCCGGGGGACAGGCGCATGGAAAAAATGGCGCGACGGCGCGAAAGCTGAAGTCGCGGCCGCATAGCTTCCCTCGCTCTGCGCGCCCCTCCTTGCACCACTTGACGCACGCGGCTATCTCCCGCCCCATGAAGAGCGAACAGGCGCAAGCCATTCTTGAAACACTGATGAAGGACGCGAAAGCCGCCGGCGCCGACGCCGCGGACGCCGTCCTTTATCATTCGGTCTCGTCCGCCGTTTCCTGGCGCATGGAAAAGCTCGAGGACGTCGAGCGGTCCGAGGGAGCCGATCTCGGTCTGCGGATAATTGTCGGCAAGCGCCAGGCGAGCGTTTCGACCACCGATCACTCGCCAACCTCGCTAAAAGAACTGGCTGATCGGTGCGCCGCAATGGCCAAGGCGGCGCCGGAAGACAAATATTGCGGCCTGGCGCCAAAAGACCGCCTCGCCAACGCGCCCCATAAAGATCTCGATCTTGGCGATTATCAGGAACCTTCGACTGAGGATCTGAAAACCCGCGCCGCTGAATGCGAGGCGGCCGCGCTCGCGGTCAAAGGCGTCACCAATTCCTCCGGCGCCGGGGCAAGCTATGGCGAAGGGCAGAAATGGCTGATGACGTCGGACGGCTTCTTCGGCCAATCCGGCGGCTCCAACCACTCCGTGTCGGTGAGCGTCCTCGCGGGCAACGATGACGGCATGGAACGGGATTACGATTACGATTCCAAAACGCATCTGTCAGACCTGAAGTCGGCCGCCGCCATCGGCGCGAACGCCGGCGCGCGAACGGTTGAACGGCTTTCCCCGCGCAAAATCAAAAGCCAAACAGCGCCAGTTATGTTCGACCATCGTCTATCTCGCTCGCTGCTTTCCCATCTCGCCGGCGCCGTCAATGGCGGCGCAATCGCGCGCGGCGTCAGCTATCTGAAGGATAAACTCGGCGCAGAGATTTTTCCCGCGACGATCAACATTATCGACGATCCGCATATGCAGCGCGGCGCCGGTTCGCGGCCCTTTGACGGCGAAGGCGTCGCCAACGAAGCAATCACGCTCATTGAGAACGGCGTGTTGACGTCGTGGATTTTGAACTCCGCCCAGGCGCGTCAGCTCGACCTTGAAACCAATGGACGCGCTACGAGAGGAACCGGCGGCGCGCCAGGGGCGTCTTCGACCAACCTCTATCTCAAACCCGGCGCTGCGACGCCCGACGCCCTGATGCGCGAGGCGGGCGAAGGCCTTGTCGTCACCGACATGTTCGGCCCCCAGGTCAATCCCAATACGGGTGATTATTCCGTCGGCTGCTCGGGTTTTTGGTTCAAGGACGGCGCTCGCGTCTTTCCGGTAAGCGAAATCACCATCGCCGGCAACCTCCTTGAAATGTTCAAAAACCTTCAGCCTGCGAATGATCTGGAGTTTTTGGGAAGTACGAATGCGCCGAGCATTCTGATCGACCAGATGACCATCGCCGGCGACTAAAATCTTTGTAAGGAGTGATCATGAGCGAATCCGAACCCAAGCAACTTCTTCACCTTGTATTCGGCGGCGAGCTTGAAAGCCCGGAAGAATGCAAATTTCGCGATCTCGACCAGCTCGATATTGTCGGCGTCTATCCCGATTACAAATCTGCGGAGAAGGCCTGGCGCGCCAAGGCGCAAGCGACCGTCGACAACGCCCATATGCGCTACTTCATCGTGCATATGCATAAGCTGCTCGACCCGGATGGCGACGGGAAGTTTTAGAGACGCGGACGGAACGCCTGATGACCGCCACCGCGTGGACAGCCCAGTATGAAAACCCCGACGGGCGGCGCAGAGCGTGGCGGGAGCTGATGCTTGGCGACCACGGGATCTTGCGCAAACTTTATGACAACAGCCATGAAACGGCGCCGGGCAAGCTGTGGCGGAGCTTTCAACCCTCCCCCGCCGACCTTAAGCGATGGAAACAACGCGGCGTCAAAACTGTCGTCAATCTGCGCGGCGACAAACCAAGCGGTTTCCTTTTCTTGGAACAGGAGGCCTGCAGCAAGCTCGACCTCGAATTCGTCACCTTGCGCACCTGGTCGCGCGAAGCGCCGCCCAAGGCATTTCTGAAAGAGGCGCGCGGCCTCTTCGCGCGCATCGCGTATCCCGCGCTCATTCACTGCAAATCAGGCGCAGACCGGGCCGGACTGATGGCGACGCTCTTTCTTTTTTTCGAAGAGGGCCGGCCGCTCGATCAGGCGATGGACCAGCTCTCCTTTCGCTACGGGCATGTGCGGTCAGGCAAGACCGGCGTTATCGACGCGGCCTTGAATACTTACATCGCTTATGCGCGCGCGCGCGACATTCCGCTGGATGACGTCGACGCGTTTTTTGACTGGGTCGACGGGGACTACGATCCCGACCGGATCAAGCTGGATTTTCAAGGGACCTTCTTTGGTAGACTTGTATCGGACTGGATTCTGCGCCGCGAATAAGCGTTGCAAGAAGGACTCTTAAGCAAATTGCAGGCGCGCATACCGCGCATAGACGCCGCCTTTTTCCAGAAGACCGTCATGCTTGCCGGTCTCCACGATCCGCCCTGCTTCCATCACGACGATCATGTCCGCTTCTTTCACGGTTGAAAGCCGATGCGCGATCACAAGCGTTGTTCTGTTTTTCATGAGCGTCGCAATGGTTTCCTGAATGCGCGCCTCGTTTTCAGCGTCGAGCGCCGATGTCGCCTCGTCGAGCAAGAGGATCGGCGCGTCTTTGAGAAACGCCCGCGCCAGAGCGATGCGTTGCTTCTGTCCGCCGGACAAGATCGCCCCGCCTTCTCCAAGAGCCGTATCAAAACCGTTCGGCAATGACGCTATAAAATCAGCCGCGGCCGCAGCTTCCGCCGCGGCGATTATTTCCGAGCGGCTGGCGCCAGGTCGGCCAAAGGCGATGTTTTCGAGCGCCGACATGTTGAAGATGATCGCATCCTGACTGACGAGCGCAATCTGCGCGCGCAGAGAGTGCAAGGTCGCGCCGGCGATATCACAGCCATCGATCAGGATGCGGCCCTTGCTCGGTTCGTAAAGGCGCGGGAGGAGGTTGATCAGCGTCGTTTTGCCGGCGCCGGATTCACCTACGAGCGCAACGCTGGCGCCAGCCGGTACATCGAGATTGATGTCACTCACGGCTGGCGCGGCGCCTTCATAAGAAAATGATACATCTTCAAAGCGAATGGAGCCCGGTCCCGCGGGGATATCGACAGCGTCCTTCGTATTCACAATGGTCGGGCGCGTATCGATCAGATTGAGCATTCGTTCGAATGCGGCAAAGCCTTCCTGGGCCACTGCATTCAGCGTGCCGAGACCGCGGGCCGGCTGCGAGAGCAACAGCAAGGCGATAATGAACCCGACAAACTCAGACGTGGACAAGGCGCCCGCGGAGATCCGCAAAGCGACGATGGCGACAACAAGGCCAAGCGCAATGGAACCCGCAAAGAAAATGAACGGCTCGTTCGCCCCGCGCGCATAGGCCATTTTCTTGAGCAAGCGGAGACGCGTTTCAAACGCATCGGCGGCGCGGGCGCGCTCAAGCGGCTCAATCTGAAACGTCTTCACCATGCGCGCGCCGGCGACGCTCTCGCCCACAAGCCCGGTGATTTCGCCGACCTGTTGCTGCGCCCCGGCGGAAGTCCGTCGCAGGAACTTTCCGATCCGCGCGACCGGCCAGCCGATCACCGGATAAACCAGCAGCACGACGACAAACAAAACCCAGTCGTAATAGATCATCATGGCGCACAAGCCGACGAGCGTCAGGAGGTCGCGAACCGCATTCGAAACGCGTTGTAATGTTTCGCGCAAAACCATCGAATCATTCGTGAAGCGGGAAATGAGCTGTCCGGAATCCTCTCCCTTCAGCTGCGCAAAATCGAGCGCAGTCATGCGGTCGAACATGTCATTTTGAAGATCGCGCAAGGTCGAGAGCGCCGCAGTCGCGGACAGCCGGGTTTGGGCGTATTGGGCAATAGCGTTGACAGCGCCAAGCCCGATAACGAGCAATGGTCCAAATATCAGCACCTGCCTGAGGCTCGGCGCATAGCGTGACTGATCGCCGGAAAAACCCGCGTTTATCCACTCGACCCCGGCAGGGATGGCGCTGGCGGAGGCGGCGTAGACGGCCATGGCCGCAAGGGCCAAGGCCAGCTTCGCCCAATAGCGCGAAAGATAGTCGCGCCACAGCCGCGCCGCGAGCGCCCCGCTTCCGCCCGACGGCGTTCGATTTGACTGGTTTTGCGTCACGTCGATCTCAGATGGGCTCTCATTCGGCCGCATCGCTATTTTCGCGGCGTCCGCGCGCCGTGGCAAGCTATTGACCATTCGCCTGAATTGAGGAACGCAACCGCCGGTATGTTTAAGTCGTTCCTGAAAAGTCCGGCCGCAGCGGCGATTGCCGCGTTGATGATCAGGCTCTATCTGCGCCTCATTGATGCGACGTCGTCAAAAACCATTGTCAGACGAGACCGCTTTGATGCGGCGTTGGCCCGAGGCCGCGGCGTCATTCTGGTGTTCTGGCACGGACGATTGATGATGGCGCCCTTCATTCGTCGCGAGACCGACGCTGACGTCCACATGCTGATTTCCCTGCATCGAGATGGTGAAATTATTGCGAAAGCCGTCGATGGCTTCGGGGTCAAATTTATCCGCGGCTCATCGGCAAACCCGCGCAAACCGGGAAAATCAAAGCATGGCGCATCGGCCGTCGCCAAAATGCTCGCAGCGCTTGAGAGCGGCGACATCGTCGCCATAACCCCTGACGGCCCCCGCGGCCCTGCGGAAACCGTGCAGGACGGCGCGCTGAGGATTGCCCAACGGTCCGGCGCGGCAATTCTCGCCGGCGGGGTTTCTTCAAGCGGCGGCCCGCACCTAAAAAGCTGGGACCGATTTTTGTTGGCAACACCGTTCTCGCGCTTAACCTATGCCGCCGCTGAGCCGCTATTCGTTCCAAAGGACGCAACCGATGAAATGATTGAGAATCTTCGTCACGATCTGCAATCCCGTCTTGTTGAGGCGACCGCTAAGGCCGATGAGGTTGCCGGGCGGCGGCCTCAGAATGCATCCAAAGGCAAAGCATGACCGCAATGCGCGAACCAATGGGTTTAAAGATCTATCGCGCCGCAAGCCGCGCTGCGGAACCGGTGGCGAACATCGCGCTTAACCGTCGCCTGCGCGCTGGAAAGGAAAGCGCCGAACGGATTGGCGAAAGGCGCGGCATCCCGAGCGCCCCGCGTCCGGAAGGAAAACTGATCTGGATCCACGGCGCCAGCGTTGGCGAGTCGCTATCTATTTTGCCGCTTGTCGAAAATCTAAGAATACACCTGCCAAATGCGCGCTTTCTCACCACAACCGGCACAACCACGTCCGCCGCATTGATGGCCCAACGCCTGCCGAAAGACGCGATCCACCAGTTTGTGCCGCTGGATCATCCGGACTTTGTCAAGGCGTTTCTCGGCCATTGGCGACCCGACGCGGCGATATTTGTTGAGTCTGAGTTCTGGCCAAACCTCATTCTCCTTTCCAGAAAGGCGGCGCCCTTTATGGCGCTTATTAACGGGCGCATGTCGCCAGGCTCTTTTCGTGACTGGAAAAGCCAACCTAATGCTATCCGTTTTATTTTGTCTTCTTTCGATGTGTTGCTGGGGCAGGATCGTCAGAATGCGGAACGGCTGAAAATACTTTCCGGCAAGGATATCGGCATGTTTGGCAATCTGAAAAACGCCGCGCCGCCCCTGCCGGTCAACGAAGAAGAACTTTCTCATTTGAAAAATCAGATCGGCGAGCGCAGGCGTTGGCTCGCGGCGAGCACCCATCCGGGCGAGGAAGAAATTATCATCGCGGCGCATCGTCAGTTGAGAACAGAATTTCCCGACCTTCTGACCATCATTGCGCCTCGCCACCCGGACCGCGGCGCCGATATCGGCGCCCTCGCCAAGAACGCCGGCGAAACGCCCGCCTTGCGCTCTGCCGGCGATCAGATCACCAAGGACGCCGATATCTATATTGCCGACACTCTGGGCGAGCTTGGATTGTTTTACCGGTTGAGCGACATTGCCTTTGTCGGCGGCAGCATCACGCCGAAAGGCGGTCACAACCCGCTTGAGCCAGCGCGCTTGGGCGCATCGATCCTGCATGGACCGGAAACGTTCAACTTCGTCGAAACATATGACGGCATGCGCAAGGCAGGCGGCGCCGCCCTTGTCAGGAACGACCGGGAAATGGCGGGCGCGATTCGTCGTTTGTTTAAAGACGCCATTACGCGTCGCGCAATGGCCGACGCCGCCCGGGAAACCGCGGAGCAAAATGCGGAAGTCACGCTAAGGGAAATCACGCAGAGATTGCTCGAAAAAATGCCCGGCGCCGCGGATGCGCTATGATTAGGGAACCCTGGTTCTGGCGCGATGAAAGCCTGGCTGCAAAGGCGATTGCAGCGGCCCTTTCGCCACTGGGGTTTTGCTATGACCGCGCGTCAAAACTGCGACGGCGCATGTCCGCTCCCCGGCGCGCACCGGCGGCGATCGTCTGCATTGGAAACGTAACTGTGGGCGGCGTCGGCAAAACGCCGTTTGCGATCATGCTCGCGCAAATGCTGCAACAAGCTGGTTACAAGGTACATTTTTTGTCGCGCGGGCATGGCGGAAGCCTGACTGACCCGACGCAGGTCGATCCCCGCAAACACACTCCCGCAGACGTCGGAGACGAACCGTTGCTGCTCGCCAGCCACGCACCCACATGGATCAGCCGCAACAAACGCGCCGGCGCAACGGCGGCGTCGGCGAGCGCAGACATCGTCATCATGGATGACGGCTTTCAGAACCCCACCGTTGAAAAGGATGTCTCCATTCTTCTCTCCGCGCCGGGCCACATGCGTCACGACTTGAAAATTTTTCCTGCGGGCCCATTGCGAGAGCGGTTTAAGGATGCGCAAAAACGCGCCGACGCAGTTGTCGAAATTTGCCGAGAGCACCAACACGCGCCGAGCCGCGCAGAGTTTCACCACGTGGCCTGGCTGGAACCGGCGAACGTCCAAACCGATGGGCCCGTATTCGCGTTTTGCGGCATTGGCGATCCAGCCCGCTTTTTTGACATGCTCGCAGCGATGGGATTGAAGCTCGCTGGCCAGGCGGCGTTTCCAGATCACCACCCTTATAGCACAAAAGAAATAGGCGCCTTAAAGCGGCGTGCGGAAAAACTGGGAGCGACCCTGATCACAACGGAAAAAGACTGGGTGCGCATCGACAATGATCAACGGGAAGGGGTGAAATTTCTGCCCGTGCGCATGCGCGTATCGGAAGAGCAGAAATTCCTTTCCTCTATCATTTCGGTCATGAATGAACGACGCGAGGCGCCGGCTTGACCGATAATCTGGATCCGGCAATCGAGCTGCCGCAACGGCGCGGCAACCGCCCCGTAACTTTCGGCCATCGCATTGAATTCGCATTCGTTGTCGCGATGCTATCGTTCTTTCGTCTTTTCCCTGTCGATTTCGCATCGAAGGCATTGGGCGCTCTTCTTCGCACAATAGGCCCTCTCTTGCGGCCAATTTCAAAACGGGGCGAGGACAATCTTCGTCTGATTTTTCCTGATTGGTCGGAGGAACAGGTTCGAAAAACCATCGCCGATGTCTGGGAGAACCTCGGACGAACAGCAGCGGAATACGCCCATCTCGACAAGTTCTCCGTCGACGGAGAAGACCCGAGGATCGTCGCCGAGGGCGTCGACGATATTCTTCACGTTTTTGACGATCCCGGTCGCGCAGTTTTTGTCAGCGGGCATTTCGCAAACTGGGAGATTTCCGGCATCACGGCAAACCAGCTCGGCCTTAGGTTCGGCGTTATCTACCGTTCATTGAACAATCCGCTGGTTGACGAATTGATCATTGCGAGACGCGCGAAAACGACGACGCGCCGCCAGATACCTAAAGGTCCCGCGGGTGCAAGACCGCTGGTCGACCTGCTTAAAGACAACTGTTCGATCGCCTTCCTCGCTGATCAAAAGCTCAATGCTGGCGGTATTCGCGTGCCGTTTTTGGGCCGCTTGGCGATGACGGCGCCGGCCGCCGCGCGCCTTGCGGTTCGTTTTAAATTGCCCGTCATCCCCATCTCAACGGAACGCTTAAATGGCGCACACTTTCGTGTAACGACCCATCCGCCAATAGATTTCGCAGCCACGGGTGATCTGCCTAAAGATGTCGAAGCGTTGACGATTAAAATCAACGAAGCACTGGAACGGGATATTCGGGACCGGCCCGGCCAATGGCTCTGGCTGCACCGACGCTGGCCGAAGGAAGCGTTTGATCAGCCGGACGACTAATTGTCGGCGCAAACACCCTCATAGGCGATGCTGGCGCCCGCAGCGGCGGCTGAACAGGAATTGCCATAGGTTTCGCCGTCACAGCCGCAGACAGGCCGGTATTCACGGGTGCAGATTTCCGGACGCGGCGTACATATGCCGGCGTAGTCCGCTGTGTTGACGCAAACGCCCGGTTCAACTCTGCAGTAGTGCGCCTCATCGCTGCATTGAAATCCGGCGATGCCGCCGCACATGCCGCCCTCTTCGCCAATGTCCGCGCCGTCGTCCACATCGGCGCCCGAGGAAGCGCACGCCGCAATGGCCGTCAGCGCGGCAATGACCAGGGCCTTACGCATCGCCGTCCTTCATTTGCGATTGCATGTAGCGCTCTTCGCCGATCTTCTCGATTAGTCCGAGTTGGGTCTCGAGGTGGTCGATATGCTCTTCTTCCGATTCAAGGATGCGGCCTAAAATTTCGCGGCTCACAAAGTCTCTGACGGACTCGCAGTATTCGATCGCCTCTTTGTACACAGGATGCGCGCGTTCTTCTGCTTTGAGGTCAGCTTCAAGGCACTCTTTTACGGTTTCGCCAATATAGAGTTTATCGAGATCCTGAAGATTTGGCAGGCCTTCCAGAAACAAAATGCGTTCGATCAGTTCGTCCGCATGTTTCATCTCATCAATTGATTCATCGTATTCGATTTTGGCGAGGCGTTGAAAACCCCAATCCTTAAACATGCGCGCATGCAGGAAATACTGATTGACCGTGGTCAATTCCAGTTTCAACGCCTTGTTCAGATAATCGATGACTTTCTCGTCGCCTTTCACGCGTACTCTCTCCTTTTCGATTCGTTCGAAGTGAAGATAGCGGCCAGCATAGGCCGTACAAGGAAATCCGCTGCAACCGCTTCGCAGTCGCGCGAAAATCTTTGCGAACGAAAATCAACCGCAGAATGTATAGTGATTATTCCGCGGCTAGCGCTTCGGGCGGGGTTTCGACCGACCGCTGCTCTTCGATGATCTCTGCAACGTCGCGCAAACATTTACCGCATTGGGGCCGGTGACCGCAGCGCCGAAAAACATCCGCAACCGAACGCGCGCCATAGCTGGCGGCGGCAATGTCTTTTTCGCGCAGAGCGTTGCAGATGCAGATATACATTAGGCCGGCGTTTCCGTTCGGCGCACGCTGACGCCTGTTGATGCAACGCAACATAGGCCAGTTAAGAATGATTGTCAATAGCAGCGCGGTTAGTCTGCGTCGCTTTCGTCACCGCCGACGGCGGGCATGTCGCCCAGGGTCAAGCGCGGATCCACAAGGGTTCCGCGCCATTTGAGGGACCAATGAAGGTGCGGGCCGGTGGATCGGCCCGTAGAGCCAATAGCGCCAATGATTTCGCCCTTCTCTATCCGCTGGCCCGGCTCCACATCGAGACGCGACAGATGCAGGAAGGCGCTTTCAAGCCAGTGGCCGTGATCGAGCAGAATGAGCCCGCCCTCAAAATACATGTCGGTTTCCGCGAGGGTGACGACGCCCGGCGCCGGCGCGCGCACCGGCGTCCCCTTTGCAGCGGCGATGTCGAGGCCTGAATGAGGTCGTTTCGGCTCGCCATTCAAGATGCGCTGTGAACCAAAAACGCCGCTGATGATGCCCGTGGCCGGCCAGTCGAAGCCGGTCGCCCAGTCGGCGAGGCGTTGCGATGTCTTGCGGGCCGCATCTTTCTTTTCGCGGTCAGCGGCGATTTTTTCCAGTTGCTCGGGTGTAAACCCGGACACTTTCGACTGGTCGAGCCCGTCAATGCGCTGCACCGGAAACTCGCGGTCTTCAAGTTCGATGGACCGGCGCTCAACCGAGCCGTCGGGCAAAGTGACGACGAGCAATGATGAGAGCTCGCTGTCGCGTCCAAAGCCAATCACAAAGCGCCCGTCCTCGCCGACCATCACGGGCTCGCCGTTAAGACGCACTTCGGATCCCGCTTCGGTCTCGCCGAACAATAATCCGCCTTGAGCGAACGACCCGGTTAAGGACACCCGCTCCAGCGTATCGCCAAAAACCTTTTGGCGTTCCGCCACGTCGTCCATGGCCTCGGAGAAGGCGACGCGGCGCGCAAGCGTTTCTTCGGCGGAAAGAGCGGTCACGGGCGGCGCAGCGATTGCAGCCGGTTCCGCGTCAGCATGCGCCTCAGGCGTCTCTTTCTCTGCAGCGGCGCAGGCGCCGGCGATAAGCGTCATCATCAGCGGCGATAGAATTCTGATCATGTCTTCTCCCCATAGCCAAATCCGACCATCGCCGCCGCCGCGTCGACATAGGGCTCTTGTTTGTCGACGCTCCAATAGCGCAAGGCCCGGATAGGGATGCGCGCTTTGGTGACGGCGCAAACTACATAAGCGCCCGGTTTGACGATGTGATACTCGCCATCGTCATAGTCGAGAACGGCTTCGCCGCTGGCTGTGTCGAACGGATTCATGGGGGTATTCCTGATCATTCCGGCGAGAATTTCAAGGGCGCCGGATAACGCAAATTCTGCAGCGCGGTTACCATTGCTTAATGGGTCAAACGGCCCATTCCCGTTAAGGCACGCGTATCGCGATGACGGTGTTGTCGAAGCCTGTCGGTATCAGCGCCAGCTTCAAACTCTCGGCGTATCCATGGTTGGCGCTGCTAACCCCGTCCCCGCCAAATACTTCGACGGATCCATCCTGGCGCAATCGCACAAGCGGGCCCCCGACCGGCGTGACTTGAACTGTTCCATTTGACTCAAACTCTATCCCGTCAATGTCCGTCAACCATTTCGGGCCAACGGCAAACGCTTTTCCCGTTGCTACATCGACGCGCCACAAGCGTTCGCCGCCGACATATAAATATCCGTTGTTGCCAAACTCAATGCCGTTTGCGCCGCTAAACTCCGTATCCGCTACAAACTCCTGAACCTGACCGGAAGCGGATATTTTTGTGACGCTGCCAGCGGAAGTATCGCTCACATAAAGGTCGCCATTGGGCGCCGCAGTGATGTCGTTCGCCACCACCGTCTCCAACGACATTACGTCTATGAGCTCTAGACCTGGCCAGGAAAACGACTTCACCCGATTTGCATCCACGATGTAGATCGTACTGCCACTCAACGTCATGCCAAGCGGCGCGTCGAGACTGTCGACTGCCTTCCACTCGATGGCGTTTCCTTGTGCATCGAGCAGTGACAGGTATCCGTCGCCGGCGCTTTGAAAACCGCAGACATTGGATACCAGCAATGTATCGTCCGGCAGCGGCAAAACCGTTTCAGGTTCGCAGAACTCTCCGCGAGCGATCCAGGCGATGTCGGCCTCAATCGGATCCGGCAGCGAAGACGTGCTTGCGCAAGCGGCCAGCACGAGCGCCAATAGAGCGCTCCCAAGACTTTTGGACTTCGTTCCTGGCGAATTCATGATTGAAGCCTACCACGACAAGCGCCAAGTGTCTGCTTTGAGCCGCCTTTCGCCGAGGGCGGATGGCGATCGCGCACATCGTCTTTTCAGTTTCGTTTGCAAAACCAGAGCGCACAAGCCTCGCCGCGACGGGACGAGGCGTGCTTACCGAATGGCTCGCTTTCCGGGATACACAGCGTTTCGGGTCTGGAAAAGTAATGCAAGATGCGAATCGGTATCGCTCAGAAAACTGTTTCCACAGCAAGAATGGTTATGATAATCTCGCACAATGGGGCTTTTGCGATGGAAATATTACGCAAGGGCAAGGACGCGCGCGGATTTTAGGATCTACGTTTTTGCTTGTATTGTCGCGGCGGTATTCATGTTTACCGGCGCATCGCACACAATCGCGCACGACCTTGACGACCATGACGAACATGAAACTGAACTCGACGGCGAATGCGTGGTTTGCACCATCGCTTCCGTTAACGCCGTTAAAATCGGGCCCATCGCCCAATCAATAGTGAAACCGGAGCCTACGTCGGTCGGAAATGGACCGATTGGCGGTGTTCTGAATACTGACTTACTTAGCGCCAACCCCAAACTAGCACGCGGCCCGCCCGCTCCTTTTCCTTCTTATTGAATGCATCGAGCGCTCCAAGAGTGCGATCAAATAGGAATGAAAAGTGGGAATCCAACTTGACGCCCAGGTGAAAGCCGAGGGCGAGACTGAACGCATTGATCTGCCTGATGAACTGGAGATCAAGGCGCTCAAGCGCAATGAAAAACTGGTTTATTCCGCGCTGCGCCAATCCAAAGGGCCTTTAAAGGCCTACGAGCTTCTTGACAAACTGCATGATCGCGGTTTGCGCGCGCCGATGACAATTTATCGTGCATTAGACGCGTTAATAGACAAGGACTGTGTAAGGAAGATCGAGAGCCTTAACGCGTTCGTGGCTGTAAGCTTTGAAAACGCATCACATGCGCGCGCGTTTCTCATTTGCCGCGAGTGTATGCTGGCAAAGGAAATGACGCTGGATGAGCGACAAGTTGAAAATCTGTTCTCACCTGCGCAGGTATCAGCGGGCGATGTGCGGATTGAAGCTTTTGGCGACTGCCATCAGGCTTGCAATGACATCGACAAAGCTAGTATCCGCAAGTGACCATGCGCCGCTTGCGCACTGAACGCACACATTTCAAGCGCCAGAAGTTGCGTTTCAATCCTTCTTGGTCTCGCGCAAGACCTGCTTGATATAGGCGTCAACATCAAGATCGCCGACGGCGCGGCCCCTGATCCGTTCGCGGACTTTCGTGGGCAGCTCCGCCGGATCGATGGACCCGGCGCTGGCAATAGTCTGGCGGATCAGCTCCTTCACCGCATCTTCATCGAGATCGGGTTTCCAGTCGGATTTTTTGTCAGCCATGACGATCCCTCTAATTCAGCAACGCCCCCGGCGGCGCGCTTGCGTCGTCGCCGGCGCGGGAGAATGCAAAGTGATCCCGGCTTTCAATGGTCTCGCCGTTAATTGTCAACGCATCGCCATCAGCAGAGATATTGAGCATCGCGCCATCAGCGACCTTGCCGGCGAGCAATAGCTCGGCGAGCGGGTCCTGCAACGATTTCTGGATCACCCGTTTCAAGGGCCGCGCGCCGTAAACCGGGTCATAGCCCTTATCGCCAAGCCAGCTGCGCGCCTTGCCGTCAAGCGACAGCGCGATCTTGCGGTCGGCGAGCAGTTTCGACAGTCGTGCGATTTGAATATCGACAATCGCATCCATGTGCCGCCGCGCCAAGCGGTGGAACAGAATGATCTCATCGAGACGGTTGAGAAATTCGGGGCGGAACTTTGCCCGCACCGCTTCCATAACAGGTCCGCGAACCGCGCTTGAATCTTCGCCTTCCTTTTGCGCGGCGAGAAATTCAGCGCCAAGGTTCGATGTCATGATGATCAGCGTGTTTTTGAAATCGACCGTATGGCCCTGCCCGTCGGTCAGGCGTCCATCGTCAAGCACTTGCAAGAGGACATTGAAAACATCCGGATGCGCCTTTTCGACCTCGTCAAAGAGGACAACCTGATAGGGCCGACGGCGCACCCGTTCGGTCAAAACGCCGCCTTCTTCATAGCCAACATAGCCCGGCGGCGCGCCGATAAGGCGGGCAACCGAATGCTTTTCCATGAATTCGGACATATCGATGCGGGCGATAGCCGTTTCGTCGTCGAACAGGAACTCGGCGAGCGCCTTTGTAAGTTCCGTCTTGCCGACGCCGGTAGGGCCCAGGAAAAGAAACGAACCCATGGGCCGGTTTGGATCCTTTAGCCCTGCGCGAGCGCGGCGCACGGCGGCGGAAACCGCTTCCACCGCCTCGCCCTGGCCGACGACGCGGCGGCCGATGGCGTTTTCCATCTTGAGGAGTTTTTCCCGTTCGCCCTCGAGCATCTTGTTCACGGGCACGCCGGTCCAGCGGGAGACGACGCTGGCGATATTCTCATCGTCAACAACTTCTTTGACGAGCGCGCGCGCCGCGCCGTCGGCTTTTGCTTCCGCGTCGGCAAGGCCCTTTTCAAGCGCTGGAATCTGTCCGTATTTCAATTCCGATGCGCGACCGAGATCGCCGCGACGTTCCGCATCCGCAAGTTGCTGGCGCAGATGATCGAGTTGTTCCTTGATCTTTGTCGCAGAAGCGAGGCTGTCTTTTTCCGCCCGCCAGCGCGAAGTCAATTCGGCCGAGCGCTGTTCCAGATCGGATAATTCCTTGTCGAGATTTTCAAGACGGTCTTTCGACGCCTGATCGTCCTCTTTTTTCAGCGCCTCGCGCTCGATTTTCATCTGAATGATGCGCCGATCGAGTTCATCGAGCTCTTCAGGTTTTGAATCGACTTCCATTTTGAGGCGCGACGCCGCTTCATCCACCAGGTCAATCGCCTTGTCCGGCAAAAAGCGGTCGGTGATATAGCGATGGGAAAGCGTCGCCGCAGCGACGATAGCTCCATCCGAAATCCTGACGCCGTGATGGAGTTCGTATTTCTCCTTCAGCCCGCGCAGGATCGAGATGGTGTCTTCAACCGTCGGCTCATCGATGAAAACCGCCTGAAAGCGGCGCGCAAGGGCTGCGTCTTTTTCAACGTATTTTTTGTATTCATCGAGGGTCGTCGCACCGACACAGTGCAATTCACCGCGGGCGAGCGCCGGCTTCAAGAGGTTCGACGCGTCCATGGCGCCGTCCGTCTTGCCGGCGCCGACAAGCGTGTGCATTTCGTCGATAAAGAGAATGATCTTGCCGGCCGCATCGGTCACTTCCTGCAACACGGCTTTCAAGCGCTCTTCAAACTCGCCGCGATATTTGGCGCCGGCGATCAGCGCACCCATGTCGAGGGCGAGGAGCGATTTGTCTTTCAGACTTTCCGGCACGTCGCCGTTGACGATGCGTAATGCCAGCCCTTCCGCAATGGCGGTTTTGCCTACACCGGGCTCGCCGATGAGGACGGGGTTGTTTTTCGTCCTACGGGACAAGACCTGCATGGTGCGGCGGATTTCTTCGTCGCGGCCGATGACGGGATCGAGCTTGCCCTCGCGTGCGTCTTCAGTGAGATCGCGAGCGTAGCGCTTCAACGCGTCATAGGCCTGTTCGGCGGAGGCCGAATCGGCGGTGCGGCCTTTGCGGATGTCGTTGATCGCTTCGTTCAGTTTTGCGGCGGTCACGCCCGCCTGTTTCAAAATGCCGGCGGTACCCGCCTGCGCCTCGACTGCGAGTGCGGTGAGCAGGCGCTCGGCTGTGACGAATTTGTCGCCGGCTTTTTTGCCGATTTCCTCCGCCGCGGCGAAGACCTTGGCCATGGGCGCGGCCATATAAATCTGGCCCGACCCGCCTTCCACCTGAGGCAGCTTGGCGAGCGCCTCATCGGTGAGTTGCAGCGCCTTTTCCGGCTGTCCTCCGGCGGCGCGAATGAGGTTCGCCGAAAGCCCTTCCTGATCGTCCAGAAGCGCCTTCAGAACATGTTCCGGCGTGAACTGCTGGTGGTTTTCGCGGAGCGCAATGGTCTGCGCGGCCTGAATGAGACCGCGGGCGCGGTCCGTGTAGTTTTCAAATTGCATCGTCGACCTCAATTGAGCGTCAAAAGTTAACAGCGTCCCTTTAAGGCAACGCTAAATTCTCAATTTAGATGGGGTCGTAGAGGCGCGGCGCAAGGCCTGAAATCGAGGTTTTTTGGCAAAAAAGCCCGGCGCAGGGGTACGCTGCGCCGGGCCGTGAACCATGAGGTCAGTGAGCCTTATTCGCCCGACTTCTCTTTTTTCTTCTCTTTGTATTTGGCTTTTTTCTCAGCCATGTGGGCGTGCATCTTGGCTGTCGCTTCTTCCAGGGTCACCGCGCCATCGTCATCGCCCTCTGTCCATTTGGCCCAGTCTTTTTCCGCTTCAGCGTTTTTGTAGGCCATGTATTCGGCGCTCGAGACCGAGCCGTCGCCATTGGCGTCGATTTTGGCGAATTTTTCTGCCAGCTTGGCTTCCATTTTCGCCTTGTGCTCTTCAGCGGTCATTTCTTTCTTGCCGTCCCCTGCGAAAGCAGCTCCAGCCGCCAGCGCGACTGCCGCAGCCGTCAGTGTAAAGATCGATTTTTTCATGGGTTGTCCTTTCCCTCGTTTGTGTCAAGCCGCGGCCTCCCGCGCGCCGAATGCCTTCGCAAATGCAAATGCAGTTGCGGACGTTATCATGGGAAAAGCGATGCGAC
Organism: Hyphococcus sp.; assembly: GCA_965267325.1. Taxonomy (GTDB): domain Bacteria; phylum Pseudomonadota; class Alphaproteobacteria; order Caulobacterales; family Parvularculaceae; genus Hyphococcus. The sequence continues at coordinate 3,274,933 of OZ253943.1, read as the reverse complement.
CCGCGTCGCAGAGGCAAAAACACGCCTTACGTTTTTGTAAGTCGATGAAGCGTTATTATGGTGCGGCGAACCGGTTCAGATCAGTCCGGCCAGCGGACTCGACGGGTCTGCGTAACGCTTTTTCGGCATGCGGCCCGCAAGATATGCCTCACGTCCGGCAATAACCGCGTGTTTCATTGCTGACGCCATCAGTATCGGATCTTTGGCTTCCGCAATTGCGGTGTTCATCAAAACACCGTCGCAACCGAGCTCCATCGCAACGGCCGCATCCGAAGCCGTGCCGACACCCGCGTCGACTATGACGGGAACGGATGATTGCTCGACAATAAGACGGATATTGACGGGGTTTATGATGCCGAGCCCTGATCCGATTAGCGATCCCAAAGGCATGATGGCGCAGCAGCCAGCGTCTTCGAGTTTTCGCGCATAGACCGGATCGTCCGAACAATAGACCATCACCTCAAAGCCGTCCTCGATGAGCAGCTTTGCAGCGCTGAGCGTTTCTTCCATGTCCGGATAAAGCGTTTTCTTGTCGGCAAGGACTTCGAGCTTGACGAGATTCCAGCCGCCCGCCTCGCGCGCCAGCCGCAAGGTGCGGATCGCATCGTCGGCGGTGAAACACCCAGCGGTATTTGGCAGGTAGACATATTTTTTGGGATCGAGAAAATCGACCAGCATCGGCTTATCATTGTCGGTGAGATTGACCCGCCGGACCGCCACCGTCACCATTTCTGCGCCAGCCGCTTCAGCAGCCTCCGCATTTTGGGCGTAGGTCTCGTATTTCCCCGTGCCGATGATCAGCCGCGATGAAAAATTCCGACCGGCGACGACAAGTTTTTGATCGACTTCCATAGATATACCGTCTCAACTCTCAAGGCACGCGCGAACCCGGCGTCAGGCGATTGCAGGCGGGCGCCGACCCAGACATATTTAGCGCAAACCGTTCGCCTGATGTATACCGGCAACGCAAAAACGCAAGGAAGGGCTAAAATACCGCAATGCGCATACTTGTCTTGCTCAGCATCATCTTCGTTGCAGTTACTTTCGCTACACGGGCCCAAGACCCCGCCGAGGAACCGGTCGCGGGCGTGAAGTTCCATCTCAATAACGAGGCCGGCCTTTCCGCCGACGGAGGCGTCTCGCGCGGCGTTGCCTGGGGCGACTATAATGGAGACGGCTATCCTGACGTCGCCGTCGCCAACACCGAAAACGGCGAAGTCTATCTATATAAAAACAACGCCGGCGCGACCTTCTCTCGGGACCGAGATCACGATGTCGCGGAGTTCATCGGCAACGCCCAGGGCGTCGCATGGCCTGACGTAAACAATGATGGCTGGGCTGATCTATTTGTTGCGGCGGAAAACACCCACAATCGCCTCTACATCAATGACGGCGCCGGTAAGCTTGTTGAAACGAACGCCGGCGCGCTGACGTCTGGCGACACCGCCTCGACACAGTCCTGTTGGGCGGATTACGACGGCGACGGCCGGCTCGACGTTTATGTTGTTAATGCCGATTATCAGGATGACGCATTATACAAAAACATCGACGGAACACGTTTTGATCGCGTTGAGGGGCCATGGGCTGGGCTCGCTAACCACGGGCGCAGTTGCGCCTGGGGTGATCCCGATGGCGATGGCAAACCCGATCTTTATGTGGCCAACGCATATTTCGAACATGATGGCGGTCGTCGCTACGCCGCAAATTCCTTCTATCGCAATCTTGGCGACGATGGGTTTGTCGCCGTCGAAACCGGCGAGTTCGTCAACGCCTATGGGTATAGCTATGGCGTATCATGGTTCGATTTCGACCAGGACGGCGATGAAGATCTCTTTGTTTCCAACATCAGCCGCTATGGCGAGAACGTCATCTATGAAAACGCAAATGGCGGACTGTTTGCGCCAGTGCGCTCATCAATGCTGATGCGCGACGCGCCAGGGCCGGTGAAAGGACATGTTTGGGCGGATTTTGATAATGACGCCGATCCCGACCTCTTTGTTGCGGAGGGGCATGGCGGCGCGCGGCCGGAGCATGCGCCTTTTGATAATCTCAACCGCTACTATGAAAACAACAGTGGCGAGTATTCGCCGGCTACGGTCACATCTCTGACAACCGGCGCCAGGGTGTCCGCCGGCGCCGCCGGCGCCGATGTTGATCGCGACGGAGACGTCGACCTCTTTATTGCAAACTGGTTCGGCGATGATCTGAACAATGAATTCTATCGCAATGAAAGCGGCGGGAACGCCGTCTCGCTTCGACTGCAGGGGGTCCAGTCAAACCGGCAAGGGGTCGGCGCAAAAGTCGCGATTACGACGCGGTCCGGCGACGCGGCGCGAACCCAATACCGCTCTCTTTGGCTTAATATGGGCTACGCCAGCATGGGCGAAGCCGTTCTGCATTTCGGGCTTGGAGACGCCGAGACCATTGAAACGATACGGGTAACTTGGCCCTCAGGCGCCATCGACGAACACTCGGACCTTGAGGGCAACAAACGCTATGTCGCCGTCGAGCGCGGCGCAATTTTCACAGAATAGGCTCAGCCTCCGCCGACAAACTGCACTATCTCGATGCAGTCGCCGTCTGCGACCGGCGTTTCGCCATATAATGAGCGCGGCACGATTTCCCGATTGCGCTCGACAGCGATTTTCCGCTTCTCAAGCTCCAGGGCGGCAAGGAGGCCGGCGACCGTGGGTTCGCCCACATGGGCGTATTCTTCGCCATTCAGGGTAATATCCATGGTATTTCAACCGCTTCTCTTATTGCGGCGCGCGGGCGCGCGCGTCTATATGTAGACCCTCCATCATCACGGGTGAAGGCGGCGGCGGCAAGTATATGGCGAGCAATAAAGCGGCAAACGGCACGGCCTATGTCCTTAACGGGCCGAACCTCAATCTATTGGGGACCCGGGAGCCCGAAATCTATGGCCGCGACAGTCTTGCAGATATCGAACGGGCATCAGGTGAAACGGCGAAGGGGCTCGGACTTACGATCGACTTCCGGCAGACCAATACGGAAGGCGTTTTGATTGACTGGGTGCAGGAGGCAGGCGCCAAGGGGGCGGGGCTGATCATCAATCCGGGCGGCTACACCCATACGTCGGTGGCGCTTCTTGACGCGCTGACGGCTGTAAAAATCCCCAAAATCGAACTGCATTTGTCGAACATTCACGCCCGGGAGGAATTTCGCCAGCGGTCGGTGACGGCCAGCGCCGCCGACGGCGTCATTATGGGGTTCGGTGCGGTCGGCTATGGGCTGGCGCTTGAGGCGCTCGCCAATCTTATTCGCGAGGGTTAAGCCCAAGCGGTTTTGTTCGCCGTCGGAACTTGTTAAGAGCCTGAACGGAAATTCAGCCAGGAGCGCAAAAGGTAGATGATCATTCGTCCGTTTGCCCAGAAACGATGCGGTTCTGGCTCTTTTGCTTTAAGGGTCAAAGCGCGGGAAGCTTCGTGTCGCGGCTGGCGAACGAATGATGATCGACGCTCCGCGGACTTTGTTGAGTTTTTGGCGGGGCTCTGAGGGCGGTGGTTTTTCAACGGGAAGCATATGGCTGGAAATAACGACAAGGATGATCGCGGTGCAGAAGCACGCTGGATCCGCGAGCTTGCTGGGATACTCGAAGAAACGGGCCTTACCGAAATCGAGATAGAAAAAGAGGGCGCGCGGCTGCGTGTTTCGCGCCAGGGCGGCGCGGTCACGGCATTTGCCCCCTCTGCGCAACCGGCTGCGCCCGCTCCGGCGCCAGCCGCCCCACAGGCAGCCGCGCCAGCCGCGGCGCCGGCGAATGATCACCCGGGCGCCGTGAAGTCGCCCATGGTGGGAACGGCCTACCTCTCGCCTTCGCCCGGCGCGTCGCCCTTTGCCAAGGAAGGCGACACAGTGAGCGAAGGCCAAACGGTGATGATCATCGAGGCCATGAAGACCATGAACCCGATCACGGCCCCGCGCGCCGGCAAAGTATCGAAAATTCTCGTCAGCGATGCTCAGCCGGTAGAGTTCGACGAACCGCTGCTGATTATTGAGTGAACGAGAAATTCCTCTCTTCCCGTTCGGAGAGGGGAATGAACCGCCTCTATTTCAATGACCACAAAACCAGACCATGTTTGACAAAGTCCTGATCGCCAATCGCGGAGAAATTGCACTCCGCATTCACCGCGCCTGTAAGGAGCTCGGCATACAGACCGTCGCCGTGCATTCGACGGCGGATGAAAACGCCATGCATGTGCGCCTCGCCGACGAAAGCGTTTGCATCGGTCCGCCGGCGCCCAAAGACAGCTATCTCAATATTCCCGCGATCATATCGGCAGCGGAAATCACCGGGGCGCAGGCCATTCATCCGGGCTATGGATTTTTGTCGGAGAACGCGCGCTTTGCAGACATCGTTAAAGCGCACAACATCACCTTCATCGGTCCGGAGGCTGAGCATATTCGCGTCATGGGCGACAAGATCGCCGCGAAGGAAGCCGTCGGCGCGGCGGGAATTCCCCTGGTGCCGGGGTCGCAAGGATCGCTTGCTTCGATAGAGGAAGCCCGCACGGAAGCAGAAAAAATCGGTTATCCGGTGCTCGTCAAAGCCGCCGCCGGTGGCGGCGGGCGGGGCATGAAACTCGCGAAAACGGCTGCCGACCTGGAGGAGGCCGTCTCAACGGCCAAAGCCGAAGCGAAAGGCGCCTTTGGCGACGATGCAGTTTATCTCGAAAAATATCTAACGAAGCCGCGGCACATCGAACTCCAGATCATCGCCGACAGTCACGGCAATGTGGTCCAGCTTGGCGAGCGTGACTGTTCTTTGCAGCGCCGTCACCAGAAAGTGCTTGAAGAAGCACTGTCGCCAGCCCTCGGCCCTGAAGAACGCGCGCGCATCGGCGAGACGGTCAGGAAGGCAATCGAGAAACTTGGCTATCTCGGCGCCGGCACCATTGAGTTCCTCTATGAAGACGGCGAATTCTATTTCATCGAGATGAACACGCGCCTGCAGGTCGAACATCCGATTACGGAACAAGTTACGGATATCGACATCGTGCGCGAGCAGATCTGCGTCGCCGCCGGCGCCAAGCTGAGCTTCAACCAGGACGATGTCCGTTTTCGCGGACACTCCATCGAGTGCCGTATCAATGCGGAAAATCCAAAAACATTCCGGCCGTCGCCCGGAAAGATCACCGACTTTCACGCACCCGGCGGCCCCGGCGTGCGCTTCGATTCCGCCGTCTATACCGGCTACTCCATCCCGCCTTATTATGATTCCATGATCGGAAAGCTTATCGTCTTCGGCGACACGCGCGAGCTTTGCCTTTCACGATTGCGGCGGTGCTTGTCGGAATTTGCATTGATCGGCGTCGAAACAACGATCCCTCTCTTTCAGGAACTCGTTGACCAACCTGATTTCCAGCGCGGCGACTATCATATTCACTGGCTGGAAAACTGGCTCGCGCCGCAAACGGAAGAATAGTCGGGTAGCCCCGCGCCCTGTGCGCACTTCCATATCTGTGATAGGCTCGTCGCTGGTTACGCGGGGAGTCGTCGCCATGCCAACAAGCTCAAACTTCAAATTCTCCACCGCCGCCGCCCTTGTCGGCGCGCTTGTCTACTCGCAAGCCGCGCGCGCGGACGAAAACGGCGCCATGACCTTTCAGCAATATACATGCTCGGATTCAGCCATATCGTCGATCGTCAAGGTCTGTGAAGCCGTCAAGAAAGTTTTCCCGTGGGTTGAATGCCCGGAAACCGAGACGAAATGCGTCACGGCCCAGCAGGAGATTTTCACTGGCGTCACCGGCGAAGGAGCGACGCCTCAAAACATCAAGGCGTGGAACGGTCAGGGCGGCGGCGGCGTACTTTATCAAACGGTCGGCCTGTGCCTTTTGCGCGACCTCGCAACCACGCCCATGCAGTCTAAAGCAACCGCAACTCTGCCCATCGGAAAGATCAGCGCCGAAGGCCTGGTCGATTACCGTAAATTTGATAAGGAGCAGCGGTTGTTCGAAGGCTATCACCGACTGACCGCGAAGGCGCCAGTGATCGGCGAAGTCGATATCGTAACGCAGCCCTTTTCGGCGCGCGCGGTTTCCTCTGATGTTCGCAATCGAAATGCGACAGCCGGCGCATATGGCGTATGGGACGCCCATGCGCTGGAGTTCGAGGCGGACGGTGGCGCGGAAAGTTTCGACTTTGAAATCGATGCGATTCAGGTACGCACGCCCTATGGCACCGTAACGCCAAAGCCGCGGCTGGTGTTTGCGCGCGCATCGGGCTGGAGTCTGTCGCCCTATGGCGGCGCAACGACGGCGCTGCTCAATCCCGGCGCGTTGCAAATGACGGACGTTTATGGCCGCCTTGCCGGCCAGTCCCTTGCAAGCTCCCTCGCGATTACGGAAATCAAGCCCGAAAAATATGTCATCGACACTTTTTGTCAGGATTTCGCCGCCTCGCCCATGTGCCAATGGCCGAAGCCGACGGGATGGGCGAGCCAGGTCATGCTCGGCTCGCGCAATGTCGATCCGAATGCGGCCGCATGGACGGCGCCCGCCGGCGTCGCCTTTCCGGCGCGGCCCGACGCCGACACCGCGATTGCGCGCGGGGATTTTGAAAAAATCCCGGGCGGCCATGCAGAGGCGGGGATTAAAGTCGAATACTCGCCGGTTGAGCTTATTCCTGCAGCGATCCGAAACAATGGCTTTTCGTCAATCGATCTAATCGTCTGGGCGGATCCGAATATCAGCGTCGACTTCGCAAGCCAGTTCAATTTCTGGAACGGTCAGGGCGCAGCCTGGAACCCCGCCCTCACCCCGCCGCAGCAGTTTCCGGCGCCGGTGACGCCGACGCCGGTTGATGTCGAAAGTCTGCAAACGATGGGGCTCTATGGCGGAACCAGCGTCGCGGGCCGCTTTGCTGTCGACGCCGGCGTTGACCTGACAATTCGCTTTCGCATTCCGTTGCCGCCGCCGCTTAAAGATATCAAGTTCACGATTATCGATATTCATCCGCGTACGGCGTTTCTCGAAAAGAAAGACGCCGGCGTCCACCGGTCCGACCAGCAGGCTCTTGTCATGAGCGACTGGCAGCATTTCGTCCGCACGGCCAATCTCTACAAGGTTTTCACTCCCCTCGCCGGCGGCGCAGTTAACGGCGCGGCTTACATCGAACAATGCCTCGCTGATCCGCCGCCGCCCGCGAAAGAACCGGATGATCCGTCCTATACGCCCGGCGATCCCGAAGACCTTCTCGAATTTTTGGACATGCCCTGTAATATCTGCATGGGCAATGCGGAGTTTCAGTATCTTGATGTAAAAACGCAAAACCCGTTGACGTTCGAAGTCAAAACCGTTCCGGGCGTTGCTACGAAGGAACCGCCTGTCGATGACAGCGCTCTCGCTCCGTCGGACCGCTGGATATGCGGTGGCCCTCTGCCTGGCCCCATCCAGTCCGTTGCTTTGCCTGAGATCGACCCGGCGAGCATCACCACGGCTAGCGCAGCAATAGCCTATAACGAAGCGGCCGCCGCCAAGGCCACAAACAGCATTAAGAACCTCGGATGTTATGATCAGTGCCGGGTCAATCAGGAAACCGGCGCATTTGAATTGATCGCCTCAGCGAAACAATTATTCGCCCAGGGCGTCATCACCGATACGCCGAACGGCTGTCACTAACGCAGAGCGGGACTTGCGCACGGCCCCGCCATTGCCCCCGCGCCCGATTCAGGGCGATAATCTTGCGCAATGCCCAGAGACAGCGCCAACGCAATTTCCGTCGATGAACTGATCCAGGCTTACACGCTTGGGTATTTTCCCATGGCGCGCGCAAGGGACGACGCGTCCGTGGTTTGGGTGCTGCCCGAAGAGCGCGGCGTTATTCATCTAGACGACGCGCGCGCACCTCGACGGCTGTTGCGCATGATGAAATCGGAGCCGTTCGAGATCCGGATAAACACCGCATTCAGCGAAGTTATCGGCGCATGCGCAGACGCAACGCCCGCCCGGCCCGACACCTGGATAAATGACGTCATCGTTGAGGCGTATACGGAGCTGCATTTTCGCGGCGTTGCGCATTCCATCGAATGCTGGCGCGATGGAAAACTCGCCGGCGGCCTATACGGCCTTGCTCTTGGCGCCGCCTTTTGCGGCGAGAGCATGTTCTCGCGCGAACGCGACGCGTCGAAGGTCGCAATGGTGCACCTGATGGCGCGGCTCAAAGTCGGGGGTTTTCATTTTATCGACGCGCAGTTCTACAACGAACACCTCGAGCAGTTCGGGCTCATCGGCGTTCCAAATGAAGACTACCAGGCGCTACTAAGGGGCGCTTTGGAGCAAGAGGCGGATTTTTTTGCCGCGCCCGATCAGTTTTCGACGACGCGGGTGCTGCAGTCGATCACCCATACGTCGTAAACCGGGTGTTCGAGGGCATTGAGCGCCGGGCTCGATGCGAACATCCAACCGCGAAAGATATTCTCGCCTTCCGCTTGCGGGCCTTCGAGAACCTCCGGCGCCGGCAGTGTCGGCATCGGTTCTGACGGCAAGGGCGCGGCCTCGACGGGCGCGTCCTCTTCTTCCGCCTCCCCGCCGAATGTCGGGATCTCTTCAACCTCCAGCACTTCGTTCACCGGTTCGGCGTCGGGAAGTTCTTTTTCCTCTTCCACCGTTTCCAACAGAGCGGGATCAATTTTGAGATCATCGCCCCGCGTGCCAAATTCCCGGTCAAAGACTTCGAGAAACGCCGTTGTTTCGGGGAACTCTTCCGGCGGTCGCTTGTCGCAATAACGCGGCAGGATTTCGAGCGAACCGAAATGCGCGATTTCATTCATATTGATTTCGATATCGGTATATCGCGCCGTAATCTTGTCGAGGGCGCGCAACGTCACCGAAATCGGCTCGCGTTCGGACTGCTCGATCACGCCGGCAAATGGATCATCCGCGTTGCGCGACAACGCCTCGAGCTCGTCAATCGGTTCTTCTTCTTCGGCCGGGTCAGCGCTTAACGCCGTTCCAGGTCGCAACTCCTGCGCTGAGGCTCCAGCAGCAAACAACGCGGCAGGCAACAAAATCAAACGGCGCATTAAAAGTCTCCAAGCGGGTCGTCTTCTTTTTCCTTATCACCGCCGCTTTGCTGATTGGTGAACGCCTGTACGGCGAGATTGAGAAGATCAACGGAACCGCGGGTAATGGTGATGCGCTCGCCCTCCGCAAGATACTCTTCCGAGGCGCCAGGTTCGATCGACACATGAGCGCCGCCAAGGAAACCGTCGGAAACAATTTTCGCTACGGAATCGTCAGGCACCAGAACGTTTTTGGCAATGCGCATTTCAAGCGTTGCTTCGTACGTGTCCGGATCAAGGGTGTTCGCGGTCACCTCGCCGACTTCAATGCCGGCGATTTTCACATCTGCTCCAACGGAAATCCCATCGACCCTGCCGAACACTGCCTCAAGACTGTATTCGGCGCCGCGGCCGCGATCGCCGCTGACGCCTGCGGCGTACCACAGGAACGCCGCCGCGACCGCAATCACGATCAGTCCGACAAGGGTTTCAAAAGCGCCGGCGCGACTCATGGCGCCCTCCTTTTGTTGCTACGCCTCGTCGGGCGTCCAGGCTTCGTAGTCGTCATTAACGTCGACCGGGCCGCCGGCGCGGGCAAGCGAGCCCGGCGGATGATAGGCGAGCGGCGTGCCGGTCATGTTGGGCAGATGATCTTTCTCCCAGTCGCGCCGCGTCAGCGGTTGTTCTGACGGCGGCTCGTCGAAAATATGATGCAGCCAGCCATGCCAGTCGGACGGCACGCGCGAAGCCTCGGCCACCCCATGGTAAATCACCCAACGCCGTGGGCGCTTGTTGTCGCTGCCCGGCAGGGAGTTGTTCTTTTCTTCAAAATAACGGTTGCCCTGCTCGTCGCGGCCGACCTCGCGCGCGCCCTTGCGCCACAGGGTGAAGGACGTGCCCATCGTGGTGGAATTCCACCAGGTGAAAAGCTGCGATAACATCAAGGCTCCTGAACGTTTTCGGGGGCGTTATAGCCCCCTCCGGCGGCGCGAATATGGCGCCGGCCGCTTTTAGCCGCAATATGCGGCAAATTCACTGATTCCGGGTGGAGGCGCGCGGCGGCAAGCCCTATATATAGCGGTCTGCGAATCGGACCTCGCCACATGCATGTAGAACGCCGTTTTTCCGAAGGTTGGAGCGCGCCTTATGGCGCGATCGCCTTCCGTCGCGCCGATTCGGAGATTCGGACGCTTTCGGGCGAGATCATTTTCGAGGCGCGGGACATCGAAGTCCCCGCTCATTGGAGCCAGACCGCAGTCGATATCCTGGCGCAGAAATATCTGCGCAAGGCGGGCGTGCCGGCGACGACCCGCAGGGCCCCTGAAAAAGGCGTCCCGAAATTCCTGCAGCGGTCGATGCCCCATGTGGCGGCCCTCGCCAAACTGCCGGCGGAAGATCGCTTCGGGGCGGAGACCTCCGCCAAACAGGTGTTCGACCGCATGGCCGGCGCCTGGACCTATTGGGGCTGGAAGGCGGGCTACTTTACCGAAGAAGCGCACGCCAAAGCCTATCTCGACGAGATGCGCGCGATGTTGGCGATGCAGATCGGCGCCCCCAACAGTCCGCAATGGTTCAACACCGGGCTCCACTGGGCCTACGGGATCGACGGTCCCGGCCAGGGACATTTCTACGTCGATCATGAAAACGGCGCACTCGCTGAATCCGAAAGCGCCTATGAGCGCCCACAGCCCCACGCCTGTTTTATTCAGTCGGTCGAAGACAATCTCGCCGGCGAAAACGGCGTAATGGATTTGTGGCGGCGTGAAGCGCTTTTATTCAAATACGGCTCCGGCACCGGCACGAACTTCTCGAACATTCGCGGAGAAGGCGAACCCCTATCGAGCGGCGGCATAAGCTCCGGTCTGATGAGTTTTTTGAAAGTCGGCGACGCCGCCGCCGGCGCCGTCAAATCCGGCGGCACCACCCGGCGCGCGGCAAAAATGGTGATCGTCGACGCCGACCATCCGGACATTGAGGAATTCGTCCGCTGGAAAGCGCGCGAAGAAGAAAAAGTCGCCGCACTCGTCGCCGGCTCGCGCGCACTCGCAAAACACCTGCCGCTGATTGTCGATGCGTGCTGGGCCGTTGACGATGATGAAACCCGCCTCGACCCCAACGAGAACGAGGCGCTCAAAGCGGCGGTCAAAGCTGCAAAAGCGGCGTTCGTTCCCGACGGCTCCATCCGCCGAGCGATCGAATTTGCGCGAGAAGGTTATCGCGAAATTGACGTCGACATTTACGATCTCGACTGGGATTCAGAAGGCTATCGCACGGTTTCCGGACAGAACTCCAACAACTCTGTGCGCGTCACCGATGCATTTTTGAAGGCGGTCGCTGACAATGAAGACTGGACGCTGAAACAGCGCACGGACGGCGCAACGGCAAAAACAGTGCGCGCACGCGTATTGTGGGAAGAGATCTGCGCAACCGCCTGGGCCTGCGCCGATCCGGGCGTGCAGTTTCACGACACCATCAACGCCTGGCACACCTGTCCTGACGGCGGCGACATTCGCGCTTCCAATCCGTGCTCGGAATATATGTTCCTTGACGATACGGCTTGCAATCTCGCATCGCTTAATCTCGCTAAGTTCAAAACTGATAATGGCTTTGATGTCGACGGGCTCGAACACGCCTGCAGGTTGTGGACGATAGCGCTCGAAATCTCGGTCGCCATGGCGCAATACCCGTCAGCGGCGATTGCGCGCCGGTCATTCGATTACCGTACGCTGGGGCTCGGTTTCGCCAATCTTGGCGGCCTTTTGATGAGCTCGGGGCTTGCCTATGACAGCGACGAGGGCCGCGCCGCCGCCGCCGGTATTTCAGCGCTGATGACCGGCGCAGCTTACCGCACGAGCGCCGAAATGGCCGGCGCCCTCGGTCCTTTTGACAAATTCGGCGCCAATCGCGGCGCCATGCTGCGGGTCATGCGCAATCACAAACGCGCCGCACTCGGCGTCGCTGAAGCCGGCGACTTCGAAGGGCTAGGATCTGAACCGGCGCAATTCAACGATGCGGCGTCTCCGTGGCCGGAACTTGCTGAACGCGCGAAGACAATTTGGAGCGAAGCTTATGAGCTTGGCGCCATCAATGGCTATCGCAATGCCCAGGTTTCCGTCGTCGCGCCAACCGGCACCATCGGTCTTGTCATGGATTGCGACACCACCGGGATCGAACCCGATTTCGCCCTGGTCAAGTTTAAAAAGCTCGCCGGCGGCGGTAATCTCAAGATTATCAACCGTTCCGTACCCACCGCATTAAAAACGCTTGGCTACAGCAAGGCTCAAGTCGCGGATATCGAAGCATACGCACTGGGACGCGGCACGCTGGAAGACGCGCCGGGGATCAATCTTGAAGAACTCCGCAATGAGGGCTTCGAAGACCGACACATTAAGGCGCTGCTTGAACGCTTAAAAACAGCTTTTGATCTCACTTACGCGTTCAGTCCGCAGGCGCTGGGCGAAGATTTCGTTCTCAACATTCTCGGCCTGCCGCAGGTCATGCTGAGTGCGACCGGTTATGAAATCCTGCGCGACATCGGCTTTACCGACGAAGAGATTCACGAGGCCAACCTCTTTTGTTGCGGGGCCATGACGGTGGAAGGCGCGCCGCATTTACAACCCGAGCACTATGCGGTTTTCGATTGCGCCAATCCATGCGGTCGCATCGGCGAACGCTTCTTATCGCTCGAAGTCCACCTCAAAATGATGGCGGCTGTGCAGCCCTTTATCTCCGGCGCCATTTCCAAGACCATAAACCTGCCTGCACAAGCATCCGTTGGCGATTGCGCTCGCGCATACATGTTGGGCTGGCGCATGGGGCTCAAAGCTATGGCCGTCTATCGCGACGGTTCGAAACTTTCGCAGCCGCTCGCTGCTGCGCTGCTGGCGCCGTCTGACGGCGATGAGGACGATGAATCGATCGCCGATCTCGTCGCCAATGCGCCAACCACGGAAAAATCGAAGATCGTCGCCGAACGCATCGTCGAACGCATCATCGAGCGCACCCCCGGACGCCGCCGGCTGCCCGATCGGCGCAAAGGCTATATCCAGAAAGCCATCGTCGGCGGTCACAAGGTCTATCTTCACACCGGCGAATTCGACGACGGAGAACTCGGCGAAGTTTTCATCGACATGCATAAAGAGGGTGCGGCGTTCCGCTCCCTGATGAACAATTTCGCCATCGCGGTGTCGCTTGGCCTCCAATACGGCGTCCCGCTTGATGAGTTTGTCGACGCCTATGTCTTTACGCGTTTCGATCCGTCCGGCCCGGTGCAGGGCAATGATCAGATCAAGCACGCAACGTCGATCCTCGATTATATTTTCCGTGAACTTGCCATTTCATATCTCGGACGGGGCGATCTTGCCCACGTGAGTCCGGATGAATCCTCCGTCGACGCCATCGGCCGCGGCGTAACGGAAGAAAAAACTCAGGCCGAAGCGGCGAAACTGATTTCGAAAGGATTCAGCCGTTCAACTGTCACGGACAACCTCGTCATCTTGCGCGGCGGCGATTTCGATCGCCTTCGCAAGGACGCCGATTCTGTCGAGACTGAGGAAGTCGACGAGCAAGAAGACGCTGCGCGAGCGGAAAGCCCGCCGGAAATTGAGGCGCAGGTTGCCAAGCTTGCCGAAGCCGTAATCCAAAAGGCGCCGCGAGGCGTCCTCGCAACGCCGGGGCGCTCCGGCAAGCAAGCGCGAGACGAGGCCCGCATAAAGGGTTATGAGGGCGATGCCTGTCCCGATTGCGGACAGTTTACGCTTGTGCGCAACGGGGCGTGCCTCAAATGCGAAAGCTGCGGCGCATCAACAGGTTGTTCATAAAAATCTGTGCAAGCCGCAGACAATTCTTCAAACAGCCTTAATCATTAATTGACGCGCCAACGGCAAACTCTCGGGCGATTGGGTTTCGCTGCGAGTCTCTGCGTATGTTCAAATATATCGTTTTGATCGTCTTTTTTATGGGAATGGTGTTTGCCACCATCGCTGCGGTTCTCCCCGGATCGCAATCAAAGACGAATCCGGTCGCCGATATCGGCAAGGAAATCTCAAAACCGCTGGCGAAGGTCGACGAGATCGCCCCGGAACTTTCGCACGCCCTCGACGGCGTGAACGTGAAACTACCGGGCCTTACAAAATCCGAAAAGCCGGCGCCGGTCCTGGATGACCGCTCCCTCGCCGACCACACGGGCGGCGATTTCTCCAACAAGGACTTGCCGCAGGCAAACTTCGCAGGCTCGGTGCTTTCCGACGCGGCGTTTGACGGCGCACTTTTGGACGGCGCGGTGCTCGAAGGCGCCAATGGCAAGAGCATTAATTTTGCCGGCGCGCGCATGGCAAAATCGAACTTGACCGCAACGCTATTTCCAAACGCCGACTTTACGAGCGCGGAATTGCGCGAGGCGACGGCGCGCGGCGGAGGCTTTGAAGCAGCCAAATTCACCGACGCCGACATTTCCTTCGCGACCTTTTCCGGCGCAAAAATGATCGGCGCGGACTTCCGCAAGGCCTATGGCGCCGGCGCCTTTTTTGTGGGCGCAGATCTTTCCAACGCAGTATTCACGGGTGCGGATTTGACTGGCGTGCGCCTTTCGCAAGCCAACCTTGAAGGCGCGGTGTTTGAGGCGGCGGATATGACGCTTGTTGATCTCTCCGACGCCAATATTCACGGCGCCGATCTTTCCGGCGCAATCAATCTGACAGCCGAACAGATCGCAGCAGCTTGCGCCGACGCGGGCACGAAACTGCCTGAAGGAATGGCGGCGACGCGCTGCTAATCCCTAATTAAAACGGGTTGCCCGAAAACTCGAAAGATCTATCTCGCCGGGTCGGCCGACGATCTCAGCCGCAAGGGCCTCGGCGCTCGCGGGCGCCAGCAAAATGCCGTTGCGATAGTGACCGAGGGCGAGCCAAAGGCCCGTCGGCGCCTGTTTGTTGGCCCCGAGGATAGGCGCACTGTCCGGCGTGGCCGGACGCAATCCCGCCCAGCGCGCAATCTCCGCACAGTCGCTGACCGCAGGAGCAACGTCGACGGCGCGCGCGCGCAGACCGTCGATCGCTTCGGCCGATACGGCGAGGTCCTCCCGCTGCGGCCATTCCGTTGCGCCCACAACCATGCGACCGCCGGCTTTGGGACAAAGATAGGCGCCGGGCCCGCGCACAACCCGTGAGAGTACGCACGCATCCGCCATACGGATCGAAAAGGCTTCTCCCTTCACGGGAAATACCGGCGGGCGCGCGGCGTCGGGGATGGGCCAGTCTGACGCCGCGCCGGATGCGGCGACGACCTGATCAGCTATTAAGACGTCGCCCGACGCGAGGGCCAGTCTCCACCCGTTGGCGGCCTTTCGAGCCTCTATAACGCGGTCGTCAATTCGCTTCGCATCGCGCAAATCGAGTGACGCGCGCAGCGCTTGAATCAGTTTGACCGGATCGACCTGCGCATCGTCCGGCGCGTAGAGCGCGCCGACAACGCGCCCCGACAAAGCAGGCTCCATTGCTCGCGCCTCATCACCGGTCAGCATACGAATGGAAGCGCCGCGGCGCGTCTGTGCAACGCATTGCTCTTCGAGCGTGCGGACCTGATCTCCATCGAGTGCGACGCCCAACATGCCGTCGCCGCGATAGTCGATATCGATCCCTGTTTCTTCAATCAGCGCTGTTGCAAAAGCGGGCCACAGGCGAAGGCTGGCGGCGCCAAACGCGTAGAGGGCGTCGCCGCCATGAGCGTTCTCGAATGACGGCGCCAGCATGCCTCCAGCGGCGAGGCTCGCCGGCGGGACTTCCGAAGCAGCATCGATGACAACGACGGAAGCATGATGCGAGACAAGCGCGCGCGCCAGGGCAAGACCGATGACGCCGCCGCCGATTACCGCAATGTCCGATTGACCCGCCACATTTACTCCGCGCCGTTAAGACGCCGGACCATGACGCCGATCTCGGAGATTTCAACCGCGCTTTTCCGACGCAGCATAAACGCTGACATCCGGGCCGCGCGCCATCAACCGGGTTTTCTCTTTTGACCCGGCCGAAGAGCCGAAAAAATAATTGACGACCGCCGCCGTCATGGTCGCCAAGGCCCCGAGCATGATCGAAAACTCGGTCTCAGCGCCCGCAGGCAAACGCCGCGACACCATTGCCCCAAGAACCACAAAGAAGCCAAGAATGATGACCGCGCCAAGCACCGACGGCGTCCAGTCCTTGAGCGCAATCTGGCGCACGCGAGCGCTGGCCCGATCCTCCGCGTCAATCCTGCGGTCTTCGAGCTGCGCCTCGCGCAGGGAGATCTGAAACTCCTGTTCAGCCCTTCTCAGGGCGATCAGGTGACCCGGATTGGCGGCGGCGAGGGTTTCTGCAAGCGCGTCTTCATCTGCATCCGGGGCGCCGAAAATCGCCTGGGAGATTTGCGCAACGGCGGCGCCGGCGAGAGGCCCGCCCAACGCATGGGCGAGCTGCGGCGCCGCTCCGGCGATGAGCCGTTTCAACTTGCCCCGAGCCTTTGATGTCCGATCGGTCATGAATTGAAGTCTCCAAAAAAAAGACGCATCGAATTTGAGTGCGGCGCCATTGTAGAGCGACGCCGGCGCCGTGCAGGCTTGTTCCTTACAGTTTCGAGTGCAGCTCGCACGAATTCTGACGAATACGGATGAAACCATTGATTTTATTGACGGGAGGCCTTGCGTAATGAATCCTTTAACGTGCGCTAGAATTCATTGTGCAACTGCGAGGCGAATAATGTAACGCGGCGCGCAACAACAGTTTTACACAGCTTCTTTGCGCGCGCTGAGCGGAAGTACTGCCTTCTGATTTCAAAAATTTAAAAATTGATTTTGAGCACGGATCAATTCACCGTCCGATCAAATTGATTCGCCGGCTTAAAAGCTGGCAAATCGCAACGGCGGTTGTCCATATGATTTTTGCGGCGTCCGCGGCGTTCCTCGCCGCGCTTCTCGTGAGTCTAGAAAGGGCGAAAGTTCTTGAGAGGGCCGCCCGCGCGCCGGCGATGTTGATGGCCGCCGGGTTCGTCGCAGCGCTCATCTATCGCGGCGCCGGCGGCCCGGCCGCGCCGGCGGAATGGGTGGCGGCCGGCGCCGATGTTCTGCTTGCCGCCCTGGGCTTTGCCGCAGCCTCCCAGTTTCGCGTTTCTAGACTGGCCACCATCTGTCCGGCGTCTTTTCGACTGACGATTGGCGGTGCGCCGTTGTTCTTGCTCGTCTGCGGACTTGCAGCGTTTGTCCTGGCGCCGAACCTGACATTTCAGTCTGCTTTTCTCCTAGCCGGCGCCTTAACGCTGAACGGCGCCGCATTTGACCGGCGTGCTGTCGCCGACGCGCCGGCGCCGGCTGTCATCAAAGCTGCGGTAAGGCTGGAGAGCGCCGCCATTTTGGCGCTCGGTTTGCCGGTTGCAGTTTTTCTCGAGGCTGCGGCGACAGTCGCCCCGGAAACTATGCCGGCCGCGACGCCTCTTTTCGAAACAAGTTTTTCTGTTCTTGGCGCCTTCGCGCTCGGCGGACTGGCCGGTCTTTGCGCAGGCATCGCCGGCAATGCAGCGAAAAACAAAACCCGGCGCGCGCAATACGCCATCGCAGCAGCTGTTATCGCAGCGCTGTTGGCGGCGCCGTTCGGCGCACATCCGGTATTGGCGGCGACAGCTGCGGGACTTTTGTGGGGTGAAGAAACCCACGCGCCGGCAACGACCCGTGTAAGACTGCGACGCACAGTGGATAAGTTCGTATTGCCGGCGGCGTTTCTCGGAATTGGCGCATTGTTGGGGCCGCAGCTCCTGCAAGCGGACATGTTGTCAGTGGTGTTCGCCATCGCCGCGATCACCGTTTTGCGCGCCGGACCGCGGCTCGCCAGCCTCGGATCTTTATCCATGGCCAAGGAAAGCCAGTTGTTTCTCGCCTGGTTCGGCGGCGCGCCTGGGGCGGCGTCGGCCCTGTTTTTGATTTCGCTATTTGACGCGCCTTCGATCATCGCCCTTGACGGCGTGCTCACTGTTGGCGCGCTAACCGTGATGCTTGGCGTCGTCGCCGCCCGCATCACCTCGCGTCCGCTCATCAAGGTCCTCTTGAAAGAAACGGCGGTCGCCCGCAAGCGCGCGCTCTTTGCGAATTAAAGCGCTGCATTCATTGATTTTCTAATTTGCGGGAAAGTGCGGCAAGCTCTGCGCGCATGGCGGCGATGTCATCAGCGATGGCGTTCTGATTTGCGATCAGATCGTCGAACAATGGCTCGGAGTCCTCTTCCACCACGCGCACAACGATCGCCACGAAGAGGTTCAGCATGGTGAATGTCGCAAGCAATACGAAGGAAAGAAAAAATACCCAGGAGCGACGATGGGTTTCGGCAACGCTGGCGGCGATATCCGGCCAGCCTTCAAGGGTCATGATCTGGAACAGCGTGTACATGGAGGCGAAGACGTCCCCGAACCGTTCGGGATGTTCGGCCCCATAGAGGTTCGACGCAATCACGGCGAAAACGTAAATGATCAAGGTCAGCACCACGCCGACCGAGGCAATGCCCGGAAGGGAATCAAGAAGGGCCGACACAACGACCCGCATGCGCGGGATCACCGTGATCACACGCAAGACCCGCAACACGCGGAAGGCGCGAAGCGCCGCCAGCCCGCTGGTGGCGGCCACCACCGATATGGTGACGATGACAAGATCAAAGAGGTTCCAGCCCTGCCGGAAATAGGCGCCGCGCCAGGCAAATATACGAAGACAGATCTCCAGAATGAAAACATTAAGGATTAACTGATCGGCGATACGAAGCGCCGGGCCTACCACAGCGACAACGCCCGGAAAGGTCTCCGCGCCGAGAATAACGGCGTTGGCGATGATCAGCGCCAGTATCACGGACTGAAACAGACCGCTTTCCACAAGCTTTTGGGTGCGTCGCTGAAGAATGCTCATTGAGGGCTTCACTATTGAATTTCGGTTAGGCCTCTGAAATATCCAGATTCTTCGCCCCGCGAACAAGCCGGAGCGATTGGCGGGCCCGTGAAAATCCGCTATGCGAGGTTTTTTTGGCGGCCGGAGAGGATTTTGACCGACACGCCCGACAATGTTGACGACAAGGCCGCCGACGAGGCGGGCCAGCCAAGCCGCGTGCGCTTTAAAAGCATCGTCGAATCCGAGCGATTCAGCGACGAATACGGCGTCTTTGCGCCGGATTTCGAGGGGCGACGCCGGTGGACAGCCGACAGCCGCCAGGCCTGGCAAATCGGACGGCTGGTAGCGATATTTGTATTCTTCTCCTTCGCAGTTGGGCCGCCTCTCGGCAATTATCTCGCCCACATGCAGATTTACGGCACTGCCAACGGATGGAACCCGCTCAGCGCCTACGGCACCTACACTCTGTTGTTGGCGGTCATCGTGCCGGTGCTCGTCCTCGTTATTTTCTACGCCATTTCGCGCATGGCGACGATGATGAACGCCGCCGAGTCGATCGCGGCGGCGGCTTCGCAATATGTGACGCCCGACATCACCGCCGCCCATAACGCCGACGCCGTCGGCGAGGTGGTGCGCGGCCATATCGTCACCCTCAATGAAGGGCTCGACGGCGCGCTGACCCGCCTTGCTTCGGTGGAGGCGATGATCCGCCAGCATGTGGAGGCGATCGAGATCGCCGGCGAAGCCATTGAACAAAAAGCGACCGGCGCGGTGACCCGGGTGGCTGACGAGCGTTCGCGCCTGATGGAGCTTACCGAAACCCTTAATACCCAGGCCGATGATTTTGCTGCGGCGATCGCCCAACGGGCGCAGACGTCCGTTGAAACAATGCAGGTCGCCGACACGGTTTCGGAACGCGCGGAACTGGATTTCCAAGAACGACTTGGCAAGCTTGAAGACGCAGCGGGACGCGCGGTCGCGAGTTTTGAATCCCTGCGCTCCGCCTTGCAGGAATCTTCCACCAGTTTCGCGGCATCGGCCTCAAACATCGACGAGGCGGCGCGCCAGACCGAGACCGCCACCAAACGCGCAAACGCCGCCGCCGATGCGGCCGCCGATTCCGCCGCCCGCAACGCCGCCAATGTGGCCGCCTCCGCCCAGCGCGCGTTTGATGTAAGCCGCAAGGCCGCCGATGAGGCGATCGAGGCGGCGATGCGTGATGCGGAGCGCATTGCTGAATCCGCAATCACCGCCGCCGGCGAACAGGCAAGCCGTGTCAAAGACGCGGCGACCGAAGCGGTAAGCGAGATGTCTGCGAAGACCAGCGAAGCGGTTGAGGCCGCGAGCGCCGATGCGGAAAAAGCGGCCAAGGCCGCCGCCGATGTGTCAGGCGCTGCGCGTCAGGCTGCCGACGCCGCACAAAAAGCCTCGCAGGATGTCGCCGCGGCAAGCGAAGCAGCGCGCACGCATTCGGAAGAAGCGCTGAAATATTCCGAAGGCGCCGCCGGCAAGATCGCTGAACGCAACAAGGCTCTCGCTGACGCTCGCGCCGCCCTTGAGAAAGAAAACCAGCGTCTTGAAAACCTGATCGAAGAACAGCGCCAGCGCGCCGATCGCCTCGCCGAAGCGATATCGTCTCAGACCGAACGCCTGACCAAACTCGCCGAAGCGCAACTTCGCGAGCAGGAAAACGCAGCGCGCCTCGCTGAAGCTCAGCGTGAAGCGGAAGCACGCGCGGCCGAAGAGGCCGAAAGGCAGCGCAAGGAAAAAGCGCAACAAGCGGCCGCCGCCGAAGAAGCCGAACGCGCTGCCAGGGCGGCGGAGAAGGAGCGGGAAGCGCAGAGGAAAGCTCAGGCGAAATCTGCGGCGGACAATGCGGATCCCGCGGCGAACGGCGCCGGCGCCGCCCGTCTTGACGAACTCGCCCGCGACATCGCCGAGCGCCGTCCGCGCAAGAAAAAGGGCGGCAAGTCGACGCCGGAACGCATCGGCGCCGCTGAAGCCAAGGCGGCTCAGGAAGCGCGCTCCCGACGCAATATCCCGTGGCGCGAAATTCTCGACGCCGCCGACGACGCCGAACCTCTAGAGCTTACCCAACCGGCCAAAAAGAAGCCTGTGTCGGCGCCCCGCGACGCCGCCGCCGCGGCGATGAAAACCATCGCCGACCTCCAGGCCTTTACCTATGATCTTGAGACCCGCCTTTACGGCGATCCGCCGCCGGCGCTGCAGGAACGCTATGAACGAGGCGATCGCAATGTCTTCGCCAACCGGTTGCTGCGCCTTAATGAGGCCGACGTCAAACGCCGTATACGGAGCGAATCGGCGCGCGATCGAGCCTTTGAGCGCAATGTGCAGGATTTTCTGCAGCGATTTGAAAAGCTATTGGAAGACGCAACAACGTCGGAAACGGCGGACGAGGAACTTGAGGAATATCTCTCTTCGCCCCTCGGCCGCGTCTATCTTCTTATCGGCGCGACAGTCGGGTATTTTGCTTGAGCTTTCCCGTTTCAGGATGTTGAGCGCGCGCTTTCGCCCTCATCAAACGCCCAGTTGACGATTTCGCCGACAACCCCTTTGAGCGCTGTGTCGAAAGCGGCCGCGACGTCATCGCCGCCGCTGCTCCGCGCCGTCGCGGAACCGCTGAAAGCTCTTGCCGCAACGACCTTTGAGCGCCCGTTGGTGAGCCGCACATAAACATCGATGCGCGCATTGCGGCCGCCGCCCGATACATCGAGATCGAGCCGGCGAATGTCAGTCTGCAAGGCGAGATCGGAAAGGCCGATATCAGCGCGGTTGCCAACGGCGAGGATGCGCCCTGAATCTTCGAACGCCTGGATCATCGCCATCTGCACGACAACTGGCGCGCGGCTCGCCCATTCCCCATCCCCGAAATATTCAATGCGGCCCGGCGACGGCGACACGGCGATCTTGGTCGTGTCATAGGCGCGTGAAGCGCCGGGATTTTCGATTATTAGTGACCAGTCGACAGCCTCGCCTGCCACAGCGCCGGCGTCGACAAATCCAACCATATATCGCGGCTTCGGCGGCGTCGTCTCCAAGATTCCGCCGACGCAGCCCGAAAGAATGACGGCGCTAAAAACCGTCATGGTGCGGAATAACGTATTCATTGACTACTCTCCGCATTGTATTCCGGCGTCGCTTCGCCGAGGAAGAACGCCTTCGGATCGCGCTCTATTTCGCGCAGCATATAATCGAGGCTGCGCATCAATTGCCGCGCTTCGGCCAATGCCGGCGCCACCTGCCCCAGTCCCTGATCGGTGAAATAACGGAAGGAATCGCGGTTTTCCGCAACCAGCGCCTCGGTTTCCGCGATCAGCGTCCGGATATCCGTGATCAACTGGTCGGCGTTCTCAACCACTTGCGGGCCGTCTTCGGCGAGCAATGTTTCAAGCCCGTCCGACGCACGACGCAGATTCTCCAGCGTCTTCGTCAGCTCTTCGGTAGCGGTATTGGCGTTTTTGATCAGCGCAGAGATTTCATCGCGATTTTCCGCAACTGCTCCGGTGACGGTTTGAATGTCCGCGAGAGTCATTGAGATGTTTTCGATATTTTCGTCGGAAAGGATGAGACTCGCGCGCGCCAGAATTTCGCTCGTGCCGGCTAGAAACTGGGAAATGCCAGACGTGTCAGCAGTAATCTGTGGGATGCCCTCAACCGAATCTTTCAACAAAGGCGCTTCCTCATCGCTGCCCACAAATTGAACGATGGCAAGGCCCGTAAAACCAACGGGCTCCAGCTCGGCGGTCGTTTTGGTTGTCACCGGCGTTGTCGTACCGACGCGCACCCGTGCGATGACACGCGAGGATCTATTCGGATCGAGGGTCAGGCTTTCAACTTCGCCTACCGGAATGCCGTTAAAGCGAACGATGGATCCATTGGAAAGACCCGTTACGCGCTCTTCAAAAATAATGTCGTACCTGTCGTACTCACCTTGAGTGGAGGTTACCCTCAGCACGAAATAGAACGCCATCGCGACCGCGAACATCACGATCGATCCGATTAAAACGTATGACGCGCGGGTTTCCATAATGCCGGGTTAACCCTTTTTAACTCGCCTTGGCGGCGAGCGCCGCACGACCCCTCGGGCCGGCGAAATATTCCTGGATCCACGGGTGATCGGTCCGGCGCACCTCATCAAGAGGGCCGGCCGCGATAACGCGTTTCTCAGCCAGGACCGCAACGCGATCGCAGGCGGCGTGGAGCGTGTCCAGATCATGGGTTACCATAAACACGGTTAACCCTAAGGTTTCCTTGAGATTGACGATCAATTCATCAAATCTTGCCGCCCCGATGGGGTCGAGCCCAGCCGTCGGCTCATCGAGAAATACCAGTTCCGGATCGAGAGCGAGCGCCCGGGCAAGGCCGGCGCGCTTTCTCATGCCGCCGGAGAGTTCGGCTGGATAGTTGGCGCCCGCCTCCGCGTGCAGGCCGACCATTGAGACTTTGAGCGCCGCCATGTCCTTGGCGAGCTCTCCTTCGAACCCCAGATGCTCGCGGATCGGGGCCATGATGTTCTGGGCGACGGTCATGGAGGAAAACAGCGCCCCGCCCTGAAACAGCACACCCCAGCGCCGCTCGATCGACGTCCGCGTTTTTTCGTCCGCCTCGTAGAAATCACGACCAAAGACGGTGACCTTCCCGGCATCGGGGTGCTTAAGGCCAATAATGGTCCGCATCAGGACGGACTTGCCCGTCCCCGAGCCGCCTACAACGCCGATGATTTCGCCCCGGCGCACGTCGAGATCGAGGTTGTCATGCACCACGTGATCGCCGAACTGATTACGCAGTCCGCGCACTTCGATTACGTGTTCCACCTGCTGATCGGTCATCAATAGTCGATCTCCAGAAAGAACATGGCGAAGAAGGCGTCCATGACGATCACGAGGAAAAGCGCCTGAACAACGGAAAGCGTTGTACGCTGACCAAGGGACTCTGCGCTGCCCTCAACCTCCATGCCCTGGAAACAGCCGATGACGGCGATAACAAAGGCGAAAAACGGCGCCTTGATGAGGCCGACATAAAAATTGTTGATGCCAATCGATTCCTCGAACTGCGCCATGAATAGCGCCGGCGGAATACCCATGACGAGCCACGAAACAAGGCCGCCGCCAACTAGCCCCAGCATCGCCGCACAAAAAGCGAGAAGCGGCAACATGATCACCAGCGCTACAACACGGGGCAAGACCAGTACTTCGATTGGCTCAAGCCCCAATACACGCATGGCGTCTATTTCCTCGCGAAGCTTCATCGATCCGATTTGCGCTGTGAACGCGCTCCCGGATCGGCCGGCGACCAATATGGCGGAAAGCAGAACGCCGAATTCGCGCAACACGGAAATGCCAACGAGCTGTACGGTGAGGATTTCCGCATTGAATAGGCGCAGGATTTTTGCGCCCATGAAGGCAATGACGGCGCCGATCAGAAATGACATGAGCCCCACGATGGGCAACGCATCAACACCGGCCGCTTCCATATGATGGACCGTGGCCCGCCAACGCAGACGGGTCGGGCGGATAATTGCGTTTCCGGCGCTGACAAGAGTGTGACCGATGAAATCCCAGAGCTCGAGCATCGCCCGGCCGGCGTTGACGACCCCCTCGCCGAGGCGCTCGGTCATCACCAAAAACGCATTGCGGTGAAGGGGCTCAACGTGACAGGGCGCCAAATGGTCTTCGATCTGTTCGAGCAGCTCTGCATGAGAGGCGCGGGCGCCGATAAACTTCGATTTGTGAGTTCGGCTCTGACAGGCCTGAAACGTGCGCTGCAAAACCATGGCGCCCGCCGTGTCGAGGCGATCGACGCCGGACATGTCGATAATGATATCGCGGCCCACCGAATCGTCGGCGAAATCCCGCAATGGCGCGTCAATCGGTTTCAAAAACCGCGCGCGCCAGTCTCCAAAGGCCTTCATGCGTAAAAGACCGTCACTCGCGAGATCGATATCGAAACGGGCTGGCGAATCCGTCATGGTAACGCTTTCTTAACTTTCAGGCAGGCCCGGCCTTCAGCTTGCAATAAACCGGACTTGCGGTGTCATCATGCCTTCGAGGATGTTAAAATCATCCTCAAATTTGTACGCTGAGGCCCATTTTGAACCATCCGAGGCCATGAGTCTCAGTCACTTTTGCCTCTTGGGGAGCCGGGATTGTCCAACGGTAGAATGTTTCGCGACGGCTTCGCCTGGCTGAAAGCCTTGCCGCTGCTGGCGGTGACGGCTGCGTTGGCCATTATGGCGATTGCTGCACTCGCCGGCGCCCAATCTTCTGACGGAAGCGCGAGAGAGAGGCTTTTCGATTATTTCCAACGGCTTGCGCCGGCGGGATATGATGCTGGCGAGCAATTTCATGTCGTCCTCATTGACCGGGAAAGCGTCAATCTGGTCGGCCCGTGGCCGTGGCCGCGCACAGTGCTCGCCGATCTTGTGGAAGCAGCGGCGGGCGCCGGGGCAAAGGGCGTGATCCTGACCGAGGCCGCCGATTCGCCCGATCCTCTGTCACCGGAAACCATCGGCGCATTCTGGCTCGAAGGGGCAAGCGACGACGCTCTCGCCCGCGAACTGGCGCGCCTGCCGTCCACCGACGCTGTGCTGGCTGAGGCTTTCGAAGGCGTTGCTGGCGGCGTCGGCGCATCGCTCACCCCGCCGCTCGACCCGACAAACGATTCGGCGTTCCAGCGCGCCGATCTTACAAAATCGCCGTGGCTAAGGACCGACGCGGCGGATATTGGCTATCTCGCTCTGCCGGCCGCCCGGTTTCTCTACAATTTCGACGCAACCCTCGCCGCCGCCGCGCCGCCCGCGATCGCCTCGCTCGCTCCGGACGGGGACGGCGTCGTGCGCCGGCTGCCGCTGCTCTGGTCGCTCAACGAGGCCCCAGCCGCATCGATGGCGCTGCAGGCGGCGCGTCTGACGAAAGAAGATAATGCTGTTGAGGTCGTCATTGATCCTTCGGCGGCCCAGTCTCAGGGGCGCATTGTCCGGCGGGTTGTGCTTGATGCAGCAAGCGAGATGAAAGTCTCAGACAACACCGCCATGCGCCTTTACCTGCCGAAACGGATGAACGCGCCGATTACATCCGCGGCGCAGCTTCTCGGGCGCAATTCAAACGCTCAGCTTGCCGACAAAGTCGTCCTCATCGGCCGCGACGGAGAGATTGGCGATCTCGTCACGACCGCGCGCGGACCGATGCCCGCCGCCAGCGTACATGCACTCGCCGCCGCACAAATCGCAGACGGCGACAATCTCGTTCGCCCCGGTTGGGCGGGATATCTTGAAGCCCTTGGGGTGATGATATTTGGCGCCGCTGCGGTCATGATCGCGCAACGGCTGCAATTCTGGCAGGCGGTTGGGTTCGCCGCCGCCGTCAGCCTCGTTTTGCTGATTGGCTCATTCGTTATCTTCGCCAGCTCAAAAACACTGCTTGATCCGCTGGCGCCGTCGCTGGCGCTCTTTGTCGGGGCGTTGTCTGTGGCGGGCGGTCGTTCGATCGGCGGCGCTTTGCGTGATGATTCCGTGCGCGGATCATTTCACGACACGCTGCCCGAACCGGCCATGAAACGCCTGCGCGAGGGCGAAACGACGGACATCCTGAATGGCATGCGGCGCGAGATAACGGTCCTCGCCTGCGAATTGCGCATTACCAACGAGGATCTTGAAAGCCTTGCGGACAATCCTGACGACGTCACCAAAATTCTCGCCGCGGCATCCATCGACCTGCGCGAGACGATCATCGACGCGGGCGGCGCGGCGGATCAGGCCGACGGCGGCAGAATGTTCGCCTATTTCAACGCGCCGAGCGATCTCGCCGACCACATTCAGGCGGGCTGCGCGGCGGCCCTGCGTCTTGTCGAAAGCATGGACAAGATCAACACCGATCTTGAAACCTCGAGCCGCACCCGCGGCATTCAGGTTCATCTCGCCATCGGGGTCGCAACCGGCCTCTGCTTCGCCGGCCCCATGGGCCACGGCCGCAATAATCGCTATTCCGCCGTGGGCCCCGCCGTCGACCACGCCGCCTTCTTGCGCAGTCTATCTCCTTATTACGGCCCGGCGATGATCTGCGATGAAACTGTCTACAAGGAAACGCACCATCAGTTTGCGTTTTTGGAACTCGATCGCGTCAGTACACGCGACGCGGCGCGTCCTTTCAGCATCTACGCGCTGATCGGCAATCCGTTCATTAAATCGTCCAAGGGCTTTCGCGATCTCGACGATTCTCATCGCGCGCTGCTGGCCGCTTACCGCCGCGGCGACGTCGCCGAAGCCCAGGATATTCTGGCGCGGATCAAGAAATCACCCGGCGCCAAGATCGCGTTGTTCGATATTTACGAGGACCGCCTTAACGCGCTTGCCTCGGACGGCGTGCCCGAGAATTGGGACGGCGTGACAACCGCCAGCGCGTGACGGGCTACTACTCGCCCACGGCAGTGATCTCTGTCATGGCCTCTCGGCTTACCCAATCCTGCTCGTGAAAAGCGCGACCGAATCCCACCGGCGTCACATCGCGATATTCATGGACGGATTCATCGGCGATGAAACGAATGCCTTTGCGCAATGATGCAACGGCGGTGGGTTCCGCCCCGGCGTCAAGCAAGCTGCGCGCAAACGCGCCGTCCCGCTGACGGCCGCTGCGATAGGCCTGCGACACGACAATATTGAACAGGGGCGTATGACCGCCGAAACCTGCCGCATCAATGAGCGCCGTAGCATTGGCGTCGACGCCGTTTGCAAGCAGCCATTCAGCGATGGCGGCTTCATCGAAATCGGCCGCCATATGGAGCAAAGTTGCGCCATCAATGGGACAACCGTGAAGGCCGAGGGATTCATCTTCATGGCATCCAAGTTCCAGCGGGTATATCTCGCGATAGGAAAACCGACGCGACAAGAGTTTTGCATCCCGGCGCAAATGCTCTTCAAGTAAATCGATGCGGCCGCGATGGAAGGCCATCATTGGGGTATCCGGTAACTCAATCCCGCGCTCGGCAAAAAAGGCCAGACAGGCGTGCTTGGCTGGCGGATTGCGGTAATACCCCTCCAGCAACAGTGCGACCGGCGCAAGCGCGCTGCCATCTTCATCCGTTAGCGGATCACCAATTTCCTCAAGGAACTTCAACCCGTCGACATTGAGTGTCTCACACGGGCCCATGACCGCGCCCGGCTCGGTTTCGGCGCCGCGCGCAAGCAGCATACGCGCCATCTCCGTGCGGCCTTTGAGCATCGCGCGCTCCAGCGCTTTCTGCAGATCCTGGCCGCCGATATTCAACAGAGCCGAAAACACCTTTGCCGCGCCAACCTGCGCCGAACAGGCCAGCGGCGGACCCCAGTTCGATGTCTCACCATTGACGCGCTCAGATAATAATTGCGGATGCCGGCGGATGAGCGTCAACGCTTCCGCCGCATCGTCGTCGCAAATGGCGTTGAACAACCTGACCGCTCTTTGAAATTTCGGCCAGCTCGGAAAATCATGGGCCCGCGCCAGGGTCAGTTGCGCATCTGAAAGTTTCGCCGCTTCTGGGGTTGGGGGCGATGGATGGAACTCCAAGACAAGCCCGGCAGCTTCTGCATCTCCCGCGACGTATGCCCGATGCAATTCGCGTGCGCGGCGTTTTAGTTGATCGATATTGCTGCGCGCTAGAATGCGCCAGCGCGGTTTGGATACGGATGGTTGTGGCACGCATGCCTCCTCTTCCTTGCCCCGCGATATGTCGCGGCGGCGCGCCCGTATCCGCAAGGCGGGCAGAAAAGAAGGGTAAAAAAATACGCAGCTACTATAAAACAGGCGGGCGCAGCCCTTTCCGCGGATCGGATGCGTCCTGAACGCACCAGTAAAAGCCTATGCGCCCGTGTGTTCCGACGTCAAGGCTACTGGCTGCTGCGGCCGAACACAAAGAACTTTGCGGTTAGAAAATTGACTCCCATGCCGGCGATCGATCCAGCCGCGATGGCGGCGATCGGAAACCCCTCGAAAAATTCATACGCGCTGACAAGAAACGCGTAGACGCCGTAGTTTATTGCGCCGCCGCCCAATTGCAGCAGCAAAAACCGACCCCATTCGTGCGCAGGAGAATGATCGCTCGCGTCGAACGTAAATTTTCGGTTGAGAAACCAGTTGCTGCTCGCCGCCGCGACATAAGACACAACCCGCGACAGATAGAGATTCTGTAAAAAGACATTGACGATAGTGAAAACAGCCGCATCGATCAGAAACCCAAGCGTTCCGATCCAGCCAAAGGAAAATAACTGCCGCGCCAGCTTCATCATGTTTTGTTTGCCTGTCGCACTTTCACCGTAATACCGTCGGAGCGTTACCATTTACTCAAAGAGTGGCTCGCCGCGCCAGAGCCGCGCCGCAACAAAGGAAAGCAGCACCGCACAGGCGCCCATTGCCGCCATCATGAGATAGGCTGCAGCGGGACCGCTATTGGTCCAAACGAAACCGGCGATTGCGGTCGCAACCCCTGTTACGGCGCCGACCCCGGTTGCAGACATGAGCGTCATGGCAGTGTTAACCAGGCGAACCGGAACCGCTCGGTCGATAAACTCAATCGCGCCAAGATAAGCCGCGGCAAAGGTAAATGCGTGCATCGTCTGTATCAGGAATAAAAGCCCGAGCGGCGGCTCGGCGGCAGTCAACGACCACCGCAAAGCCGCGGCCGCTCCCCCAAGCGCCAGGAGAACTACCGGAGACCAACGCCGCACAAGCCGGCGTGCGCCCACAAGAACTACAATTTCCGCAACGACCCCGGTCGCCCAAAGAGCGCCGATAGTGATTTCGGAATAGCCAATCGCCGACCAGCGCAAATAGGAAAAGGCGTAGTAAACCGCATGGGCGCCCTGGGTGAGGCCGGCCGCAAAAAGCACGACAACAAAAACCTTCGAGCCAAGCAGTTTTGGCGCCTCGCGCAAGGAAACAGGTTTGGCGCCGCCGCGATCGCCCGCTTGCGGCGGCAACAGGAACGACATCGCAAATGCAAAGAGCGCCGCTGCGGCCATTGCCGGCGCTGCCGCAGCGATGCCGAAATGGACGAGCACAGCGCCGCCCGCAATTGTTGTCGACAGAAAAGCGAATGAGCCGACCGCCCGGGTGCGCCCATAGTGGAGCCAGCCGTTGCGGTCGGCGCGCAAAACGGCCGTGTCTGTCAGCGGCACCAACATGCCAAACGCCCACAACACAGCAAAAGCTGCGAGGGCGACGAGTTCTTTGCCCGGAAGAATGATCAGACCCGCGGCGCCGGCGGCGAATACGGCCGAGATCAGTCTGAGGGCGCGCCGTTCATCATCCTGATGGTCGGCCCAGAAGGCGATAAAAGGCCCAACAGCAAGCCGCGTCATCAGGGCGGCGCCCGTCAGGAGACCGATTTCAGGGGCTGTAAATCCTTTGAGCGTCAGCCAGCCGGCAAAGAATGGAAGCTGTACGCCCAGCAGAATGAACTGGCCGCTGTAGAAAAGAGAATAAAAGAGCCCGGCGCGGCTCTTGGGCATGCGCGCGGGCGAAAACCGGCCGACAATCATGCCGCGCGGTTTATCCGAAAACGATACCCGCCGACAGGGCGAAAGGGAGTTTAAAGTTCTGGCGCCGCGCCGGCGAGCGTCCGATCCGGCGCTGCAAAGGTCTCGGAACGATCCTTGTCGCGGCGCTCGGCAAGCCTGTCCGCGGCATCGCCGAGGGCCCTGACAATATCTCCGAAGCGACGGCGCATTTGATCCACAGCCTCGTCGTCGACCGGATCGCCCGCATCTTCCAATGTATGGGCGGCGGCCGCGTAAATGTCGCGATGATCGCGCAAGGTGCGGATGCACTCCTCGACAAGCGCCACATCCCGGGCCGAAACGCGAGGCGCTTCCGCGGTCAACAAGGCGGTCTGATGAAAGCGCGCGGCGTCGGCCAGTTTCGCGTCCGCATCGGCGATGAGCGCCGAGAACCGACTGCTTTCCGGCAGGCGATCCACATAAAAGGCAACGGCGTCGGATTTGGTGACGCGAGCGCCCCCGCCGCCAGTGATCCAGGCCAGCATGGGCGCGGGCTCAGGAGTCGGCCAATCTGCTTTTTCAACAAGCTGGGCGGCTTCCGCGAGCTGGTCGCGTTCCGTAGCAGGCGCAAAGTTCGCCGATGTTCCACCGCCCGCGCCGCCGCCAATAGCGCAGCCGCCGATCATGAAAAATATCGCAGCGCACAGCGCACGCGAAGCTGGTTGACCGCCCTTCACCAGACCCCTACTCCGACAGATACAAAACCGCCCACAGACACCCTTTCCATTTAGTAACAAACTCCCGGGGAAAAGTCAGCCGAGAAATGACGGAACGCCTCAAATTATTTCCGCCCGCAGAACCCATTGAAACCGGCCGCTTACGCGTATCGGGTATCCATGAAATTTATTATGAGGTTTCCGGCGCAATTAATGGAAAACCGGTCGTTGTTTGCCACGGGGGCCCTGGCGGCGGGTCTACGCCCTCAATGCGGCGATACTTTGACCCCAAACGCTACAAAATAATTCTGTTCGACCAGCGCGGCTGCGGGCGCTCAACGCCCCACGCCTCGCTTGAGGACAACACGACCTGGGCGCTTATCTCCGATATGGAGGCCCTGCGCGAACATTTGGGCGTCGACAGCTGGCAGGTCTTCGGCGGTTCCTGGGGCTCAACCCTGGCGCTCGCTTATGCCGAGAAATATCCGGAGCGGGTGACGGAGCTCGTCCTGCGCGGCATCTTCACGCTGCAGCGTTCGGAATTGTTATGGTTCTATCAGGAAGGGGCCAACGCGATCTTTCCGGACGCCTGGGAAGACTATGTGAGGCCGATCCCGCCGGAAGAGCGCGGCGACATGATGGCCGCTTATTACAGGCGCCTCACCGGAAACGATGAAAAGGCTCGACTTGAAGCCGCAAAAGCGTGGAGCCTCTGGGAAGGCGGCACCGTCAGCCTATTGCCGTCAGAAGAGCGCATGCACAATTTTTCGTCTGACGCGTTCGCCACCGCCTTCGCGCGGATCGAGTGCCACTATTTCGTCAATGGCGGCTTTTTCGAGCGCGACGACCAGATTATCGCCCATATCGACCGTGTACGACATATTCCGGCCGTTATTGTTCAGGGGCGCTATGACGTCGTGACGCCGATGGCGACCGCATGGGCGCTCCACAAAGCCTGGCCCGAGGCCGACTTCAAAATCATCCTCGACGCCGGCCACGCCGCGAGCGAACCGGGAATTGTCGACGCGCTGGTGCGCGCGACGAACAAGTTCGCTGCCCGTTAGCCGCTGATCGCCGGAAGAATGTACGGGACCCAGATCGTCGCATAGAAAACGACGAGGAAAATCCCGGCCGGACAGATCCAGCGGATCAGAAAACGCCAGCGCTTGAACCAGGCTTCGGACTTGAACCCGATGGCTTCCCGCGCCGTCGATGTGGAGACGATCCAGCCGGCGAAAATAGAAGCCACGAGGCCGGATAAGGGCAGAATGATATCGGTAGTGGCCGACAGGAAGTCGAGCAGCACCATGCCCTCAAAGATCGGAATCGCGCCGCCCGGCTGCCATGTGTTCCAGAAGGTGGATTGATCCGATCCGTCAAGGCCCGTGGTCGGGACCTGGCTGAGAGCGTTGAGAACGCCGATTACGAAGATAACCAGCCCGATCAGACCGGCGGCCTTCCAGCGATTGTCGCCTTTTGATTGTTCGTCCACCCATTTTGTCGATGTCTCAAGGAGCGCAATCGACGACGTGACCGCTGCGAAGAACGCCAGCAGGAAGAAAAGAACGCCAAAGACGCCGCCGCCAGGCATGCCGTGGAATGCCAGTGGCAGGGTCTGAAACATCAGCGTCGGTCCGGCGCCGGCGGCAAGGCCCATGGCGAACACGATGGGAAAAATCGCCAGGCCGGCGATGATGCCAACGCCTGTATCAGCGATAGCAATCAAGCGGCCCGAACGCGGCAGGTCCTGATCGTCGCGCATATAGGCGCCGTAGGTCGCCATCAGCGCTGATCCGAGGCCGATGGAAAAGAACGCCTGTCCGAGCGCTGCGGAGATGACCGAACCATCGCCGATGCCGTGGAGAAGTCCGCGCCGAATTGTTCCATCGGCGAGTTCCGTGTCGCCGAACCGAACGCCGAGGAGAAAGTCAAAACCTTGTCCGCGATCGCCTGTCACGACGGCGTAAACAAACAACACCAAGAGCAGGACGAAAAACGTCGGCATCAAGATAGTCACCGCCGTTTCGATGCCGCCCTGCACGCCGCGGGCGACAATGGCCACCGTGATCACCATGAAGAGCCCGTGATAAATGATCATCCGGGTCGGATCATTGAGCAGCTCAACGAGCTTGGCGCTGACTTGCGCTTCGCTCTGGCCCGCGAATGCGCCGGCGGCGAGACCGCCAAGTCCATCGCTCGCGATTGCGCCGATAAGATCGCCCCCGATCATCACCACATACGCCATAACCCAGCCGGCGATCACCGAATAAAACGTCAGAATGATGAAAGCCCCGATCATCCCCAGCCAGGACTGGATCGACCATAGAGGAGAACGCCCTTCAGCGCGCGCGATCTTGACCACGCTGCCGACCGCAGACATGCGTCCGCGCCGGCCAATGAACATTTCTGCGACCAGCACCGGCAGACCAATGATGACTACGCAGAGGAGATAAAAGAGGACAAAGGCCCCGCCGCCGTTTTCCCCAGCCACATAGGGAAACCGCCAGAGATTGCCGAGCCCCACCGCGGACCCGATCGCCGCCAGTATAAAAGCCGCCCTTGAGGTCCAAGTTACGCCTTCACCCGCTGTTCCCTGCATGTGCTATCCCCTTGTTATCAGCGCAAAATTTTCGCCATTTCTGGCACATCGCGCCATTTTAGACAAATTTTTACGTTTGTTAGCAATTGTTGCCCAGTGAATGCGTGATCAAAAGTCACCGCCGGCGCACGTTATCGCCGGCCGAGCGTTTGCGTAAGGGGAGTGACGCGTTGGAGCAGTCAGTGGACGGCCGTGGCGACCATATCGAGCTCAGCCAGCTTAACGGGCTGATTGACGCTGCCGGCGTGGACGGCGCGAGAGAGATCCTCGACGCCTTCTGGCAATCGACAAAAAGCATGCTCGATCAATTGTCCGCACAAGTGGCCGGCAACGACCTCATCGGTGCGGCGGGGACTTGCCACTCCGTTAAAGGCATGGCGGCGAATGTGGGCGCTGCACGCCTTGCCGCCACCGTTGGCGATATTGAGACCGCCTGTAAAGCCGGCGACGTCGCGAACGCTGCGGAGAAAGTGGAGGCCGCCCAGGCCGATTTTGTCGCCGCGCAAGAATGGCTTTTCGATCATTTGCGCAAGGCGTCTTAAGAGCCGGCGCCTAGAGAAAATCGCCGCGCTTCAGAACGTCCTGATCTCGATAAACATAGGCGCTCATGACCAGGCCAAACCCGGCCATGATCGTCATCATCACGGTACCGCCATAAGAAACAAGCGGCAGCGGCACGCCGACAACCGGCGCAAGGCCCATCACCATGCCCGTGTTGATGAGGACGTAAAGGGCGAAGGTCGCCACCACGCCGATGACGCTGAGCCGGGCAAAATGCGATTTGGACCGCGCCCCGATCGAAAGGCCCGTGAGGATAACGGCGAGATAGAGCATCAAGAGTCCGACGGAGCCGACGAAGCCGAACTCCTCGCCAAAAATCGTGAAGATAAAATCGGTGTGCATCTCCGGCAGGAATTGCAACTGACTTTGCGTTCCTTGCATGAACCCCTTGCCGTCAAGTCCGCCGGACCCGAGCGCAATCTTTGACTGCAACAAGTGATAGCCCTGCCCTGACGGATCGAGATCGGGATTGAGAAACGTCGTGATGCGCCGAAGCTGATACTCTTTCAGGAAGTCGAAACGGTAGGCCGCGTAGCCCGCCGCAATCGCGCCAAAGATACCAACCAATCCGATGCGCCAACTCAACCCCGCGACGAACACGATGATAACGCCGGTCGCCGCAAGCAGCAGCGCGGTGCCAAGGTCAGGCTGGATAAAGACGAGCCCAACCGGCGCGCCGATCATCAGCGCCGGAGGAACAAGATAGAGCAGATGCGAGACCTGCTCTGCGCGTAGCCCGTGATAATACCGGGCCAGTCCCATAACGAGACCGATTTTCATCGCTTCTGAAGGTTGAAACTGAACGCCGGCGAATTCGATCCATCGTTGTGCGCCCATATTCACTTCACCGATAAAAGGCACCGCAATCAATGCGGCAAGAGCGGCGAAATAGATCGGATAGGCGAGCGCCATCCAGTAGCGAATGGCGACGAGCCCCATGCCGACAAGGATGCAGGCGGCGACCGCATAACGGATTGCGTGTTTGAGCGCCCAGGGACGCCAGCTGCCTTCTGCGACCGAATAAAGCGTGATGACGCCGGCGAGCGCAATCAGCGTCAACAAAATCAGGAGCGGCCAATGCATTTTAGCAAGGCGCATCCGAACGCCGCGCTGGGGACCGGGAAGGATCAGCGACGACACGGGGTTACGTCTTCCTGCCGACTTCCGCCTGACGCACCAGATCGCGAGGATCGAGCGGCCGGCGCGCGGACGGATCGCGTTCAGCGACTTTGCGCATGATATCGCGGGCTTTCGGGCCGGCGGCGCGACTGCCGCCGATGCCATGTTCGACCAGCACGGAACAGGCGTAGCGCGGATTTTCGTAAGGCATGAAGCTCACGAACAAGGCGTGGTCGCGCCGCCCCCAGGGAAGGTCTTCCTGCTCGGTTAACCCGCGCGCGCGTTCTTCATCCGAAATTCGAAAGAACTGACTTGACCCGGTCTTGCCGGCGAGCTGCCAGTCTGGATCCTCAAGGCGCGAGCGGGCCGCGGTTCCCCATTCGTTGACCACCGCATTCATCCCCGCACGGACGATATCGAGGTGGGCCGGATTGACATCAATCGCCGGCGCGTCGGGCTCCGGCAAAATGAGATCTCCGACGGCGCGAACGAGCCGCGGCCGCACGGACCGCCCGGTCGCGATACGCGCCGCCATCACGCAAAGCTGCAGCGGCGTCGCCGTCCATGCGCCCTGGCCGATAATCGCGGACAGGGTCTCTCCGGGGAACCAGGTTTGGTTTTCAGGCTGGCCTGCATAGTGTGCGCGTTTCCAGTCCCGACTTGGCACGACGCCCGACTTTTGGCCCGTGATGCCAAGCTCATATGTCTGGCCGAGACCAAATCGCTTGGCGACATCAGCAAGCGCGTCAATGTCGAGATCCTTGGCGATGTCGTAAAAGTATACGTTGCAGGAATCCTTGATCGCGCCCTTCATGTCGCGAGTTCCGTGGCCGCCTTTTTTCCAGCAATGGAAATATCGATTGCCGTACCAGACGCGCCCGCTGCAATAGGTGGTTTTGGAAGGCGAGACGCCGGTTTCCATCGCGGCGATCGCGCTCAGCATCTTAAGCGTCGAGCCGGGCGGATAGGCGCCCGTAAGCGACTTGTTCAGTAGCGGTTTGTAAGGGCTTTCGTTAAGCTCCCGCCACAGATCCGGATCGATGCCCACATTGAAATCATTGGGATTGAACGCCGGCGTTGACGCCAGCACGAGAATGTCTCCGGTAACCACGTCCATGACTACCGCGGCGGCGCTTTGCGGTTCGTCGGGCTGGCGTTCGGCGGGGGTCGCCAGAACTTCCATCGCATGGGTTTGCAGTTCAGCGTCAATGGTAAGCGTCAGGGGCTTGCCCTGCACCGACGGCACGGCGCCGTCCTTGATTTCCTCGATGACGCGGCCATGGGCGTTGATGACCACATTCATCTTGCCGGCCTTGCCCCGCAGTTCCTTTTCATAGGTGCGCTCAAGTCCGTCGCGACCCACCTTGAACCCCGGCTGACGCAAGAGATTGCGATCTTCATCACTTTCCTGAGCAGCAAGATCGGAATCGGTTACGGCGCCCACATAGCCGAGCACAAACGACGTTGCGGGCCCGAGCGGATAATCGCGGGTCTCGCCCACATCGGGAAGAACGCCTGTGAGATATGGCAACTCGTAATTGATGCGCGAAAACGCATCCCAATTGAGATTGTCTTCAATCTCAATCGGGGTGAACGCGCCGCGGCGGCGAATCTCGCGGAAGATACGATTGCGCCGCTCGTCTGAAATGGGAACGATGGCCGCCACATGATCAAGCGTGGCGTCGACATTCTGCGACTGTTCCGGCAGCAGCAAAATGCGAAAGTTCTTCCGGTTCGATGCGAGCACATTGCCGAAACGATCAACGATGTTGCCGCGCAAGGGCGTCAGCACGCGCCGGTTAAACTGGTTTTCCTGCGCGAGGGTGAGATATTTATCGTGATCGGCGATCTGGAGCTGATAGAGCCGGCCGGCGATGCCAACCATCAAGACGCCGATGCCGCCGCCCAACAGAAACGAGCGACGGGATACAATCTCCTGGCGTTCGGGATCGTGGCTGTTCAGCATGGCCTTACGCCTCCACCAGCACGCGCCGGTGCAATTCGCGGAAAGCTGCGCCGAATATCGGATAAATCAGGATAGTCGCGATCATCTGCGCGCCAAGCGCGCCGACGGGCAACAGGACGCCGGACATCAAACTCATAACAAGCCACAGCATAAGGCTTGCCACTCCCGCCGCCAATGCAAATCCGATCCAAACCACCTTTTGTTCGCGTCCCAGAAAATAGGCCCGCTGCCAACTGACGATAAACTGCGTAACAAGGTAAACGGCGGCCCACAGCCCAAGCGGCCCGCCCATTAACAGATCCTGTAAAAGGCCAATCGCAAAGACGCTCGGCGCCGGCAGATAATCCGGCGAATAGATCGACCAGAAAAACACAACGACAAGGGGAATGATCGGCGTCGGCGCTATTCCCTCAAAAAAGCGAAACGGCAGCGCCAGGACAAGAACACCCAAAAACCCAAGGAAAGTTGGGGTCAAGGAGCGCAAAATCGCCAGTAATTGCTCTGCGCGATATCCCATGGACCCTTAGCCTTCCGCCTGAGTTTCATCATCCGGCGCGTCGTCGCCAGCATCGGGATCTTGGTTCACAATCGGCTCGGCCACCTTTGGAAAATAAAAATTGACGACGCGCACCATCCGGGTTCGCGTATAGTTCGCATAAAGATCGACTTCGAGATCGTCGCCGGCGCCTTCCACGACGCCTACCGGCAGGCCGCGCGGCAAAACACCCTCAGCGCCCGATGTCAGAACGCGCTGGCCGGGGAGGATTTCAATATCCTCCGATGTTTCGATGATCGATATCGCCGGTCGCGCGCGGCTGCGCCCGACGAGAATGCCTTCAACCTCAGCGCCTTCCACATAGACCGGAATGCGGCTTTGCACGTCCGTCAGCAGCAGAACACGGGACGCATTGGCGCCGATATGAACAACGCGGCCGATGAGGCCGTCCGGATCGACGACCGCCTGGCGCGCCTCGATGCTATTGCGGCGACCGGCGTTGATGATCATGGAACGTGAAAAGGCGTCGTTCGATTCGCCGATAATGTACGCATCGACGGGACGAATTCGCGGCGGCGCCTGATAAGACTGAAGCCCTTCAAAACCGGCGACGACAGTTCGCAGTTCAAGAGCTTCGTTCATCCATTGCCGCAACTCGGCGTTTTCTCGCCGCAGCGCATCATTTTGCTCCAGCACGGCGAAGTAATCGCCGATATATCCGAGAACGCCGTTCACATAGGCGATCGGTCCGGAAAGGATCTCGAGAATCGGCGACGTCGCGTCGAGGACGCTTTCGCGAGCCTTCTGGAAAACCGACGCCTGGGCGGAATAAAGGCTTGAAAGGAGAAGAAAAACCGAGGCGAGAATCAGAATGACGAGAATGACGCGAGAATTGGCTTTACGGCCCAGCCCTTCGCGTCTGTCCTGTCCTAAGTAATCCATGCCTCACTTATACCGCACCGGAACGTTAAATGGCCGACGACAGGACGCCGCGCATCGCTTTAGTGTTCTCAAGCGCCGCGCCCGTGCCCAGCGCCACGCAGGAAAGCGGGTCGTCCGCCACGGAAACCGGAAGTCCGGTCTCATCGCGCAATACCTGATCGAGATTCTTGAGCAGCGCCCCGCCTCCCGTCAACATAATTCCCGTGTCGACGATATCGGCGGCGAGTTCCGGCGGCGTCGCTTCAAGGGCGACTTTGACCGCCTCAATGATCTGACTTACCGGCTCGGCAAGGGCTTCGGCCACCTGCGCCTCGCCAATGCGGACTTCCTTGGGCACGCCATGCATCAAATCGCGGCCCTTGATCTGGATCGTGATGCCTGAGCCCTCGGTCGGGATCATGGCCGATCCGACTTCTTTTTTGATCCGCTCCGCCGACGCTTCGCCGATCAAGAGATTATACATGCGCCGGATATAGGCGACGATTGCGTCATCCATTTTGTCGCCGCCGACCCGCACGGAGCGCGAGTAAACAATCCCGCCGAGGGAAAGAACTGCAACTTCCGTCGTGCCGCCGCCGATATCGACAACCATCGAGCCCGTTGGATCGGTTACAGGCAGGCCGGCGCCAATGGCCGCCGCCATAGGCTCTTCGATGAGCTCGACTTTGCGGGCGCCGGCGGAAAGAGCCGATTCCTGAATGGCTCGGCGTTCAACCGCCGTCGCGCCCGAGGGCACGCAGACGACGATGCGCGGACTGGCGAAGGACCGGCGATTGTGAACCTTGCGGATGAAATGCTTGATCATCGCTTCGGCGACTTCGAAATCGGCGATGACGCCGTCGCGCATGGGCCGGATTGCTTCAATCTCGCCGGGCGTGCGCCCGAGCATTTCTTTTGCCTCATTGCCGACGGCGCGAACGAGTTTTCGTCCCTGCCGGCTCTCGATAGCGACCACCGACGGCTCATTGAGAACGATGCCGCGTCCCTTGACGTAGACGAGCGTATTTGCGGTGCCGAGGTCGATGGCCATATCCGCCGAGAGCATGCCGAACAGCGTAGAGAGCATGGGGGTTTTCCTATTCGCCGAGAGTGAATTCTAACGGCGCAATATTTATCCTTAATGCGTTCCTAAATCGTCAACGTCGGGGGCCAAACCCCTGCTTTCTCATGCTTTCGGCCGCCACCCAGAAGTTCAGTCGGATGAGGGCTAACAGTCGGTTAACAGGATTCTCCGCCTGTGTACGAATTTTGCCCGCCAAATCCGCGAATTAATACGCCCGCTCTTTGGCGCGCATGCGCCGATAGACGATGCGCACCAGCAACAAAAAACCGAGCCAGGCGGCGATGACCCCGGCAATGATGGCGAGATCTCGCGGCTCCCGACTGGTGAAAAAGTCAACAACCCCGTCGACGCCTTCCGACAAGGTGCGCGCATCCGGGAAATAGGCGGCGAGAATCGCTACCACCGCAATCTTCGGGATGATGCCGATACCGGTGCCGATCCAGTATTTCCACAACGGGATATGCGCCGTGCCGGCGGCGGCGTTGACCACAATAAAGGGCGCAGACGGGACAACGCGGATCATGCCGCTGGCGACAATGCCGTGATTGTGGAGGAAATTGACGGTGCGCTGAACGCGGTCGCCGGCAAGTCCCCGGACCCAGCGCCCGCCAAGAAAATGGCCAAGACCGAAGGTCAGGGTCGCGCTCGCCATGGTCGCAAACCAGGCGTAAAGCGCCCCCGTGACCGGACCGAACACAATGACGGTCGCCGTAATCATGAGTATCTGCGGAAAGCCGGTGAGCGCCAAAAGGCTGAATATCGAAACCACGCCGATAAGGGCGTAGGGGGACTCAGCGGCGGCGGCGATGATGCGATTGACCTGCGCGATGCCGCCATCCTCAGCATCGAGGTTCATCCAGCCCTGCCCGAAGAGCAACATGAAAACGACAAAGGCGAGGAGGATAATTGAAACCGCGAGCGAGGTTGCGGCTTTGGCGTCCATGGAACTTAGAAAGCTCGATAGCCGCCGTAAGAACTCGACCATACCCTAACCGGTCCCGACAATCTGACCCGCGACGCCGACTTTATCGCCTGTCGTCGAAGGCGGCGCCGGTTCTCGACGCCTCGTTACACCCAGATTGGACCGTATCCAGGGCCCCCGCCCGGTCCCGCTCCCCACAGCGCCGGTTTCATAGCTTTAGCGTTATCGGAGTGCAACGGGCTTACGCGGCGCCGGCGGAAAAGATTTCGCCGGCGGCGGCGGCGTTTTGCGCGCGCGGCCAGCCGGCGGCTTGATTGCGGAACCAGGTGAGCTGGCGCTTGGCGAAACGTCGCGTCGTTTGTTGCAGCGCCGCAAGGCAGGCGTCTTCGTCCATTTCGCCGGAAAGGAATGACGCAATCTCGGCAACGCCCAGCGCCTTCATCACCGGGAGTTCAGGATCGAGACCGCGACCAATGAGGCGTTCCACCTCTTCACGCGCACCAGCCCCCATCATCTCGGCTGCGCGTGCATCGCAGCGGGCGTAGAGCGTTTCGCGAGGCGGCTCGATCACAACGCGCTGTGCCGGCTTTGTCACCAGCGGCTGTCGCGGCAACGCCTGAAATTCGGAAAGCGGCCGACCGGTCGCCTCGAAGACTTCCCAGGCGCGCAACTGTCGCTGGACGTCGCCCGCGGGCAAGCGCGCCATGGCCGGATCGCGCGCCACGACTTCCGCGTAAAAGTTTTCCGCACCCAGTTCTTCCCGGCGTTGCCTTGCCTTTTCACGCACATACGGCGGCGTATCCGGAATTGGAGACAGACCCTCTTCAAGCGCCTTGAAATAGAGCCCCGTGCCGCCAACGATTATCGCCGGTGCGTCGCGCCCGTTGATTTCATTGATGATCTCTGTCGCAAGGCGCGCCCAGCGACCGGCGGAGCAGCGCTCGGCGCCGTCAAGAACGCCGTAAAGATGGTGGGGTGCGCGGGATTCATCGGCTGCGGAGGGCCGCGCAGTGAGAATGTGCAAGTCGGCATAAACCTGCATGGCGTCGGCATTGACAATTTCCCCACCCCGCGCTTCTGCAAGCATAAGCGCCGCCGCCGACTTGCCGCTCGCCGTCGGCCCTGCGATAAAGTAGACTTGGGCGCCCGCCATTAAAAGCTCCGTAAACGAATGACCGACATTCTCTCGCTGATAGCAAATCCGTCAACGCCGGTTATCGACGACGACGTCATCGAGCGGCTGCGCGAGTGGTTTCCAAATACGGACATTCGTGAGCTAAGCAATGGCGTCGCCTATGAGATCGAACTTGCTGAAGCGGACGGCGACACTTTTCTTGGCGCACAGCACGCCCGTCAAGGCAAGCCCATCGACATTAATTTGTTTGACGCCAGCCACCGACGCAAGCGGCTCCTCATCGCCGACATGGATTCGACGATCATCCAGCAGGAATGCATCGACGAGTTGGCTGATTTCGCCGGCAAGCGACGCGAGATTTCGGCAATCACCGAACGCGCCATGCAGGGCGAACTCGACTTCGAGAGCGCACTAAAAGAACGCGTCGCGATGCTGAAGGGACTCTCAGAATCCGTTCT
Organism: Hyphococcus sp.; assembly: GCA_965267325.1. Taxonomy (GTDB): domain Bacteria; phylum Pseudomonadota; class Alphaproteobacteria; order Caulobacterales; family Parvularculaceae; genus Hyphococcus. The sequence goes on along the minus strand of OZ253943.1, from coordinate 3,232,551 downwards.
CGAAGAGGCGTTTGACGAACGCATCGCGCTCACGCCCGGCGCAAAGGTCCTTGTTCAAACCATGAACAAGGCGGGCGCCGTAACGGCGCTCGTTTCCGGCGGATTTACGTTTTTTACAGCGCGCGTCGGCGCCGCATGCGGATTTAAGATCACGCAAGCGAACGGCCTGCTCCTCGAAAACGGCCGGCTCACCGGCGCGGTCGCCGAGCCAATCCTCGGGCGCATGGCGAAACAGAATGCACTCTTAAGGCTGGCCGGCGAAAATGAGATCGATCTCGCCGACACTCTGGCGGTCGGGGACGGCGCCAATGATCTCGCAATGCTTGAGCGCGCCGGTCTGGGCGTTGCCTTTCACGCCAAGCCCGCTGTTGCTGAAGCCGCGCACGTCCGGATCGATCACGGAGATCTCACCGCGCTGCTTTTCTTGCAAGGTATTCCGCAGTCGGAGTTTGTTGAGTAGGAATTAGCGGACGGGAAGCCTTGCCCCTTTCTAATCCCTATTCCCTTTTCAGGGCCTCAAGCTCTCGTAAAACAGCAAATCCCCGCGCTGCACGTAAATCTGCACCGGGCCGCTGTTGAGATTGCGCAGTTTGTCGAGCTTCGTAACGGCCGCCGAGGGCCGCGTCATGCGCTCCCAACCGATCTCGAGAATGACATCCCCCGGTCGCAAAATTACCGCCGCCGGGCTGTCGGGATCGACATCGGTAACGACGACGCCTTCGACATTCGTGGGCAAGCCAAACGCGCGTTTAATCTCGTCGGTCGGCTCCTGGAGCGTCAGACCGGCGCTCTTAAAGGCGTTCGATGGGGTGGCGAAGCTGCTCGCCGAGGCAAGCTGTCGTTTTTCGCGCCGCTCGACCACCACCGTAAGCGTCATGCGCTTGCCGTCTCTCAAGATGACAAGCGGCGCGCGCGCGCCAACGGGCGTGTCGGCGACTGCGCGGGTAAGATCGCGCACGGAGGAAATCGACTGGCGATTGAATTCCAAAATGACGTCGTTGACGGCAACGCCTGCTGTCGCAGCGGGACTGTTGGGTGTGACAACCGAAACAACGGCGCCCTTCGGCCGGTTTAGGCCAACGGTCGACGCATGATCCGCCGTCAAATCTTCAATCGTCACTCCAAGCCAACCGCGACGGGTTTCGCCATATTCAAGCAACTGCTCGACCACGGTCTGGGCGAGGTCGGCCGGGATCGCAAAGCCGACGCCCACAGAGCCGCCGGTCTGGGAAAAGATCGCCGTGTTGACGCCGATGACATTGCCATTGAGATCAAACAACGGTCCGCCCGAATTGCCGCGGTTAATCGAAGCGTCGGTCTGAATGTAGTCGTCATAGAGACCGGAATTGATGTCGCGATTGCGCGCCGAGACAATTCCTTTGGTCACCGATCCGCCGAGACCAAACGGATTGCCGATGGCGATCACGTCCGAGCCCACGGGAGACTTGTCGACATCGCCCCATTTTACTGACGGAAACCGAACGCCGGTCGCCTGAATTTCGAGTACCGCAAGGTCGGTCTCGCGATCGCGGCCGCGCGCCGTTGCCTTGAACTCACGTCCATCGTTCAGGGTGACGGTAATCTGATCCGCATTGTCGATGACATGATTGTTGGTGACGACAATGCCGCTTGGATCGATGATAAAGCCTGAGCCGAGCGACACCGGCTGGCGTCCGAATTTCTTTCGCAGGGTTTCAAGCTCGCCAGTAGCGGCGCCGCCTCGCACGGTTTGGGAAGAGGAAATGTTGACCACCGCCGGAGACAGCTTCTCAACCAGCGCTGGAAGATTCTGAGACGGCCCATGAGCCAGCGCGCCGCTCGCCGGCGCAAGCGCCAGGACGGCGCCAAACGCAGCAGCTTTGAAAATACGCCCGAAATTACGATGGATCATAGCGGCCTCACACCTCACCCCACGACGTTACAACGCACAGGTTAACGCAAAGCAGCGTCCTGACAAGCGCGCGCCCGACACAGCGAAGGAAATCTGCGGTGTTTAGTTGCGGGGCTCGAAATCCTTGAAATAACGGAAGAATTCCGAATCGGGGCTGAGCAGGATCGTGGTCTCGCCCTCCTTCAGCGCCGCCTTATAGGCGTCGAGCGAGCGGTAGAATGCGAAAAACTCCGCGCGCTGCGGGTCGCGCTGACCGCCGGGCAGGAACTCGCAGTCAATAATCGCCGCATTCGCCTCGGCCTGTTGGGCCACCGCAGCGGCCGCGATCGCAGCCGCCTCGTTGACCACGCCAACGCCTTCAGTTGCCGCAGCGCCTTCTTCGGCGGTTGTTTCGGTCGCCGTTTCGTCGACAGCGTCTTCAATGGTCACTTCGGAAATCTCGACCGGCACGCCGTCATAGGCGCCGGCAAAGATGCAATTGCGGGCAGCGTCCGCGCGCCCTTGAATCTCAAGCGCCCGACGATTGGCGTCGGCGAGAATTTCAGTCTCGCGCCGGTCTGCCTGCGCTTCGATACGACGTTTTTGTTCGTCGCCTTCAGCGCGAATGCGTTGCGCAATCTGAATACGCTCCGAACGCATGCGTTCAAAAACGTCGTCTTCGTTTTCCTTCGGAAAATCAGCGCGGCGGATCTTGGCGTCGATGATGTTGACGCCGAACTGACGCACTTCATTCGCCATCATCGCATTGATGCCTTCCATCAATTCGGAACGACGGTCACGGATGATATCAATATCGGTAGCATCGCCAAGAACGGCCCGCAGGCTTGTTTCGAGAACAGCGGCGATCCGGCCTTCCGCGGCGCTTCTGAGACTCGACGCATCACTGCCGCCTGACCCGCGAAAGCTTTCATAGTATCGCAGCGGATCGACAATCTGGTAGCGCACGAATGCGTCGACCACGAGACGTTCCTGGTTGACTGTGAAAACCTCAAGCGGCCGGTTGTCATATTCAAGATTGCGCCGGTCGAGCTTCACGACATTTTCGATCGGCAGTTTTCCTTTGAGGCCGGCATCAGGCGCAATGCGCACCGGGTCGCCGAACCGTAGGACAATTGCCTGTTCGCGTTCGCCGACAGTAAAGAGAAACGCGTTGAGAGCGAAAAATACAATAACTGCGCCGATGATGAGACCGGGACCAAATAGCCTGTTCATTACTGCGTTCCTCCGCCACGCTGCTGTGAGCGGTTGAGTTCATTGAGCGGGAGATAAGGCACCACGCCGCTGCCGGCTTCGTCCTCAATCACGATCTTGTTCATATCCGCAAGCACGGACTCGACCGTTTCCAGATACATGCGCTGGCGCGTCACCGTCGGCGCCTGCCGGTAGTCATCGTAAATCTGGTTGAAGCGTTCGGCCTGACCGCGCGCATCCGCCGTCACGCGCGCCGCATAGGCGGCCGCATCCTCAAGGATTTTTTGCGCCTCGCCTCGAGCGCGCGGGATTTTCTCGTTGTAATAGCGTTGTGCATCATTGACCTTGCGCTCGGCTTCCGAGCCGGCGTTAAACACGTCAAGAAACGCGTCGCGCACCTGCGGCGGGGCGTCCGCTTTCTGATAGTTGACGCGAATGATGTTGATACCGCTGTCGTATGCGTCGAGCGCCTGTTGCATGATCGTCTGCGTACGTTCTGAAACGTTGCCGCGGCCGGACGTCAAGAGCGGCTCGAGACGGTTGCCGCCGACGACCTCGCGCATGGCCGCTTCGGCGACCGCGCGAACGACATTGTCCGGGTTTTCAATCAAGAATTGGAACTTCGCCGGACCCGGCAACTCGCCTTCTCCTTGGGGCGAGGTGTCGATGTTCCAGTCCACCGAAAAGGTAACGTCGGCGATGTTTTTGTCGCCGGTGAGCATCAGGCTTTCAGAAAATGTTTCCGCGCTGCGCTGGGCTGTGCCGCGAAAGCCGACTTCCGTTGTCCGGGTTCGATCAACAAGGACCGTTTCCTTGGATTGAACGGGGAACGGCACATGCCATTTCAGACCTTGCGCTTGAATGTCGGTAAATTTGCCGAATGTGGTCACGAGCGCCCGCTCGCCCGGATTGACCTGATAAATGCCTGACGCGAGCCATAGCCCGAAAATCACGATGGCGATCAGGCCGAAAAGTCTCGGACTGAAGGGAACGCCGCCGCGTCCGCCGCCGTTGCCGCCGCCGCCTCTCGGGAAGGCGCGGCGCAGCCGGCGCCGGGAGGCTTCCAGAAGATCTTCTAGATCGGGCGGCTCGCCGGGGCCTCTGCCGCCATTATTGCGTCCGCCATTGTTGCGTCCGCTGTCATTACCCCCTCGCGGCGGTTGTCCCCAAGGTCCGCGATTGCCGGAATTGTCTTGCCAGGGCATTGAGCCTCTCTTTTCAACTTCCGCCGCGGCGACGGGCGTTGGCCCGGCGCGGCGCGCGGCTATATATGTCACTGAAATTGCACCGCGCAACGCACGGCGCGCGCTTTTTCAGGAAAAACAAGGACCAAAATTGACTGAACCGCTTATAATCCGCGTCCGAAACGCCCTCGCCAAAGTCATGCGGCCCGACGGCCGCGACATTGTGACGTCAGGCGCAGTGCAGGGCCTGGCCGTTGATGCGGCCGGCCGTGTTCAATTTGCCCTCGAAATTGGAGATGGGGAAAAAGCCGCCGCTGAGAGCATGCTCTCGCTGGCGAGGGGCGCCGCCGCCCATGTTGACGGCGTTTCGTCGGTTTCAGCGGTTGCGACCGCCCACCGCGCGGCCAGCGCGCTGCCGGCCGGCGGTCATGATAATCCACTGGGTATGCAGCGCGGGCCCGCCGAACAGGAGTCGGTTCTTCCCGATGTGAAACACGTCATCGCCGTCGCCTCGGGCAAAGGCGGCGTCGGCAAATCGACGATTGCGGCCAATCTTGCCGTGGCGCTCGCGCGCGCGGGCCACCGGGTGGGACTGCTTGACGGCGACGTATACGGACCATCAGCGCCAACCCTTTTCGGCGTCGCAGGCAAACCCGACATTGTCGACGGCAAAATCCAGCCTGCCCGCGCTCACGGGGTTTCCGTTATGTCGATCGGACTGCTTGTTGATCCGGAGCAGGCGATCGCCTGGCGCGGACCAATGGTCACCGGCGCCCTTCGTCAGATGATGCGGGACGTCGACTGGGCGGGGGTCGACATTCTCATCATCGATACGCCGCCGGGAACAGGCGACGCCCATCTCTCGCTTATTCAGACCAAGCGACTTGCGGGCGCATTGATTGTCTCAACGCCGCAGGAAATGGCGCTGGCCGATGTACGCCGCGGCGTTGAACTTTTCCGCAAGACGAATGTGCCGATCATCGGCGTTCTTGAAAACATGGCGTGGCTTGAAACCGCGGACGGCGCAAAGTCATATCTCTTCGGCCAGGGCGGCGCAGAAAAGGCGGCCGCCTCGCTCGGCGCGCCGTTTCTTGGCGCAACGCCAATCTATCCGGATTTACGCATAGCGTCAGACGCCGGAACTCCCATCGCCGCCCAGGACCATCCGGCGGCGGAGGAATTCAGCGCGCTTGCCAAAAAGGTCGTCGCCTTTATTGGTTCCTAGGCGGATCGCCGGCGGTGTGATCATGGACAATGCGCCAGACGCCGCCAATGCGTTTCATGACCAGCGTAAAGGCGCCGCTTGAGGCTTCCGCATTTTTGACGTGATTGTAGCGGCCGGTCACCACCGCAACATCGTCGGTGATCATCTCAACGTCGGTTTTCTCAAACGAAAGCCGTCCAAGCCCTGATTCATCCGCATACCGATCACGGTAGCGTTTCATGGTCGACGACCACCCCTTTGTGATCGACGTGCCGGAAACAAACTTCAGATCGTCGTCATTCCAATAGATATCCATGAAGGCGGCTAGATTGCCCTCGTTCCAGGCGGCGGCCTGGGCGTCGAGGGTGGCGGCGATCACCTCTTCGGGCTTGCGAAAACCGGTCGCGCGCGCTTGCCCTGGCGCGGCCCGCGGTTCTGAGGGAGTCGCCGCGCCCAGCGCCGCCGGCGTAGCGGCGACGGGTCGGGGCGTTGTGGCAGCCGGCGTCTCGACCGGGCCGGCGAGCGCCTGACCCGCATGGGTTGACGGAGCCGTATCAGGCGCCGCCCCAACAAGTCGGCCAGCGGCAATCGGCTCCGCCGCCGTCTGCAAATCTTCAAGACTATCGCCGGCAAGTGTTGCCGGGCCGCGGGTCGCCACCGTCGCCGGCGCAGGCTCGCTCAACAAATCAGCATCCTGGGTGACAGGTTCTGATGACGCCTCGACCGGCGCAGCAGCGGGCCCATCATTTGAAAGATCTTCCGTCGTAATCGGTTCAAGCGGTTCGACAACGCCAGTTGACGCCGGCGGCGCCGGCTCCGGAGAACCGACCGAAGAAAACGGTTCTTCAATAGGCGCAGCGCCAAGCAGCGATTCCGGCGCAGGAACTTCTTCCGGCTCAGCGGGCGCCGTTGGCGTCGCCGCTTCGATTACCGGTTCCGCAACAGGTTCCGGTTCCGGTTGCGGCGCAGGGGCCGGTTCCGGCAGCGCTTCAATCGCCGCCGTATCAACATCCGCAGTCGGAGGTTCACTCGCCGGACGCGCCTCGGCAGTGAGCGGCCCGCCCACTTCGCCGCAGGCAAATCCCGACGTAATCAGATTGGAGACGATTTCGCCGGCTTTTTCGGTGCAGAAGGAGGAGGAATTGTTTGCGTGATAGGGCGTGCGCGTCACCCCGCCCCGGGCGTAGCGCACGTCACATGCCGCGCCCACTTCGCCGGGGGTGACGATTTCGATGGTGCGTTCATCGCCGCCTTTAACGCAGGAAAAATTGTAAGTCTGCGCCGCCGCCGGGGCGACAAACGCTAAGGCGCCGACTGCGCCTGCAAAAATCACCGAGACAGGATTACGCATGGTCCCCTTCCTTTACCGTCTTTGGCGCCGCCAAATATGCGGCCCTGCTATCATAACCGCGCAATAACGGCGATTCGCACCCCACTGGAGAATCTATCGCCCGCGAGCTTTCCGGTTGCTTGCCTTAATGCTTCAAAAGCAAGGAATTTCAAGGCCGCGACTGCTTTCTCTCGAGTATGAAAAATTCGCAAGCGTGGTCGTTTACGGGCGATTTCTCGCACGCGCCCGCAGGTCTCTCGCGCCATTGCCCCGGGTCGAGGTCCGGGAAAAAGGCGTCGCCTTCAGGCGCAGCGTCAACGCGCGTCAGATAAATCCGGTCCGCGCGCCCGATCATTTGCGCATAAATGTCGCCGCCGCCAATGACGCATATTTCGTCGGCGCCGCGCACCGAGGCGCAGGCGCGCGCCAGGGCAAGGCCGCCCTGCAGCGATCGCGCAATAAAAGCCCCGCGCGCAGAAAACCCGGGATCGCGCGTCAGAACTATGTTGTCGCGCCCGGGAAGGGCCTTGCCGATTGAAACAAAAGTGTTTCGCCCCATGAGCAAGGGTTTGCCCATGGTATGCTCTTTAAACCACTTCAAGTCGTCGCGAATGCGCCAGGGAAGCGCCCCCTCGCCGCCAATGACGCCGTTTCGGGCGACCGCTGCAACGAGGGCAATTTTCATGGTGACGACCTGTCCTCGAGCGCCAAGCGCGACAGAGCATCGCCGGTTAGTCTGTATACGGTCCAGTCATCCATGGCTTCGGCGCTGAGGGACTCATAAAACGCAATCGACGGCGCGTTCCAGTCAAGCACCCACCATTCCATGCGGCCGCAATCATGCTCCAGCGCTATCGCCGCAAGCCGCGCTAACATCGCCTTGCCGGCGCCGCCGCCGCGTCGGTCTTCGCGGACGTAAAGATCTTCAAGATAGAGCCCGTATCGGCCAAGGAACGTCGAATAGTTGAAAAAATATAGTGCGAACCCAAACGGTCCGGCGTCATCCTCGGCAATCAGCGCAAACACTTTGGGATGCTCTGCAAACAGCGTTTTCGCGAGCTGTTCCTCAGTCGCTACGACTTCATGGGCGAGCTTTTCATAAGCGGCGAGTTCCCGGATGAATCCGAGAATGACGCTCTCATCGCCGGAAACGGCGTCGCGAATGCGGAAATTCATACAGCGATCGGCGCCTTGATCGTCGCCTGCGCCTCATAATTTTCGAAGACTATATCCTCAAATCGAAAGTCAAAGATCGACGCAATGTCTGGATTGAGACGCAAACGCGGCAGCGGTCCTGGCGTTCTGCCCAGTTGTTTTTCGGCCTGCTCCACGTGGTTGGCGTAAAGATGCGCGTCTCCGAGGGTATGTACGAACTCGCCTGCCTCCAGGCCGCAAACCTGCGCCACCATTTCAGTCAGAAGCGCGTAAGACGCGATGTTGAAGGGCACGCCAAGAAAAATATCGGCCGAGCGTTGATAAAGCTGGCAGGAAAGCCGTCCGTCAGCGACGAAAAACTGAAACAGGCAATGACACGGAGCGAGCGCCATTTGATCAAGCTCCGCAGTGTTCCAGGCGCTGACAACAAGCCGGCGCGAGAAAGGATTGCGTTTAATCTCATCGACGACCCAGGCAATCTGGTCGATCGTCTCACCGCCCGGCGTCGCCCATGACCGCCATTGCTTGCCGTAGACAGGGCCGAGTTCGCCATTTTCGTCGGCCCATTCATCCCATATCGAAACGCCATTTTCTTTCAGGTAAGCGATGTTCGTATCACCTGCGAGGAACCAAATCAGTTCGTGTACGATGGATCGCGTATGGAGCTTTTTAGTGGTCAGCAACGGAAATCCATTGGCGAGGTCGAAACGCATCTGATGACCAAAAACGGCCCTTGTGCCGACGCCGGTGCGATCGACACGCGCGTCTCCCTCATGGAGGACGCGTCGCAACAGATCGAGATATTGCCTCATTTGCCTCGCCGAATCGCTGATTGCGCGTGCAGCATAGCAAGCGCTTAGCCTGCGCGCGAATGCGCGCCGATAAAATATCAGCCGCCTTCGCGGCCCCTTCGAGCGCTAATTTTCACCGAGCCGGGTCGAGTTTTCGAAGTCGCTGCGCGAGGCCGCCTAATCAGCACTATCGGTTTCGATCATTTGCACCTTGCGGTGAGGACCATGATAGTCCGAAACGCCGTTTGAAATGGCGTAGCAGGCAAGCCGGACTGAGCGCGGGATCTTCACCTTCTCGCCGTCCCGTTCGCCCTTTTCATAATACTGGATCATGCGCCGTTTGAGGCCGAGAATATGCGCGGCGTCCTTTTGTGAGAGATCAAGCGATTTCCGCCACTTTCTGAAATCACCGGGTTCCATGATTATCACAATTTCCGCTGGTCTTTAGCGCCGAAAGCGTCAGTGCGCACATAATGCATTGTTGTGACATATTGTTGACATTTTATTCCACATGCGCCGCATTCCGCAGGGTCTTCAAATATTTACGCATTCTCCCTATATTCGGATCGCCCGTTCGCGGGCTATGGCGATAAATGACGCGTGTAATAAGCGGATCGGACCCGGGGGCGGTACCCGGCGGCTCCACCAGAATTCCCGCACTGAATACCCGCAAGGGTTGTGCTGCGGGGCTTGCGGCGGGGCCGAAATAGGATCGACGGACGTCTAAAGACGATGTTTTCGCCCGGTTTGCCTCCGTTATTTGGCTAAAACTGAATAGTTGCCAATGACAACTACTCGGAAGAGTTCGCTCTCGCCGCGTAAGCAGCGCGAGCTACTCGCTTTAAAGCCCTAGCCCCTTTCCAAGGCTAGGCGGGGCCCGGGGGCGCCTGGCAACAGAAGCCCCCATTTTCATTGTCAGAATTGCTCTCGTCAGTGAGCCCCACCACGATGCGGCTCGCGCCCCCAGTTAAAGAATAGCGCCCATTCGGGCGCGGGGGAGCACCTGGCGCCAGAAGCCCCCATTTTCCAATGTGATAATTTCGCTCTTCGGCCGGCCCGACCCAATAATCGCATCGATTCGGCCGCGGAGAACGCCTGTGGCGTTTACGGCCCGGCGGCGCTAAATAGGCCAGCTTAAATCCTTGGAAGGGCCGGGCGCGATTGTGAGCGACGACGTCGAACTCGATTACGATTACATGATGCAACAGGCGCTGCGCTATCTCATGCGCGACGTCCTATCTTTGGTCGCCGACGTTGGGGACGCGCCCGGCGAACACCATTTTTACATCGAGTTTCTCACGCGCGGTCCGGGCGTTTCGATTCCCGACTTTCTTCTGGAAGATTATCCAGAGCGCATGACCATCGTCCTGCAACATCAGTTTGAACAGCTGACCGTCAGCGATGACGGATTTGGCGTGACGCTCTGGTTCAAGGGCAAGGAGGCGCGCCTCGAAATCCCCTTTGGCGCTATCACCAGCTTTGCTGACCCCAGCGTCGAGTTCGGCTTGCGCTTCGAGCCAACCGGCGATGATGAAGGCGGCGATGAGGTTGACGGCGATGCGGCTCCGGAAGAATCGGCGTCCGACAATGAGGCGCAGGACAGCCCGGACGAAAAAGACGAAGGCGATAACCCAAAGCACGGCGCCGACGTCGTCAACCTTGATTCATTCCGGAAAAAGTAAGCGTCAGCTATTATCTTTCACGAAGACAACTGAAACGTCGTCTTCATGGATTTGTCGCCAGTTTTCGAATTCTCGAAAATGATGCGCCCGCCCATCTTCCGGCGGCATGATCGCCCAGCCAATGTCGTATTCATCAATTTGCTCGCGCAATAATAGCGCGCCAGCGATCTCCTGCGTCGCTTTAATTCTTGGAATAAACCCGTTGTAAAGCCGGTCGGCGCGACCGTCGACAAAAGTCGGAACCCCTTCAAGGATAAGCGCTCCGCCGAAGTTGTAAGCATTGAGCACATTGCCCGAAACGCCATATTCCTGCGCAGCGGCCAGCCCGGCGGATGGGTTTATGTCACGGCGCGGCGGGTAGTCCTGAAAACGCAATGCAATGACGGACAAGGCTATGACACCGATAGTGCAGACTGCGGTAACGAGATCGTTGCGAATAACCGGCGCCGCAGAAACCTTTGCATTTGTTTTTCGAGCCAGCGCAGGAAACTGTTGCGCAAGATCGCGCATGACAACCAACGGTCCCAAAAGAAAGAAGAACATCGCAAAACGCGCATGGGCGAAAAACATATGGAGAAGAAAAACAATAAACAGCACGGTGATCGCGGGCAGTCTGACGCCGAATGCCAACGCTGCGCCGATCAGCGCCAAAATCGCCAAACCGTGCGTCGGAAAATCCTTCGCAGAGAACGGCGCCCATTCACGGATATAGTTGGCGGAATCGTTTTCAAGCTGCACGACCGTCGACCAGATCGCATCAAATCCGTAAGGATGAACCATCGCCGCAAACGGCAAGAGCCCCAAAAACAAAACCCACCTGTTAACCAGCGCGTTTTGTCCGCGTCCGCCGCCAGCAAGAAACTGTCCTGCCGCGATCGCCGCAATGACAAAGCCGAATGTAAAGCTGCCATGAAGATTGGCCCACAGGCACAAAACGCCGAGGAGCCAAAAAGGCGGCGCTTTTGTCTCCTGTGCGGCCGTCCAAACGCCGTGCGTGAACACTATGATCAGCGGCAAAGCGAAAATATGCGGACGGGCCAGCAGGGTCAGAGCGCTGAGGCAAAGACAAATGAAAACCGCCAGCGCCGCGTAAGACCCGCGAAGGTGCGCTGAAAGAAACCAGTAAAGAAGCCCGCCCGTCGCAGCGACTGCGAGCGCCGAGGCAAGCACGACGCCGTTCCAGCCGCCCAGAGAGTGGGCGGCGGCGAGAATTAGCTGCGACCCCCATTCCTTTGCGATCCACGGCTCGCCCGCCCAGCTATGGGAATAGGGGTCGGTTTTTGGAAAGGCGCCGGTGGACAAGATGTCGAGGCCGGATTTGATGTGCCAGTAGACGTCAGGGTCCCGGAGGAAATGTTCGCCGAAGAGGACGCCCGCCGAAAAAACCACGAGGCTGACAAGCGCGGTTGCGGAAAGCCGGTCGCCGCCGGCCGCGAGACAGGCCCCTTGCCGCGACGCCGCGGCGCTCATACGTCCTAGATATCCACGTTGCGCCATGATGGGCCCATGGTAAACGGGGACAGGTTTAAGGAACCCTTAGATTCTGAGAAAGCGCAAGGCCACTGATGACAAAAACCCGCACCGAAACCGACAGTTTTGGAGAGCTTTCCGTGCCAGCGGATAAGTACTACGGCGCGCAATCGGCCCGGTCGCTGATAAATTTCGCGATCGGCGTCGAAACCATGCCCGCGCCGCTTATTCGGGCCCTCGGCGTCGTCAAGCGCTCAGCCGCACGCGCCAACATCGCCCTCGACAATATCGATCCGAAAATAGGCGAAGCTATCACTAAGGCCGCCGGCGAAGTCGCCGAAGGAAAGCTCGACGACCACTTCCCCCTCTCCGTCTGGCAGACGGGATCCGGCACTCAATCGAACATGAACGCAAATGAAGTCGTTTCAAACCGCGCTATTGAAATTCTCGGCGGTGAAATCGGCTCGAAAGACCCGGTGCATCCAAACGATCACGTCAACCGCAGCCAGTCCTCAAACGACACCTTTCCAACCGCAATGCATATCGCAGCGGCGGAGGAAATCGTTCATCGCCTTCTTCCCGCATTACAAACCCTGCGCAATGCGCTCAATGACAAGGCCGAAGCGTTTAAGGACATCATCAAGATCGGCCGAACGCATCTCCAGGACGCAACGCCGCTGACGCTCGGACAGGAATTCTCCGGCTACGTACAAATGGTCGCAAACGGGATTGAGCGGGCCGAAGGCGTGTTGCCCCGGCTTTACGCTCTCGCCCAGGGCGGCACCGCGGTCGGCACCGGCATCAATGCAAAAGTCGGTTTTGCAGAGAAGTTCGCGGACGAAGTTGCGGCCTATACGAAACTTCCTTTTGTCACGGCGCCGAACAAGTTCGAGGCGCTGGCGACCCATGACGGCATGGTTGAAGCGCATGGGGCGCTTAACGAAATCGCTGTCAGCCTCTTTAAAATTGCCAATGATATCAGACTATTAGGATCCGGGCCGCGGTCAGGTCTCGGCGAGATATCGCTGCCGGAAAATGAACCCGGCTCGTCGATCATGCCGGGCAAGGTGAACCCGACCCAGTGCGAGGCGCTGACCATGGTTTGCGCGCAGGTGATGGGTAATAACGCGGCCGTAAGCTTCGCCGGCAGTCAGGGTCACTTTGAACTCAACGTTTTCAAACCGGTGATCGCCTACAATACGCTGCAGTCAATCCGGCTCCTCGCCGACAGCGCCCATTCCTTTACCGACAAATGTGTTGCGGGCATTTCCGCGAATGAAGATCGCATCAATGATTTGATGGCGCGCTCGCTAATGCTGGTAACGGCGCTGGCGCCGGAAATCGGTTATGACAACGCGACAAAAATCGCCAAGACCGCCCATAAGAACGGGACCACCCTGCGGGAAGAAGCGATCAATCTGGGGTTCGTCTCGGCGGAAGACTACGACCGCATTGTCAAACCGGAAAAAATGATCAAGCCGCAGTAAGGGCCGCGATCTTTCCGGCTATCCTTCTACGGACGAGATGTGAATGTCGGCCTGCACGTCGCCTGCGCCTCTGACGCCGAGCGATGAATCGCCGCCAAATGCTGTAATGATGCCGGGCGACAAGATTTCCTCGCACCCGTCAGCCGTTTCCTGACAGATGCTGAAAACGAATCGGTACGTTTTGTCGTCGTTGTTTTCCTTAATGATAGCCACCCGAAAACCGCCTGCATCACCGGATGACATATTTACCAGCGTCGGCTCGGTTCGCGTCAGCGGGATCCGCGTTTTGGCGCGATAATGGGTCTGGTCCTGCTCTCCAGCGTTTTCCTGGAGCGCCACGTTGACTTCAAATCCCGGTGCGGCGGGGCTGTCGTCGGCCACGGCGTACATTGTAGCCGGAGCGCTCACGGCGGCGCCCAACGCCACATAGGCGGCTTTGCTGATCCAGGTCATTTTCTTTTTCTTCTCCGTTCTCGGTGACGCAGCCGTCGCAGCCGCCACATAGCGGCGAACATGCTCTCGCAGGACGTCGCTCACATTGCGCCCTTCGGACCGCGACGCGGCTGACAGGGCTTCTTTTTCCTCGGGTGAAACGCGAATTTCGATTTTCTCGGTTTTCTTCACGGCGGTCTCAAACCCTCCCTTCGCATCACCCTTCGCGGGCAGACTGAAACCAATTCTGACACAGATTTCACCGAAATTCGTGTCATGACGGCCCGAGAATCGCGTCATGGCGCGACATGCGCGCTTGAGGCCCGCCGGAGGATCGAAAAGTGGACCGGAAATTGCTGTTTCTGGTCAGGCGCGCGGGCGCCAGTGTAAGAATTTGAGACAATGCCTGCCGGAAAAGGATTGCACATCATGAGTGACGCCAAACCCTCGGACAGCCAGACGCGCCTTCTCCTGGCGCAGTTTCTGTTTGCCAACAATGTCGATATTGAATCTCTTTACAGCGCTCTCGGAGCGGATCTGTCGAATGCCGACCCCGAAGCGGTCTCCCATATGGCCGGGATCATCGACGGCGTCGCGCTCGCAACGGCGAAAATTCGCGCCCATGGGCTCGACGACTGGACCAGTAATTAAAAAAGACGCCGGCAAGGCCAGTTTGGTCTTGATTTAGGGCGGCGAACCGGCGGCGAATGGGGGCTCCTCGCTGGCCGGTTCGCTATTTATGCGCAAACGCTCTGTCACTCTGAAAGGCCATCGCACCTCGATTGCGCTGGAGCTCGAATTCTGGGCGGCGCTTGATGAATTCGCTGAGGCCGACGGAAAGAGCCTGGCCGCACTGATTACCCGAATCGATCGTGATCGCCTCAAGCAGACGCCGCCGCCGGGGCTGGCCTCTGCGCTCAGAGTTTATGTGTTGCGGCGGGTCGCCGAGAACTGAGATCAGCTTGCTTTTTGCGCTACGACGCTCAATGACGGCCGTCCAAGAACAAGCTGGGCGTAAAACCGCGAAACATCGTCCGCATAGCCGCGCATCATCGGCCGCACCTGCTCGAACTTGTCGACGCCTGCCGCGCGCGCAATCAACCGTCCAAAGCGGGGACGGATCGGATCGCGCACCGGATCGGACCATTGAGCAAGCGCGCGCACTGTCTGCATCCGCGTCCAGAACGCCCGGGCGGACTTCAACGCCTGCGCGGTTTCCTCCGGCACCAGGTCGGCGCGGGCCATGGCGTCAATCGCTTTATAAACGTCCTCATCCTGCACGGCGGGGTGTGCGGAGGCGTGTCGATAGATCAGTGTACTGACGACGAGCTCGACGTCAACACGGCCGCCTTCAAGCCGGTCGATATCCCAATCGGACGTGGCCCGCTCGCGGCGCATTTTCTGCGCGCGCGCCCGATCGAGATCGCGGATCAGAATGTCCGCCCGCCGGCCGCTGGCGACAGCGCCGCGCAGGGCATCGGCGGCTTTGTGAACAATATCGTCGGCGCCGGCAATTACACGGGCCCGGCCGAGCATGATCTGATCGTACGCCACCGCTTCCGACTGAACGTAGGATTTGAACGCTTCAAGGCCCGGTGCGAGCGGACCGCTGACGCCTGATGGACGGTGAGAAACATCGGGCGTAATCGCAAACACGCCGTCGCCGAATTTATTGAGCAGAGCCATATAGCGGGTGGCGAACGCGTCAGCCGCATCGCCAAGCTCATCATCGGCGATAAAACCCATGCAGGTCGCCGCGCCGGGCAGATGTGCGCCCGCGCCGTTGAAAACATGAATCGCGATCTTGTTGGCGGCGTCGCCTTCCTTATCCGGCGCCGCGGCGCGAGCAAAGTCGAATGTATTTGCGAGCGTGCGGATGTGGATCGCTTCCAGCGCCTCAGCAGCGGCGTCGAATGAAGTGGCGCCGCTTGACGCGCACAAAGCAATGCGCGCGATGACTTCTTGGCGCCAGGCGACGAACTCGGCGAGAGTTTCCTCACTGTCGATCTTCGGCGGCGTATATCGCGCAAGCCATTCAGCGCCGGACTGAGGCGTTTCCGCACCCGGACGCTCAAAGAAGGCGGCGACGCCCGCCCGCGTTTGGGTGAGAGGCTGAACGGCGCCCGAAAAACAACCCAGCGCATCAATGAGCGGATCGCGCTGCGGCGCGGTCTCAGAAACCATGGAGAAGAGATCGGCCTTGTTGTCTGCAAGACAGATTAGCTTATCGAAGAGACGAACGACGCGGTTTGGACGCTGGGTTTCCCCGAATGCGGTGAGCAGTCCTGGAGCAAGGGCGGAAAACCGCTTGTCGCCCCCATCCGCAGCCGCACGATGGGCCCATCCGTCGACCGCCGCTGACAGGCTCTCTCCGTTGGCGAAGCCAAGGTCTTCCAGCTTGTCGGCATCCTGGGCGTCTTCATCATCCGACTGATAGCGTTCAGCTTCCGCATGAGGCCCGCGGATCATGCGCGACAAGGTATTGCGCGCATCAATGCGCGCGCCGTCGAGCGCCGCTGCAAGAGATTCATAGTCGGCGTAACCGCAAAGACATGCGAGCGCAGCTTGTTCGTCGCTGCGCGCAACATCCATCGCCGCGCCGCCCTTCATCATCTGCGCCCGCGCAACTGCGAGGTGAGCAAGCTCTTCACCGGAAACAAGTCGGCGCGCCGCGTCAGCATTTAGCGCTTTTGAGGCCGCAGCCGTTTCGAAGACCTCGCGCGCCGAAGCAGTTCGAAAGACCGGCCGCGCCCCGCCGATTGCCAGACGGCAAAGTTCTGCGATCCGGCGAAATGCAGCACGCGGATCATCGCTCTCTTTGGAAAGCGATGCGCGCAACTCATCGTTGAGGATCGGCGCGCCGCCCCAAACCTTGTCCTCAATCTCTTCCAGAAAAGCGCAGCCTGCGGTGCGATCCCCGGCGACAATGCGCGCTGTGGCGAGCCAGGTTTTGAATGCATGGCTTTGCGGGCCATCAGCGTTGTTGCGCGCCCGGGCCACGCTGTCGGTGAACCCTGCGCCGCCGACGCCCGAACCAAGCGGCGTTTTAAGCGCAAAGAGAGAATAATCTCCGGGCTTGCCCTCAAACGCCTCGCGCAACTCAGCGCCGACCCGTACGAACACACGATCGGCGCCGCGCGCCGCTGGTCCCGGGAACGCGCTTTCGTCATAGAGCACGAAGAGATCAAGCGGCCCGTAAGGGGCAAGATCTTCATGGGCGAAGTCGCCGCCGGCGACGGCGCAAACGCCGGCCATTATATTTTTGTCATCTGCAACAGTTAACTCGCCCCGCTTCACCGCGGCGCGGACAAGCCATCGCAAGGCGGTGTCGACAAGGCGTTCGGCGAAATCGACGCGGGCCGCCGTTGCTTCGGCGACGCTCCACTTACCGCCGAGTTCGGCAATGGCGAGAGCGATATCGGCGCGGTTTTTGAGCGGCGCCAACGCTGAGTAAAGAACGTCCGGTCCGCCGACGCCGCCGTCGAGGGCTGCAAGATCGCGCGCGGCCTCAGCGAGAACTGCGGAAGGCCCTTCCATCAACGCCGCTGCCGCAGCAGCCGGATGGGCCATGCACAATTCGCCAAGCCGACGGGTTGAACCAAAGACGCGCAACATCAAGAGGCGCCGGTCCGGCTGATCCAACGGCGCGCCGGGATCTTGACCTTGCGCTTCGGCGACGGCGCGTCGCCAGCGCGTTAACGCCGCCTGCGCGCGTTTTGGATCGATCTTGTCACCTTGATTGCGGGTCGCCGTCGACGCTGCTGTCGCCATGATCTTCGCCTGCCCTGAAGTCCTTGAGAGTTACGCTAGAGACTGCCAAAGCAGGATGAATGCGCCGTTAATCATATCGTGACATTTAGACTGCGCGGCGAATGCTGATATGAACACTATTGCAAGGAGGCCAAAGCAAACCGTCATGACCCGGAAGGTTGCGCGCATTCTCGTTTTCCTGCGGAAACTGCGCCGCCGCGCCGGAAAATATGATGTCTTGCGCGTGTGGCTGTTCGCCATCTTGATCGGCATCGCGGTTGCCTATGCGGTGATCCTGTTTCGCGGCGCGATTGACGTCGTTTCGACCATCGCCTTCGGGGCGACCGAGGCGGGCGTCGTCAGCGGGGCTGAAAATCTCGATTTCTTTCGCGCCTGGGCGGCGCCCATCATTGGCGGCGTCGTTGTCGCCGCCATGCTCTATTTCTCGGACCGGTTCAAATGGCTGAGCCGGGGACGCTCCCATGGCATCGCCGACGTCATCGAAGCGCGCGCCGTCGGCGCCGGCCGGGTTTCGCTTCGCGCAGGCCTTGCCTCCGCCGCTATCTCAGCGGTTTCTCTCGGCGCCGGGGCCAGCGCCGGCCGCGAAGGCCCCGCCGTGCATCTCGGCGCCACCATTGCGTCTTTCCTCGACCGCCATATGGGGTTCACCGCAAAGCAGAGACGCGCGCTTTTAGGGTGCGGCGCCGCGGCGGCCGTATCAGCGAGCTTTAACGCGCCAATCGCCGGCGTGCTTTTCGCGCTCGAAGTGATCATGGGGAATTACGCGTTATCCGTATTCGGACCGATTGCAGCGGCCAGCGTCGCTTCGGCGATTGTCACGCGCATCCACCTTGGCGACTTTCCGGCTTTTGACCCGCCGGCATATGGCGCCGTGCATACAATAGACGTGCCGCTCGCCGCGGTGCTCGGCGTGTTATGCGGATTGATCGCTTCCGGGTTTTTGTTGGCGACAGAAAACCTCACAGACAAGGTGCGCGAACACGCAAAAAAGTTGCGCGTCTCTTACTTGCTCTTGCCGCCGCTCGGCGGTTTGATCGTGGGGCTTATCGGCGCATTTTTTCCGGAAATATTCGGCGTCGGCTACGAGGCGGTCACCAAGGCGCTGGCCGGCGAATACACAATCATTGCGCTTATGGCTCTCGTACTGGCGAAAGTCGTCGCGACGGCGGTGACGCTTTCCTGCCGCTTCGGCGGCGGCGTCTTTTCGCCGGGCATCGTTATCGGCGCTTTCGCCGGCGCCGCCTATGGCGCAGTGCTCGGTCATCTGCTTCCGGACGCGACAGCGAGCCCCGTCTATTACGCCATGATCGGCATGGGCGCGGTCGGCGGCGCCATTCTTGGCGCCCCGATCTCGACGACATTGATCGTGTTTGAACTGACCGGCGAATATGGAATCACCATTTCACTCATGGTCGCCGTCGCCATCGCAACGCTGCTGACGCAATGGGTATGCGGCAAGTCTTTCTTCCACTGGCAATTGTCGCGCCGGGGATATGACCTGTCGGAGGGTCCGCACGGCGTTCTGTTGCAGACCATCCGTGTACGGGATGTGATGGAAAAAATGCCGCCGGGCGCACCGCTTTCAAAGGAGGCCCCGCGCCTCTTCGAACGCAACTCTTTGGGCAAGGCTCTGGCGCTTCTGACAGACACGGAAGAATACGGCCTCCCCGTCGTCGACGCGGAAGAAAAAGACATTGTGATCGGGTATCTGTCGCGGGTGAAAGCGCTCGCCGCCTATAACAAGGCGCTGATCGAGCAAAACGTAGAACATCACACCTGACGCGCTATCGGGCGAACGCAACCGCAGACAATATGCGCAGCCGTTTGACGAGCGGAAAAGCCTGAGGCCCGCGTTTCAGATACGCCGGTGTCAGATAGAGATGGCCAAGCGCCGGCGCACATGCGTCCGGCGCCAGAGACAATACCGGCTTGGCTTTTTTCCATAGCGCGCGGGCCGGGTCGGACCAGTTAATCACCGGCGCCAATGAACGCCCTTCCCGCGCCGCTGCAAAAGCCGCTCCCGCCTCTTGCGCCACATAGGAGAGGTTTTCATCACCGCCGCAGAGAGCGGCTGCAGCCGCGTCGACGGCGCCGTCAGCAGCGCGCAACCAGGCGAAGAGATCATCCGCGTCAATGAAGCCCTCGCCATAAAGCGGGCGGGCGGCAGCGTCGACCGCGGCGTCCATCCACTGAGCATAATCGGGAGCCGCAAGACCGGCGGCGGCGACCTCCTCAACAATTGGATGCGCGCGCGGGCGTTTGTTGCTGCGGATCTCATCCAACGCGTCGCGATGCCACTGAACGCGGATTTCGCCGAGGGGCGGTTCGCTGACGCGGCTCGGGATCAGTCGCAGTTCGCTGTGAAACGCATAAAGCGCAACCAGACGCCGACGCAAAGGCGGCGGCGCATAGCGCGCCGCCAGCCATCTGTCCTCATCCCGCCCACGCAAGAGCGCATCGCAATGCGCCGCCGCATCCACGGGGGTTCGTTAAGAGATCCGGAACAGCCCTTGCGCCGACACCATGGCGAAGAGCATCGGGATCGACAGCACCGTATTCGTCCGTGAAAAGAGCATCGCCGTGCGCGCGGCTTTTGCTTTGTCATCAGCCGAAATGTCGGGATACTTGTTGTCGATATTGAGCGCCTTTTGCTGGTTCGGCCAGATGATGAACCAGACGTTGAACCACATAATGGCTCCGAGCCACATGCCGATGCCAAGTGCGGTATGACCGGGCACGGCAAACCCGTTGACGGCGCCCAACGTCACGACGTTGAGGAAGTAATTGTTGAGGAAAGCAAGGATCAGACCGGTGACAATGGTCGCCATGGCGCCCCAGCGGAACCAGAACAATGCGTTTGGCGCGATGTGTTTGCCAATCGCCGGCTTCTGATCGTCAGGAATGCTCGGCATGGTCGGGATTTGCACAAAGTTGAAATACCAGAGCAGGCCAATCCACATCACGCCGGAAAGAACGTGCAACCAACGGAAAAAGAACTGCCAGAAGGCTGTATCGAGCGCGCCGTTCCACGCGGTCAAATATAACAACAACAGAACAAGCGCCATGACGGAGCCGGTAATCACCGCATTGCGCAAATTCGTTAAAAGGGCTGTCATGCACTCTCTCCTCGTATTGTGTTGTGCCGCCGCCATTACCACAGGTCAGCGCGCAGTAACCATTGCATTTTTGGCGATATTTAACCGCATGCGGGCCAAATTGCGCAATAGTTGCGCATGTGAGGCGCGGCGGAGTATCGAAGCTCAGGTTCGTTTCTGAGCCGCAATGGTTGGTAGATCAGCTCAATAAAATCGGAAGCAAAAACTCTGGTCGATTTCATAAACGCAAAAAGAAACGGCGGGCCGAGGCCCGCCGTTCCTGGTTCTTATCTAAATCGCCCTGTCGATTAGAAGGATTTTTTGACCGACAGGAACAGGCGACGGCCGATAAAGTCTTGCTGGCTCGCCGCGCTGAGCGAAGCGGTGCCGACGCGGTTTAGAACGTCAGAGACCGGATCCGGCTCGCGATTTGTCAGGTTCCGTACACCAACCTGCAACTGGAACGTATCGTCGTAGTCATACCGCAGCGTCATGTCGTGCGTGATGTAGCTCGGTACATTCAACACGAAGATGCTGGTTGACGGATCGATATTATTGAACGTGTAGCTTTCCTGGGAGCTGACATAGTCAATTCCGTAGAAGAGCGTCCACGGGCCGCGCTCGAACCGAACATCGCCTTCGAAGACGAATTCCGGATCACCGAGCGTGCCGTTCAGGTCGCGACGTCCTGCGCCAACGCCGGCCGTGTCGAAGAGTTCGTCTTCGTCAACGGTCGTCAATGTAGCGCGATAGTCGAGCAGCATATTAGCGAAGCCAAGATCGCGGCTGTAGCGCGCCGTGAAGTCAAAGCCCTGCGTATGCTGAAGGTTGATGTTGAAGTAGGAGTCATTGACTTCAACGATGTTGCCGTTGGCGTCGCGGCCGCTGACAAAGTCGCAAAGCGTGCCCGGCGTCCGGAATAGCGGATCGTCGTAGCAAGCAGCAAGGATCGCTGCAGCGCCAAAACGCGCAACCTGGTCATCAACACGGATATCGAAGAAATCCACCGCAAGCGACAGATCTTCAATGAAGTTCGGCTGGAATACCACTCCGGCCGTGATCGCCCGCGAGGTTTCCGCTGTCAGACGACCCGTGTTGTTACCGAAGGTAATAACACGCGGCGTTGATGACGATGCGAAGTTGCCCGGAAGCCCTTCAGACGCACAGTTAACGAACCGCGGTGATCCCGGCGGCTCATCCGTGCCGTAGTCGTCGCACGGGTCGGTGCCGCTGAAGAACGCCGTTTGTCCGCCCAGGAACAGTTCGAACAGAGCCGGCGCGCGGAACGACGTGCCGTAGGTCGAACGAACCCGAACACCTTCGCCGAGGCCCCAGTCAAGACCAACTTTGTAGGTCCAGCCGGAATAGCCGCTGTCGTAAGAAGTGTAGCGGCCTGAGCCTTCGATATTGAGGTGCTCAAAGAAAGGCTTGTCGCGAAGCAACGGAATGAAGATTTCGCCGAACCCTTCAAGAACGTTGTCGCTGCCTTCGGTGCGGCCTGCAGCCGTCAGGCCCCAGGAGTTGCCGTTTGCAGCGTTCGGGCCCGGACGGTCGTCGATGGAGTCTTTGCGTCCTTCGAAACCGAGCGCGATACCGACGTCGCCGGCAGGCATAGAGAATACAGCCGAATTGGTGACCGATGCTTGGAAGAGAATTTCTTCAAACGTCGTGTTGCCGTATTCAAAGGCCGTGATGTAGTCGAGCTCGGCTTGCGTGTATCGCGCATCGCCGCGACGAATGGCGGCAAATGCATCGAGCGGCACACAAGTCGGACCTGACTCAGGCTCGCCAAAGGGCAGCGCATTCACGTTGATGGCGCAATCGAATACGCCAGGGCTGACCTCAACGACGTCGAGAGCGTTCGCAACACGGTCAGCAAGAATGACCTGGCTGCCGTAACGACCGGCCGAACGTCCATAGACAAAGGAAGTATCCCATGCCCATCCGGAGTCGCCGATAACGCCGTTAGCGCCAGCGACGAAGCGAGTCGTCCAGACTTCGACATCAAATTCGAGCGGATCAACGAACGTCAACGGCAGCGCGAAGAACGCGTCGCTGAACGGGTTCAACGGATGCGCACCATCATACTGCGGCGCAAACTGACGCGTGCCGCTGTTGCTGGTTGATTGACGATTGTTGACCAATGCTTCGTAGTAAAGCGTCGTACCGCCAAACCAATCGATGTCGTAAGAGCCAAAGCTCGTAAACGTCCAACGACGAACCGGCGAAACGATTGTTGCATTCAGTTCTTCATCGTCGAAGAAGTTGCGTTCCGCCAGGCTAGCAATACGCCAATCCGGATCCGCCGGATCGTTGCCGTTGCCCGGATCGTAAACGACGCGGCGCGTCGGAACGACGACAACGACGTAACGGTTTGCAGATGCAAAACACTTCTCGCCGTTCGGACCTTTGATCGTGTCGGGGTTTGTACCGAGAAGATCCAGACGTTCACCAGTCGTCGGATCGCGGTAGAACTCAAACGGGCAACGAGCATAATCGCGCTCGCCTAGCAACACAGGCTCGCGTTGGAAGTATTCAAAACTCGAAACCATGTGGCCGCGATCACTGGTAATACCGGCAGTGATAGAGCCGCGATAAACTTCGCCGCCGCCGTCGAACGGCAACTGGGTGGCGCCGTCGATGGTAACGCCGTCAAAGTCGTCGGCCGTAATAATGTTGACAACGCCCGCAACAGCATCGGATCCGTAAATGGAAGATGCGCCGTCCTTGAGGACGTCAATCCGTTTAACGATAGCTGTCGGAAGAACGTTGAGGTCAACGGTTGAGACCGTGCCCCGCGTACCCGCCGGGTTCAACCGGCGACCGTTCAGGAGCAACAACGTCCGTGTCGCGCCGAGACCACGCAATGAAAGCGAGTTAGATCCCGGACCGCCGTCGAAAACGAAGCCCGAAGCAAAATCGCCCAGCTGGAAAGAGCCGGACGCTGCAGTCGTGCTTTGCAGAATTTCCGAAGCCGAAAGGAGACCCGCCAGAGATTGTTGGTCAGGAAGGATCACCTGAATCGGCGATGAACTCGAAAACACGTCCTTTGCAATGCGCGATCCGGTAACGACAATCGTATCGTCCGTATCCACATCATCAAGGTCGTCTAATTCTTCGATTTCATCGACCGCATCTTGCGCCAAAACCGGCGCACCTATGCCGAGTGCGAGCGAAGACACGCCCACAGCCAGCAGCCCCCGCAAAAATGCGGAGTCCTCGTGCATTTTCTTGATCATTTTAATCTGCCCAATAGTTGCCCAAAAAGTTGGAAAAGCCTGTTACGCAGCCCTTCCCAAACCCGGCGCCGGCGCATCAAGTCGACCGCCGGTGACCGGCAACTTTGATCGCGCACCCCCGAATTTGCGGCAAATCCTTCCATCACCGTTTCGTTATGTCAAACGCCCGGTGCTTCCGGTGGGCGCAATCGCGGTCCGCTGTTGCGCAAATGCATCATCGCTCGCGGCACAGCATTCTGAAGATGTTGGAGGTCCTGTATATTGACAAACGCGAGTAAATGCGGCGCAGAATTAGACTTAATGGCGGGAGGCGCGCCGCGGCAGTCAAGGCGCGCACTGACGAGGAGAGTTGAATGACAGTCGAAATAGGCCGCGGTTGGGGGAAAACTACATTTGTCGCGCTGGGCGCGGCGGCGGCTTTCACCTTGCTGTCCATCTCAGGCGTCGCGAGAGCCCAGCAAAACAACGAGCTTTCGATCATCGAAGTCGTCGAACAATGCTCGAATGTCTCTGATTCGGCGGCGCGGCTGGAATGTTACGACGCCCTGGCGGCATCGCTTCGCCCAGGCAGGGCGGCGAGCGCTCCGGTTAGTGAGCAACCCGAATCAGATAGCGCGCCGGAGACCGCCGTGGCGGCGACGGCGGATGCTGCACCGCAAGCGTCGGCGGAGGACCAGGAGCGGCGTTTCATCATCGTCGACACCGGCACCGTGCAGGGCAAAAAAGTCGTGCGCGCAACCAAGAAGCAAAAGGGCGAGCCTTTCACCGCGACCGTTGTCGCAGCCAAACGCAACAATGTGGGCAAACTGTTTGTCCAGTTTGACGACGGTCAGATATGGCGCACGCTAGAGGGGTCGAGCGACATAGAGATTCCCGAAAAAGGCGTCGAAGCACGACTGAAGAAGTCGATGTTCTTGAGTTGGTGGGTGACGTTCGGCGACGGCAAACGCGTTAAAATGGTCCCGTTCAGAATCGACGACTGAGGCCGATAGTCACAGCGCTTGTGTTACGGCGTCGCCGCAACAGGCTGTTTTGACCAATCGCGCTTAACACCCGTCATCAAAAGGAATGGCGAGGCGACGAAGATCGAGGAATACGTCCCGATCAGGATGCCCCAGATCATGGCGAGTGTGAAACCGCGTAAAACCTCGCCGCCAAAGACCGCGAGCGAAATCAACGCCAAAAGGGTCGTCACGGAGGTCATCACCGTCCGGCTCAACGTGTCGTTGATCGAAATATCGAGGAGTTCCGGCAACGGCGTTGATTTAAAGCGCCTGAGATTTTCCCGAACGCGGTCATAGACGACAACCGTGTCGTTCATGGAATAGCCCACGATAGTCAGGATCGCCGCGATGATCGCAAGTTCGAATTTGAGCTGCGTCACGGCGAACATGCCGAGGGTAATGACGACATCGTGGATCAGCGCCACAATGGCGCCGAGGGAGAATTGCCATTCGAAGCGCAGCCAGATGTAAATCAGCATCATGGCGATGGCGAGCGCGACGGCGGTTGCGCCCTTCTGAATCAGTTCGCCCGAAACCGTCGGTCCGACGACCTCGACCTTCCGCACTTGCATGTCGTCGCCGAGCAATTCCTGCAGCGCCGCCTGCACCGCCGCCGCGGCTTCCTGTTGCGCGTTTTCGTTCGCCGTTGCGACGTCGTCAGTTTCCTCTGCGTTTTCGACTTCTTGTTGCTCGACGGAGACCACGACCGCGTCCTCCGAACCGGCAAAATCGCGGATCGATTGCACATTGACGTTGCCAAGACCGAGCGCGCTCACCGTCGATCGCACCGCATCAAGTTCAATTGGTTCTGAATCGGTCACTTCAATGGTGACGCCGCCGCGAAAATCGATGCCGAAATTTAGACCGATTGTCGACACGGCGATCACCGATCCAACCATCAGCGCCGCTGAAAAAACCATCGCGATAAAGCGAACCCGCGTGAACGGAATATGCGTCTTATCGGGGACAAGTTTTAAGTACATGCGCGCATAGCCCCTAAAGTTTGATTTCTTTCGGCCGCTTGCCGAGGAGATAACCGCCGGCAAGAAGACGGGTCAGAACGTAAGCGGTGAAAACGGAGGTTGCGACACCCACCGCCAGAGTGATGGCGAAACCGCGCACGGGGCCGGCGCCAAGCTGGAACATGATGAGCGCTGCAAGGAAAGTGGTGACGTTGGCGTCGAGGATCGCCGACCAGGCTTTTTGATAGCCGGTTTCGGCAGCGTTTATTGGCGATTTTCCGGCCGCCAGCTCTTCTCGAATACGCTCAAAAATCAGGACGTTAGCGTCAACCGCCATGCCGATGGTCAAAACGATGCCGGCAATGCCCGGCAGGGTTAGCGTCGATCCCATGAGCGACAGCGCACCGGCGATCAGGATGACGTTCGCGATCAACGCCATGTCCGCATAGATGCCGAACCGTCCATAGCTGACGACCATGTAAATGATGACGGCGACAAATCCGATTATCAGGGCCTTGGCGCCGGCTTCGATTGAGTCCTGTCCGAGTTGGGGGCCGACAGATCGCTGCTCCAGCGTCGTCAGTTCCGCCGGCAGCGCGCCTGAGCGGATCAGAAGCGCCGTTTGCGAAGCTTCGTAGGCTGAAAAGTCGCCGGTGATGCGGCCTGACCCTTGGGTAATCGCCGACTGGATCGTTGGCGCTGAAATAATTTCATTGTCGAGAACAATGGCGAAAACCGCGCCGATATTGTTGCGCGTGTAATCAGCGAAGCGGCGGGCGCCGCGACTGTCGAATTCGAAATTGATCTGGAACCCGGCGCCGTCGGGGTTTTGTCCGGCGGAAGCGGTTTGCACCATGTCGCCGGTGATTTCAGGATCCTCAACCAGCACCATGGGGGGACGACCGGTCCCTTCGAATTCCGCAAAAGGAACCACAAAGCGACCCGGCGGAAGCAAGCCAGCGTCAGCGTCGGCCGGGTTCACCGTCAGGTCTGCTGCATGGAACGATAGCTGGCCGGTGCGGTTGATAATCGCCTTTAGCGCTTCCGGATCGTCGTCGCCGGGCACTTGCACGACAATGCGATCACTTCCCTGAGGCGCAATCACGACCTCTTTGTTGCCCGCGGGATCAATCCGCCGGCGCACAACCTCGATCGAATCCCGCACGGCTTCGGTCGAAAACTGTCGTTCCGCCTCGGGCGTCATCGCGATAACAATGCGTTCGTTGTTAACCGACACCGTGTAAGGACGAATGCCGAGGCCCAGCGCGCCGGAGCCGCCTCGCGTCACGTCGCGCACGCGGCTGCGGGCCTCTTCAAAGTCCGCAGCGTTAGCCACCCGCAGGGAGATCTCGCCCGCGCCGTCGTCAAAACTCAAATTGTCGATGGATACCCGCTCTCGCCCGGCGCCGCGATTGGGTCGCATTTCGCGGCGAATGTCCGACATGATCCCGCGCATGCGGTCGTCGATCACCTTATCCGTATCGACGCCAAGCAAGAGATAGGAGCCGCCCTGAAGGTCGAGGCCTAGGTTGATAGTGGATATCGGCACAAAGCCGGGGAGTGAGTTACGCGTCTCTTCACTCAGGAAGTTCGGGACCGCAAACAACAGCCCGAGAATGACGAGGCCGATAACGCCGGCGGTTTGTGATTTTGAAAACTGCAGCATGGGATGCTCGATCTATCCGTGATCCGTGAAAGCGCAGCAGCGATCAACTGTCGTTGGCCGCGGGCTCCGGCTTGTTGCGCACGTCAGAGAGCGTTGTCTTGACGATTTTCACCTGAACCTTGTCGGCGAGTTCCACCATCACTTCGTCGCCTTCCAGAACTTTCGTCACTTTGCCGATGATGCCGCCAGCTGTGACTACCGTGTCGCCGCGCCGCACATTCGAAACCATTTCCTGATGCTTCTTGCGTGCGGTCATCTGCGGCCGGATGAGGAGGAAATAGAAGATCACGAAGATGAAGATCAGCGGCGCCAGTTGAATCAATGCGTTCGGCGCGGCGGCTTCTCCGGCCTGCGCAAATGCGGGCGAAATGAACATGAATGAATTCCTCTCCCTGGGGGATTTGTCGGCTGCGGCGGATGGGCCGGCGGGCCCGCCCCGACCGCGACGGCTGTGCGGTATATAGCCATCGCGGGGCCTGTTGCAATCCGTTGATTTCATTGCTGCGGCGCCCGATGGCCATTTCCGGCAAAGCGGGGGAATATGACCCTATGCCGGGGACAAATTCCGCTGAAAATCAGGTCCGGCGACGGATCGGCCCAGCCGCGTGAGCGCGCCCGTCCAGCCTTCCTCGCCCCTGCCGCTGTTCTTGCAGCGGCGGTTCTTTCCCATGTGGGTCGCCCTCTCTTTTGGCACCTTCGCCGATAACACCCTGAGACAGGCGCTTTTGATCGGCATCCCGGCGGGGCTGATCGGGGTCCCCTTCTTTGACGATCCCGACAACGCCATGCCCTATATCGGCGCATTGCTGCCGCTTGCGATTTTGCTTTTCTCCTCCATTTCCGGCCAACTCGCCGACAAATACGAGACATCGATGATGTTCCGCCGCACGAAGTTCATGGAAATCGTGCTGATGAGCGTCGCCGCCATTGCCTTTTTGACCGGAAACGGCGTGCTCGCCATCGCCATGTTGTTTGCTATGGGCGCGCAATCGGCTTTTTTCTCACCGGTGCGCGTCGGCGCCATGCCGAAATATCTTTATACGGATGAGCTTTTACGCGGCAACGGCCTCTGCAACGCCGGACTTTTTACGTTTATTCTCCTTGGCTATACGGCAGGTGGCTTGTTGATCATTCAGGAAAATGGAGGACTTTTTGTCGGCGTCGCTCTTGTCAGCGCAGCGACCATCGGTTGGCTCGCCGCCCTGCAAACCCCGTTTGCCGCCGCGAATGATCCAACGCTCAAACTCAGTTTCAACGGCGCCGCGCAAACCGTCGCCATGTTCCGCTTCGTCTTTCGATCGCGCGGGGTCGCGCCGCCATTGATGGGCGTCGGCATTTTTTACTTTCTGTCGACCGCGGTCACCGTCGCCGTGCCTCTTTACGGCCGCGACTCCCTCCACTCGGAACCGCTGGTGTGGACGGCGCTTAACGGTCTCTTCGCGATCGGCGCCATGATCGGCGCGGTCGCCGCCGCCGCCCTCGCAAAAGGCCGATCGGGCCTGGGATATTCAGCCGGCGCAATCATCGCCGCGGGCTTGATGAGTTTCGCCGTGGTCGCCATCACGCCGTTCGCTGCGGGAACCCCTGCGGCGCCGCTGACCCTTGGCGCCCTCTTCACGACGGCGCCGGGCCTTATGCTCGTGGTCTTTTTCGTCGCTACGTCAGCGCTCGCTGGCGTTTATATCGCGCCGCTGCAGGCGGCGATGCAGCGCCGCGCGCCTGCGCCCGTCCGGGCGCGTATCCTCGCCGCAGGCATTTTTACAAACGCAGCGTTCGCCATACCCGGATCCCTCTCCATCCTCGCAATTACCAGCCGCGATCTGGACCCGGTGCTGGCCTTTGTGGGCGTTGCTATCGCCATGCTCGCGATCGGAACAATCATGGTCGCCCGTTGGCGCACCCTTCCCTCTGGGCTTTACGACGAGGCGCTCACAGGCTCTAACAGCGCGGCGTCTTAACGATCCGGTCGCTGCTTTCCGCTAAAGTCCTGCATCAGCTATGATGAACCCGCTTTTATGACCATTCTTGTCACCGGCGCGGCCGGCTTTATTGGGTCGGAAGTCGCCCTTGCCCTCGCGGCGCGGGGCGAATCGGTAATCGGCGTCGATAATCTCAACGCTTACTACACGCCGGCGCTGAAGCGCGCGCGCCTTGATCGCCTCGCCTCGGCGCCCAATTTCCGTTTTGTGAAAGCGGACATTGCCGATCATCAGGCGCTTGCCGCGGCGCTCACGGGCGTGGATTTTTCATCGATCATTCATCTCGCTGCACAGGCCGGCGTTCGTCACTCGATTTCCCATCCGTTCGACTACGGAAAATCCAATCTCGCCGGGTGTCTTTCCATATTGGAACTGGCGCGACAGCGCGAGGTCGCGCATCTTACCTACGCGTCTTCTTCATCCGTCTACGGTGCAAATGAGAAAACGCCGTTCAGCGAAGACGACAGAACCGATGCGCCGGTATCTCTTTACGGGGCAACAAAGAAAGCGAACGAAGCCATGTGTGCGTCTTACGCCCGACTTTACGGGCTGCCGACCACCGGGTTGCGGTTCTTCACCGTTTACGGCCCCTGGGGCCGTCCGGACATGGCGTACTGGATATTCGCGGACAAGATTCTCAAGGGCGAGCCCATCGAAATCTTCAACAAAGGCGTGATGGCGCGGGACTTCACCTATATCGACGACATCGTGAAGGGCGTCCTCGCCGCCCATGATCGCCGGCCGGGCGCGGAGGAAGGCTTCCATCGCATCTACAATCTAGGCAATGACCGCCCGGAGGAGCTGATGACCCTGGTGTCGCTATTGGAAAGCGCCCTGGGGAAAACCGCAGAAAAAGTCATGAAACCGATGCAGCCCGGCGACGTCGAACGCACCTGGGCCGACATCGCCCGCGCCCGCCGTGAGCTCAGCTTTGCGCCAACCGTTACGCTTGCGGAAGGAATTGAGCGCTTTGCCGCATGGCGGCTCGGGCCCGATTTCGCGTTTTGAGGTTCAGCGCGCCCGCCAAAATAGTTAACAGTCTTTAACGAAGTTATATCGGGCCCAGGCTATATGGCAGGCAAGTTGCATCTCTATGTGTACATAAGCGGAATTAAGCTGCAATTTGCGGCTCAACGCTTTAACGCTGCGGAAATGTCGTAACCATAAGTTCGGGACCCATGGGTTTTACGCTTTTCATCATTGCGGTTTGCCTGATCGTCGGCGGCGTCGCCGCGGTGCTGTCGGTGCGTCCGAATTTCGCCGCAGAGATGACGGCCAATCTGCGAAAAGCAGAAACGGTCCGCAATTTCTCGCCGAAAAACACACTGTTTATCGTTGGGCCTGCGGCCAATCACTCGGCCTGCCGCATGCAGCGCCGATTGCTCAAACCGGCGATCCCGGCGCTCATTCGCGACGATGTGGTGGTGATGGAACTTTACGGCGAGGACACGCCGCGCAAAAACGGCGAACCCCTGGACTGGCTCGATCCCGCGCTTTTGCGTCACGCCATCGCCGCGGGAACCGGCTTCAATCTCATTTATGTTGACCCCGAAGGCAAAACCCAGTTTCGCAGCGAAGCGCCCATGGTCACCGCAGACATACTGCGCCGCACCGGCATCACGATCACCACAGCTGACGCCGGCTCGCGCGGGCGAAATTCCAAAATCCTGAAAAAACTCCGCGCCGCATAGAGCAGGATCATTTTAGCTGAATGTGATCCTGCTCTGGATTCTCTTCTGGTCGCGTGATCGAACCGGAAAACCGGTCTCCACTTTTCCTGATCACGCTCTATGTCGGACGACCGATCGAGTGGTAATCGACGCCTTCGGCGATCATCTCTGCTGCGCCGTAGATATTGCGCAAGTCCACCATGATCGGCGACTTCATCAGCGATTTGATCCGTTTGACGTCAAGCGCCCGGAACTCATCCCACTCGGTAATGATGACAACGGCGTCTGCGCCTTCGAGCGTTTGATAGGGCCCCTCTTTATATTCAATGTCAGTGAGTAGAGCGGCCGCCTCTTCCATACCCGCGGGATCGAAGGCCTGTATCTTTGCGCCCTTTTCCTGCAGCGCGGGAATAATATCGAGGGACGGGGAATCCCGCATATCGTCCGTATTCGGTTTAAAGGTAAGGCCCAGCACCGCTATGGTTTTGCCGTCGATGGAGCCGCCGCAGGCGGCGATAACACGCTCCGCCATACGTTTTTTTCGCCGCGCATTGATGTCAACGACCGCTTCAACAATCTTGGTCGGCGCATCATAAGTCTGCGCCGTTTTTACCAGCGCGAGCGTGTCTTTCGGAAAGCACGAGCCGCCATAGCCAGGACCCGCATGGAGAAATTTTTTGCCGATGCGGCCATCAAGCCCTATGCCGTGGGCGACTTCCTGAACATTGGCGCCAACCTGTTCACAGATGTCGGCCATTTCGTTGATGAATGTAATCTTGGTCGCAAGGAACGCGTTCGCCGCGTATTTGATTAGTTCCGACGTCGCCCGGTTTGTGAAAACCATGGGCGTTTCGTTTAGATAAAGCGGCCGGTAAAGCTCGCGCATAACGGCGCGCGCTTGCTCATCTTCAGCCCCGACGACAACTCGGTCCGGGCGCTTGAAATCGTTGATCGCTGCGCCTTCGCGCAAGAACTCCGGGTTCGAGACAACGGAAAATTCCGCGTCGGGACGCGTGCGTTTTATGATCGCTTCAACCTCAGCGCCGGTTCCGACCGGCACAGTCGATTTGGTGACAACGACCGTATACCCGTCAATAACTTTCGCGATTTCTTCTGCGGCCTGGTAAACATACGAAAGATCGGCGAATCCGTCGCCGCGGCGTGAGGGCGTGCCGACGGCGATGAATACCGCGTCCGCTTCCGGGGTCGATGCAGCCAGATCGCCGCTGAAAGAGAGGCGGCCGGATTTCACATTTTCCGCGACGAGGTTTTCAAGGCCCGGCTCGTAAATCGGCATGACGCCGTCTTCGAGCTTGCGGATCTTCTCCGGGTCCTTGTCAACGCAGACGACGTCATGGCCAAAATCCGCAAAGCAGGCGCCTGAGACAAGCCCGACATAGCCGGCGCCGATCATGGTTACGCGCATGTTTCCTAGCCTTTCATAGAATGCCGCGGGCGCTGGATCCGCCGCCGCGCTTGCCGCCTCTTTAGACGGCATTTTTGCGAAAAACCAGCGCGCGCCGGATCAACAATGACATTGACGAATTCGCCGGAGATTTGCCCCCTATGGGAGCCAAAAAGCGCTGATCGGCGCGACATTTGCCTGTATAAGGCTGAACTGAACTCCGCTGACGTCACCGCGACGGGAAATGTCCCATGACGAAACAGTTTGCCGTTTTTCATGTTAGCTGGCGGGACGCCAAGCGGCGCCCCGTGGGCCTTGTCGCCAATGAGCGCGACTATGCGCGGGCGGCCGCCGCAGCCATGCAGGAACGGCTCAACGCGCTGGCCGACGAAGGCTGGATCGTTCAGGACATTATTCCCGCGACCGGCCTCATGCCCAAGCAAACAGCCGCCTTCACAATCGTCGCATTTCGCTGATCGCCCTTGCCAATCTGCGCCGCGTCCCCGTATCTGCGCGGCATGAGCAATGATGCACTTTCCGGTGACCGCGCCTTATGTGATGCGCTTTCCGCCCTGGCGCTAAGAGCCGGCGCAGAAATCATGCGCATCTACCAAACGGATTTCACCGCCGAAGAGAAAGACGATGCGTCGCCAGTCACCGCCGCTGATCGAAGTGCGGAAGCGATTATCCTTTCCGGTTTGCGCGAGATTGCGCCGGCGATACCGGTGCTGGCCGAAGAAGCCGCCAGCGAGGGACGCATCCCCGTACTCGGTGACGCGTTCTTTCTTGTCGATCCCCTCGACGGCACGCGCGAGTTCATTAATCACACAGGCGAGTTCACCGTTAACATCGCCCTCGTTCGCAACGGGCGCCCGGCTCTCGGCGTTGTCTATGCGCCGGCGACAGGAAGACTTTATGCAGGCGTTGTCGGCGCTGGCGCCTGGCGTCGCAACGTCGACGCAGGCGCGCTTGGTGATCATCAGGACATTCGCGCCGCGCAAGTTCCGGAAAGAGGCTTGATCGCCGTCGCCAGCCGTTCACACCGCTCGTCGGAAACGGATGAATATCTCGCGACCCTTGACGTCGCCGATTTCGCCGCCGCTGGTTCGTCACTGAAATTCTGTCTGATCGCCGAAGGGGCGGCGCATATTTATCCCCGTTTCGGCCGCACCATGGAATGGGATACCGGCGCGGGGCAGGCTGTGCTTGAAGCCGCCGGCGGCGAGGTCTGTGTTCACCCGTCCGGAGAGCCCTTGACCTACAACAAGCGCGAGCGCGGTTTTGCCAACCCCTATTTCATCGCGCGAGGCGCTTAGAGGGCGGAACGTTCATATTGAAGCGAGGCAAGGTCGGTTAAGACGCTCGAAAGGAATCTCTAGTTGCGCAGCAATCCGTTCGTTTGAGCGTTGCGGCGCACCCAGATTTCCCAGAACGGCGTTTCTTCCGCCAGTTTGAATTCCGTATAGAGCAACGCTTCGGCGCGCCCTTTGGCGGCGAGTGCATGGGGACCGAGATCAAGACGCGGCACGAAGACGACGCTGGCGTCGGCGGCTGCATCGTTGGAATCGGCGCGGCAATTGCGGTTTTCTGCAATAACGCAAGCGGCGTCAGCGCCGGTGAGAATAGCGACTTCAGCCCCTCGGGCGGCGATGATTTTGGCGCGGCTCGCTGCTTCTAGCAGCACCGCCGACTGATCAACCGGCGCAAGCGCTAAGAGCTCGCGCGCTTCCGGGGTTGAAAACCGCCCTTCTTCGATCCAGCGCGCTATGGTCGGCCCGCCGGGCTGCACCAGCGCAAACTCAGCGCGAATATCCTCCGGCGCGTTCTCTGCGGTTTCATATTGCAGTGAGAATTGCTGCGCAGCATGGGCCGCGAGCGCGCCGGTCCAGAACATCGGCAGGACCGCAACGCCAAGAGCAGCCGCGACGCTCGCCCGGTCATGGTTGCGGAAAAGGCCGTCGTAAAACGGCGAAGAAACCGAAAAGGCCGCGATAGTCGCTGCGAATACGAACACCGGCAAGGTGTTTGCGCCGGCAATGCGCGCCGCGACGAAAGCGCCGATACCAAAGCCGAGGGCGGTCAGCGCCGAACGCAAGTTCTCCCGTCCGCCAAACACCCACGTCATCACCATGACGAGGAGCGCGCTTACGGCGACGCCGCTTAAGCGAAAGGCGCTGTCGCCGCCGCTGAAATCAAAGCCCATGGTGAGCGTGCCTGACGCAGCCGCCGCGCGGGCCATGTTGAGGCCGGGAGCAAAAATCTCGGCAGCGCCGGCAAAAATCGCAAAGACGACAAGAGTTGCGGCATAGCGATTAAGACCGTGCGGCCCTGACAAGAACGGGCAGAATGACAGCGCCACGAACCCGGCCAGGGAAAAAACAGGATTGAGCAGCCACAGGACAAACAGCGAAACGCCGGCGAGCACGCCATCGAAACGAGCGCGGCCGCGCGATTTGTCGGCGCATGGAGAAAGAAAACAGAAGCCGCAGACCAGAAACAATGCGAGCGCGAATTCCGCCGGACCCCCAAAAGGAGACGCGACGGTTCCAGCAAGCGCCGCCGTGAGAATGGCGCCGGCAAAAAGCGGCAAACGCGAAACAGCGAAATAGGCCATCGGCGCAACCACAAGAAGCGCGCTCAACGCCTTGGCGACGAGATGGATACGTCCCGGCGAGTCTGCGAACATGTCGCCGGCCATGAGCGTGATCAGATAGAACGGCGTCGCCGCGCTTTCGAGCCCGACCTCGCCGGAAGCCGTCGCGCGCGCATCCGCGATTGGCGCGATCATGTCTACGGTCGGCGACAGACTTAACAGCGCCGGCGCCACAAAGGCCGCGATGACAAATGGAGCGGCGGCGGCAATGGCGGTGAAGTAAGAGATCGCTGGACGCTGCCATGCGAATAGTGACATGGCGATACGCCGCGCCGTCGGGGACGGCCGGCGCCAGGCAAATTCCGGGGCGTAATTGTCGCGGTTACTGGACATAAATGTCGTTCCCTTGTCCGGCTGCGCGCCCTGTCTCTATTCGAAACGGGTATGCGCTGCTTCGAGGTATGGCCTTGCAAGGATTTTGCCGCAGCGGCCCCTGCTCGGCTTGGCCAAAAAAGCCGGATTTCGGTTGAAGCCGTAAGGGGCAACGTGGTTAACAGCCTTCGCCGAAGGGACTGCCGGAAGGCAGTGACGTCCCGGCCCGCCCGGCGTATCAGCAGTCGGCGCCGAGGCCATGTTATAGTAAAGGAATTCCATGCGCTGCTTGCTGCACATGCCCCTCGATCCGTCCTCGCGCATGATCCGCATAGCGCTTGCGGAAAAAGGACTGCCTGCCGAGTTTGAGGAAGCGCGGCCATGGGAGGCGAAAGACCGCATCGCAAAGCTGAACCCAGCCGGATCAATTCCGGTTTTGGTCGATGAAACGCGCGACGGGGCCGAGCGCTCAGTCGCGCCGGCGGCGGTCATCATCGAATACCTGGAAGAGCGTTACCCATCTCCGGCGCTTTTTCCGACCGGCCCTGAAAACCGGGCGGAAACGAGGCGTCTGGTTTCCTGGTTCACGCAAAAATTCGAGCAGGAGGTTGTCGCCCTTATCGTCCGGGAGCGGATCGACAAGCGGCTTATGCGGCGCGGGCAGCCCGACTACGATCTGCTCCGCGCCGGGCTCGAAGCGCTCGACTGGCATATGGATTATTTCGCCTGGCTTCTCGATCAACGAAGCTGGTTCGCAGGCGACGCCTATTCCGCCGCCGATGTGGCGGCGGCGGGTTTCATCTCCAGCGTCGATTATGTGGACGCTTTGCCGTGGGATCGTTTTCCAGCCGTCAAGGAATGGTACGCGCGGATAAAGTCCCGGCCAGCTTTGCGGCCAATTTTACGCGATCGCGTCGAAGGAATGCCGCCGCCGCGACATTACGCCGATCCGGACTTTTGATGTCGAGCGACGCAACAGGCGTGCGCGAGGATATTCGCACCCAGGCGCGCGCCCTTGGCTTCGACCTTGCCCGGTTCACCAATGCGTCGCTTCCCGCTGATGTTGGCGAGCGTCTTTATGCGTTTCTGAGCG
Source organism: Hyphococcus sp. (assembly GCA_965267325.1). Classification (GTDB taxonomy): domain Bacteria; phylum Pseudomonadota; class Alphaproteobacteria; order Caulobacterales; family Parvularculaceae; genus Hyphococcus. Next base: position 3,195,885 of record OZ253943.1, on the reverse strand, counting down.
AACGCCGACATGGGGACATGGACTGGCTTGATGCGCGCAAGGAGCAACGGGCCGATCCAAAGTCCTTATGGCCGGAGGCTGAAACCGCGATTGTACTCACCGTGAATTACGGGCCGGATTCGGACCCGATGGCGGGGCTTGCAAACAAATCTGCAGGCGTAATTTCCGTTTACGCCCGCAACCGCGACTACCATGACGTGGTCAAGAAACGCCTCAAAAAACTGGGGCGATGGATGGCCGAAACCCATGGCGGCGAACTGAAAGTCTTTGTCGATACGGCGCCGGTGATGGAAAAGCCACTCGCCGCGCAGGCGGGCGCAGGCTGGCAGGGCAAGCACACCAATCTCGTATCGCAAGACTTCGGTTCATGGCTGTTTATCGGGGTTATTCTGACCACCCTTAAACTGCCCGCCGACGCGCCCGAGCAAGACCACTGCGGATCCTGCAGCAACTGCCTCGATATTTGCCCGACGGACGCCTTTCCGGCGCCCTATCAACTCGATGCGCGCCGATGCATTTCCTATCTGACGATTGAACACAAAGGTCCGATCCCGCACGATATGCGCGCCGCACTCGGCAACCGCATTTACGGTTGCGATGACTGCCTCGCCGTTTGCCCATGGAACAAATTCGCGAAAACTGCGCGCGAAGCAGCGCTCAAGCCCCGCGATGACCTCAATGCGCCATCGCTCGCTGATCTCGCAACCCTCGATGACGCGGGCTTTCGCGCCAAGTTTTCTGGCTCGCCGATTAAACGCGTTGGCCGCAATCGTTTTCTGCGCAATGTCGCCATCGCCATTGGCAATAGCGGCGACGCACAAATGACGACGGTCCTTTCCCCGCTTCTCTGCGATGAAAGCGCGCTGGTCCGGGGCGCCGCGGTGTGGGCGATGGGCAGACTGGCGGACAAGGAAACTCTATCGGCGCTCGAAAAAGAGCGCGGCGCAGATGAAAATGACCCAAGCGTTCAGAAAGAATGGGCGCAGGCGTTGGCTTTGGAGCGATCCTAGTTACTCATTTTCCGCCGGTTCGTCCGGGACGTCGAAGATTTGTCCCGGATAAATCAGATCCGGATCGCGGATCTGATCGGCGTTTGCCTCGTAAATAATTGTGTACTGAGCACCCCGCCCATATGCGCGCCGCGCAATGCGCCAGAGGCTGTTGCCGGGCTGTACAATGACGCGGCCGTCGCGCAGGTCGATGTCATCAAGAGACGCCCGCTCAAACGGCAATTCTATGGCGTATGCGGGCCGTCCATTTTCATCGAGCTGCACGATCAGAAGTTGATAAACGCCGGGATTGATCGTTACGTCAGGGGAAAACACCCACCTGCCTTGCTCATTCGCCTGGGTCTGGCCGATCATTTGCCGGTCAATAAAGATCTGCACGACCGCGCCTGGTGACGCGCGACCGGAGAAAATGACAGAGCCCGAAGCGTCATAATCGATAACTTCAAGGGCTAGCGGTCCGAGCCCCTCGCCCACATCGTCTGGTTCCTGCAGGACTTCCGTCGCGCCGCCCGGCGTCGTGCGCAAGACCCGCGGCGCATCGCCATCCTGGGCAGGCACGAGAATGATCACCGTTTGCTCCGAACGCACGGTGAGACCGTCGAGCGTTGTCATGGACAGACTGAGCTCCACCGGGCCCGCGTCAAGCGGGGTATCGGTCGAGATCACCCACGATCCGTCGGCTTCCGCCTTTGTCGTCGCGAGCGGCTCGCCATTGGCGTAAACGATCACATCCGCGCCTGGCGCGGCGCGTCCTGCGATGACGGCGTAGCCAGTTCGGTCAACGCGTACAATGTCAAAACTTGGCAGCGCGGCGGCCGCTTCGGCCTCTTCCGCATCATCAACATCGTCGGCCGGGGGTGCAGAAACCTCTTCCTCGGGCGGCGTTTCTATCAGGCCGAAACGCTCGGCGCCCTTCCAGGCAAGGAACCCTAAAACAATCAGTAACAGGACGATAACCAGTACGCGCACGTCGAACCCCTTCCTTGCCAATGATGGTTCCCCAGGAAATTGACTTTACCCGGGCATAAATCATCGTACAATGTTCGCTGGAACCCATCAAACGTTGTAAGTTCATGAAATCGCTTTGTGTTTATTGCGGGTCGCGGACCGGCGCCGACCCCGCCTTCAAGGAAGCCGCCCAGTGGATTGGTCGAGAGGCCGCCCGCCGAAACTGTCGCATCGTCTATGGCGGCGGCAAGCTCGGGCTGATGGGGGCGACCGCCGGCGCCGCGCGGGACGCCGGAGGCAGGGTGTTCGGCGTCATCCCTGACTTTCTCGTCGAGCTTGAGGGCGTTCTTGAAGGGGTGGATCACAAGATCGTCAAAACCATGCATGAGCGCAAAATGCTTATGTTTGAAGAATCAGATGCGATTTTGACGCTTCCGGGCGGCATTGGCACCCTGGAGGAATTGATCGAGGTAAGCTCCTGGGCCAGGCTTTCGCTACACCGCAAACCGATCGTTGTACTGAATATGAAGGAATTCTGGACGCCGCTAAAAGTGTTGGTCGATCATATTATTGAAGAGGGCTTTGCGGACAAAGCGCTCAGCACCGATCTCATATTTGTGGAAAAGCCTGAAGACGTTTTTCCGACAGCGGAAAGCCACATGTTGCGGGCGCGGGCGTAAAAGGGGCGTCCCTCGCCGCATTTACCGCTCGCTCCATCGCATCGGCGCTTTTCTTCCGGGTCCGGCACGGCCATGGTTAATGCGCGAAAATCCTCGCGAAACAGGCGGCAAGACCTGTGACGCTTCGCGCGTCATAGAGCGCGAGGCCAAAGCAAAAAGAAAAGGACGCCAAAACGATGCTGACCCTCAGAACGCTCAATCTCAATAATCCGCGCGCGGCTTTTCGGAACTTTCTTCTTGCAGCGGCGGCGCTTGTCGCGCTCACGCTTGCCGCGCTCATTCCGTCATCGGCAAACGCCCACAATTTTCATCTTGGCGATGCGGAAGAGCTGCTTGAAGATCTCATCGAGATGGACGCACGCGACATCGAAGAATTGAAGGACGACCTGGTGGATGCGCGCGCAGATATCAACGACGCCATTTTTGATATCGAAGACGCGAAAGAGGACGTAAAGGACGCGCCGGCCGGCGAAGCCATCGCCAAGGTCGCATTCAAGGTCGCTGGCGCCGCGGTCGACCGCGCAACCGGCAAGGCCATTAAGGAAGCGCGGAAAACGCTGGACGAAGCCGAGACGCTTCTTGACGAACAACGCGAAGACGTGGGCGAGGCGGAATATCAGGAAACGCTCGGCGCCATCGCGATGATTCGCAGCGAGCTCATCGAGATCGAATCTGCTCTCGACGATCTTACGCAGGCCTTGCGCGACGCGTAGCGCCTATTACGGATCAGGACCGACGCGCACAACCGCCTTGCCCGTGTTTTCTCCGCTGAAGAGTCCCATGAACGCCGACGGCGCCGTCGCAAGACCGTCATATTCCGTCTGCTGAAATTTGAGTTTGCCCGCCGCAACAAGCGGCGCAACTTCTCCGGCAAACTCCATCGCCTTATCGGCGTATTCCGAAACAATGAATCCCCGCGCCATGACGCCCCGACCAACGAGGTTGATCAGGTTCGGCGGACCGGGTTCGGGTTCCGTGTTGTTGTAAACAGAAATCATGCCGCATAGCGCGATGCGCCCGCCATTGGCGATGCAGTTGAGCGCAGCTTCGAGGTGCATGCCGCCGACATTTTCAAAATAGCAATTGACGCCCTTCGGCGCCGCTTCGACGAGGGCCTTTGTAAGTTCCGCAGCGTTTGCATAATCCTTGTAGTTAAGCGCGACATCAACGCCGGCTTCCTCTTTCAGCCAGCGGATTTTTTCCGGCGATCCGGCCGAGGCGATGACGCGGGCGCCCTTGAGCTTGCCGAGCTGACAGACCACGGAGCCAACCGCACCAGCAGCGCCCGATACAAACAGCGTCTCGCCTTCTTTCGGTTCAAGGATTTGCGTAACGCCCGCCCAGGCCGTGAGACCCGGCATGCCGAGAACGCCGAGCCAAGCAGGAAGCGGCGCCAGGTTCGGAATGATCTTCTGCGTCTGCTCGCCCTTGGAGATATAAAGTTCTTTCCAACCGCCGATGAAATCGACCACCAGATCGCCGGCCGCGAAGCCTTCAATATTCGATTCGACAACTTCAGAGACCGCGCCGCCGGACAGCGGTTCCTCGAGGGAAAAGGGCGGGATGTAGCTTTTCACATCCGGCCGCATGCGCCCGCGCATGTAAGGGTCGACCGACATCCAGACCGTTCGGCAAAGCATCTCGCCCGCCCCAGGCGCCGAAACGGCAACGTCGCGGACCTCAAAATCGTCGGCGCTCGGCGACCCTTGAGGATAGGCTTTCAAATATACGGCTTTGGAGTTTCGTTCTGTCATGTCTGGCTTTCTCTATTGCGGCGAATTTGGGGCGCCGTTTGGCTTTAAGCAGCTCGCAGCACTGTGAATGCCGGCCACATTCGAACAAGCCATTGCCTCAATATCGCCTCGGATGAAGGCGACATTAACCTCATTACCGAACAGGGGCGAGCCAAAGCGCCGCCAAAAAGCAGTAACGAAACAGCGCCCGCAAGCGCACATTCTTGGAGGCCCGACGAGTCATGAAAAGCTTACTGATCGCTTCAGGCGCAATTCTTCTTGCCGTTACCGGCTGCCAGTCTACGGGCGAAGGCGCGCTCACCGGCGCCGCCATCGGCGCCGCAGGCGGCGCCATTGCCGGGGAAATCTTCGCAGGCCGGCCGGGTCGCGGCGCAGCTTACGGCGCTTTGATCGGCGCAGCAGTGGGCGCCTATGAAGGCTGTTCACGCGCCGGCACCTGCTGGGGCCGGGCCCGCGATCACGGACACCGCCGTTATGATCGCTATTCAGGCCGCTATTACTATGTCGATCCGGAATATGGCGACACCTATTGGGAAGACGGTTCCTTCCGCGAATATGGCCGACGCGGTCATCGACGCCGCGGATACTGATTGATAATCCGGTTTAGTTGCGTAGCGCCGCGGCCCGTCTTCAGTGCGGGCCGCGGTGTTTTTTTAATTTTCGTCGGCGCCCGATTTCCCGCCTCTGCGCATTTGTGTGAGCGCAATGAGCGTCAGCGTCGGCACAAAGCCGTCGACCTGACCGGAAAGGTCAGCCGTCTCCCAGAACGCGAACAGCCCTGCCCAGCCGAACATGGCGACGGCGGCGACGCCGAGCACGATATCAAAGGCCAGTTCAAATCCCGGAATGCGCCCGACGGTGAAGTCTGCGACGTCGAGCAGGACGGCGATGATCAGTTTGACGACTTCAGGGCGCATGCGTTCCCCCATGTGAAGCCGGAAAACTCGCACATCCCCGCCGTCGCTTCAATGTGTGTTCAATTGTGGAATCGCAAGCCAAAGCCGAGCGTGCGGGTTTCCCCGGGGAAAAATCGTTCACTGCCAAACGCGAAATCGGCACGTTCTGCATAAAGCGCGTCGGTTGCGTTGCGCAGGATCAGAAACGCGGCAACGCCGGCGGCGATCTCCGCTTCAGCGCGCAAGTTTAGAATGTCATAACCTTCGTAAAGGTGATCGTTGGCAGCATCGGTGAAATAGGATCCCACCGAACGCCATTCCGCCTCGAATTGAACGCCGTCGCGCGGGCGCCATTGAAGACGCGTATTGGCGATAACGCGCGGCGCTGTATCGACATCATCGCCTCTGGAAATATTCTCCCGGACAACGACGCCCGGGGTCGCGATTGGATTTCGATCGAACCGATAGGTATGCGCCGCATATGTTACAGCGCTCGACAGCGTCAGGGTGTTGTGAAGCGCAATCCTGACATCGGCCTCAAGCCCTGCATGACGCGTCTTGCCATCGTTGACATTAAGCCCGTCAGCATCGCGGAAAAAGAAGTTGCGCTTTTCCATCCAGAATGCGGCGAGGCTGAGGTCAAAGCGATCTCCAAGCTGCGCGCGCCCGCCAACTTCAAAGGCGTCGATGATCTCGGGTCGGGCGTCGTTTTCCGTTTGGCCGGACTGCAGCCGATAAAGGTCCGTAGTTTGCGGCGGTCGTGCTCCCCGGGCGTAGCTGGCATAGATATTGGCGCGCTCGGAAAGGTCGCGCCGAATACTCAATTTCGGTGACGCGGTAACAAAACGATCCGTCCGATCGGCGGGCCGAAAGAAGCGCCCTTCAACGCCGCTGTCGGCGCGGTTGTCATAATCATAAATGGCGCCGTCAACACGCACAGCAGCGGTCACCGTGGTGTTGGGCGTCAACGCATAGTCGCCCTGGACAAATCCAGACGCATTAATGGCGCGCACGTCGTAATCGTAATGGAGCCCCTGGGTGAATGAAAAAACCGTTGGCTCCTCCTGAAACTCCGTAAGCCAACCTTCCGTATATTCTGCGTCAACGCCGGCGATAAACGAAAAACGATCGCGGTCGTGATACCAGGCGCTTTGCACGCCGAGACTCCAGTGGCCGTTTTCTTCCAGCGCGTTTCCCGGCAGAAAATGCTGGAGAAAATCCATGTCGTTCCAGCGCGCGTATGGCGTAATACGCAGTTCAGACGCATCGGGCAGTTGCGCCGTAATCGTCGATTGAAGCCGCGCCGCCTTGGCGTCACGAAATGCTTGAGGGAAGTCATTGGTTCGACGTCGCGTCCGATCGAACAAATCGTCGCGACCGAAAATAAATCCCGCCGTTTCCTGCTCAAGATTGTCGAACGCGAAGATCGTGTCGACCGTCAGCCCGTCGCCGTCATATAGATGACGCAGCATCAGTTTTTGCTGATCAAGGCCGGCGTCCTCTCGATAGCCGGCCTCAGAAACCGCCGATGCGCCCGCATATACTCCGTGCGCGCCGAATGTGTTGGAGACCGATCCCTTCCACTTGTAGCGGTCTTCGGTGTCGCCGAAAATTTCTCCGAACAGGGATACACCTTCGACGGGCGCCGGTGTGATGACATTCACAACGCCGTGGATAGCGTTGGCGCCGTAAAGAGCGCCCGACGGACCGCGCACGACTTCGATCCGCTCGGCGAGCTCGTGATGCGCGTCGAAGAGGCCGTTGATGTTTGCAAAGCCGGCCGACCTCAAGGGAACGCCGTTTTCAAGAAACAGGAACGATCCGGCGCCGGCGCCCGCCGTCAGCACTGGCGAGCGAATGGCGGTCAGATGTTCAGCGCCCGACCCGCGATGAAGGTTGACCCCCGGCGCCCGCGCCAAAGCCTCGGCGATGTGGTCGGCGCCGGTCAAGCGTAATGCGTTTTCATCAATAACCGCGATCGACGCCGGCGCGTCGACCGCGTCCTGGGCGCGGCGCTCCGCCGTGACAATGATCTGGTCATCCGCGTAGGCGGCCTGCGTCGCAAAAACGGCGGACGCGACAAGAGCCGTGTGTCCTATTCCCCTCATCGCAGCGGCGACGCTCCTTGCTCAAGCAATACCAGCCCCCGCCGGCGGCGTATCGTCTAGCCTAAATCACCGGGCCTGGCTTCATAGGCCCGGCCGGAAACCTAAAGGAAAAGTTCAAGAATGTGCGAGCAATGCGTTCTAACGCTCGTATTTTGCGACCTGCTGGGTGATCGCGCCGAAGATTGACTTGCCGCCTTCGTCTTCCATGCGGATTTCGACGGTGTCGCCGAATTTCATGAAAGGCGTCTTCGGGGCGCCGTCGTAGATGGTTTCGATCATGCGGATCTCGGCGATGCAGGAATATCCGGCGCCGCCATCGGCCACCGGCTTGCCCGGCCCGCCGTCGAGTTTGTTGGAGACCGTTCCCGAACCGATGATGGTCCCGGCGGAGAGCGGCCGCGTTTTCGCCGCATGGGCAATCAACTGCGGAAAGTTGAATGTGAGATCGACCCCGGCGTTAGCGCGCCCGAATGGTTTGCCGTTGTAATCGACGATCAAAGGCAGATGGACGGCGCCGTCCTTCCACGCATCGCCGAGTTCTTCGGGGGTGACAGCGCAAGGACTGAAAGCGCTTGACGGTTTCGACTGGAAGAACCCGAAGCCCTTGGCCAATTCCGCGGGAATGAGACCGCGCAGGGACACATCATTCACCAGCATTACAAGGCGGATATAGTCGCCCGCCTCATCGACCGCGACGCCCATGGGCACGTCGCCGGTAATGACGGCGATCTCGCCTTCCATATCGATGCCGAAGCCGTCGTCCGTCGGCATGACGATATCGTCGCGAGGCCCGAGAAAAGCATCCGAGCCGCCCTGATACATCAGCGGATCTTCATAAAAACTCTCCGGCACCTCCGCGCCGCGCGCCTTTCGGACCAACTCGACGTGATTAATGTAAGCGGAACCGTCCGCCCACTGATAGCTGCGCGGAAGGGGCGACGCCGCTTCACGTTCGTGAAAGCGCTCCGCCGGCATCGACCCGTGCTCCAGGCCCTCAGACAGTTCGTGAAGCCCCGGCTCCGCCTCATGCCAATTGTCGAGAGCTGCCTGCAGGGTCGGCGCGATACGAGCGGCGTCCGTATATCGGGTGAGATCTTTCGAAACGACGACGAGCCTGCCGTCGCGGCCATTTTTTAACGATGCAAGTTTCATCTTTCGTGCGTCCTTCCGATATGAGTTCTGTGGTCTTAAAGGCCCGCGCGAACATCAGCCGGCGTCAATTTCGGCGAACCGCCGCCTTTTTCTTCACACTCGCGGATCAGCGCCGCGACCCTTTTATTGACTGGCGCAGTCAGCCCATGCTTTTCGCAAAGGGCGCCGACTGTCTCCTGCAACTCGCCAATCTCGGTTTTGCGGCCATGTTGGAGATCCTCCCACATGGACGAGCGGGCTTGCGGATCGATTTTGAGGCTGGGCCCGGCAATCATCCGGTAAATCGGCGTCGGCAGGCGCATCACATGCGGAACCAGTGCAATCGGAATCGGAAACGCTGATCGCGGCTTGATCCCTTCAGCCTTGAGAGCAGGCAACGCCTCAGCGATTTCATCGGCCATCAGCGCGCGCCATTCACGGTTTGACAATTGCTCAAGAAGAGTAACGCCGGAAAGCGCATTGAGCGCATTGTTGAGGTTGATCAGCAGCTTGCCCCATTGCACCGACCGTATGTTGGTTGTTTCGTGTACCGGCAGATTGGGCGCAGCGAGTACGTCGCCAAGAACGCCGTCGCCTCCTTCGATGACGATATTGCCGCCAGTACCTCGATGAAACCGCCCCTCGCCCGCATTTAGAACATTGTAGGCGATCATGCCGGCGCGTATGTCGCGCCCCGGCAGTGCTTCGCGCAATATATCGCCATTGGCGACGCCGTTCTGTAGGCTGACGACTTTCGCCGACGCCGGGGCGTGCGCCGCGATCAGCCCCGCCATCTCCGCCGTTGCGCCGCTTTTGACGGTGACGATGACGATATCGGCTTCCGCCAACACCGCCGGATCGGTTGAAACTTTGAGCGCCGCCGCCGGAATATGGGCGTCCAAGCCGCTGTAATCGGTGAGGTTCAGCCCATGGGTGAGGATCATGGAGGCGATGCGCTCTCGGGCAAGGAATCGCACATCTCCGCCTCCATGGGCCATAAGGCCGCCGACGAAACAGCCGATGCTGCCGGCGCCGGCGACGACGATCACGGGGTTTTTGATATTTTCGCTCACGCAGCTTCGCCTAGCGCGGCGCCGCACCAGGGGCAATAGCGAATGACAATCACATCGCGCCCGCCATCGTGGATGATGAGCGCGAACTGATTGAGCCCTTCATGATAGGCGATCAGACTATCCGGGCAGTCAAACGGATCGTCATGTTCCGAACAGTGCATTTCAAGCGCGGCCTGCAGGGACTCGCAGCACAAAGATCCCGGATCGGGGTGTTGCGTGCGGGTCATCGGCTCGTGTCTTGGGGCGCCCAGGAATTGACGTAGTCACGATTTTCCACGGACTCAGCCGCTTCACCCACATCAAGAGGATCGCGGGTGTCGATCATGACGGCGTATTCATCAGTCGCCGGCTTATTCTGTTCCAGCATATTCTTAAGAGCTTTCGGGTGCGGCCCATGCGTAAAGCCGGACGGGTGGAACGTCATCATGCCCGCGTCGATATTGTCGCGACTGAAAAAGTCGCCCGCATGATAAAACAAGACTTCGTCATAGTCGTCATTGTTGTGGAAGAACGGCACTTTCAGCGCCCCGGGGTCGGTTTCAAACGGCCGCGGCGCAAAGGTGCAGACGACGAAACGGTCCGACAGAAATGTCGTATGGGCCGATGGCGGCACGTGATAGCGATGCGACATGAGCGGCCGAATATGGCGTATATTGAGCCTCACCGGGCTCAGCTCTCCATGCCAGCCGACAACATCAAGGGGGTTGTACGGATACGTTGCAACTGAAATGACGCCGCGCTTTTTTATCTCAACCCGGGTCTCTTCGTCCTTCGCCTGATGCTCCTTAAACGGATCATTTATTGCGGGCGCATCGAAAAGCGCCGGATCGAAAATTGCGTGCGGCCCCAATAGCCCTTTGTCAGGCAGGGTGTAGTGAGTGTTGGTCGCTTCAATCATCAAGATCGCCGCGACGCTCTCGGGCGCCAGGCGCCACATCGTTCCCCGCGGCAGCATGATGTAATCGCCCGCCTCAAAGGCGAGATGACCATAGTCGCAAAAAAGATCGCCCGCGCCCTGATGTACGAAGAGCAGTTGATCGCCGTCGGCGTTGCGTGCGAGCGCCGGCATTGGCGCATCAAGTTTCCAGAAACGGACATCGCAAGCATTGTTGTGTAGAACGCTCGGCGCAGCCCAGGGCGAAGCCGGCGTTTCACTGAGCGCTGCAAGATCAAACGCGCGGGGGCGCAAGGGACCCTCAAACTTCGACCACCCCGTGGGCGGCCGCTTGTGATGGAGAAAAGCGGCGGGCCCGAAAAACCCTTCCTTCGACATTTCCCGCTCATAGGTGCCCGCCGGCATATCCGCATGGGCCTGCCGCGAGGCCTCGCCTTCGACGCGGGACGGCGTGATCCACTTTCTGGCCATCTGAGCCTCCATTGATTTAGTAACATTTGTTACTATTTTGCGCCGCCCCGATCAACAGGAACTTTCGGCAAAACCGACGCTTTTCTCCGCCGCCAGCCTTTGCTAACGCCTCCCTGAACCGTGAGCCGCAAAGGCTTGCGCAGAGCCCGGCAAAGCGCCACTTGGCGGGCTGATCTGTTGCGGAAGAATTGAGGACAACGTGAAAAAGACGAAGCTGTTAATTCTGGGCTCAGGGCCCGCCGGGCTCACCGCCGCCATTTATGCGGCCCGAGCCGGCTTAAACCCTGTCCTCGTCCATGGCCTGCAGCCCGGCGGTCAGATGACCATCACCACTGACGTTGAGAATTACCCGGGCTTCGCAGACGTCATCCAGGGCCCGTGGCTGATGGAACAAATGCAAAAACAGGCCGAGCATGTGGGCACGGAATTCATCCACGACATTATTGTCGATGTGGACCTGACGCGCCGCCCGTTTACGCTCAAAGGCGACAGCGGCGAGGAATACCAGAGCGACGCCCTGGTGATCTCCACCGGCGCGCAGGCCAAATGGCTCGGTCTGCCGTCGGAGGAAAAATTTCAGGGCTTTGGCGTTTCGGCTTGCGCCACCTGCGACGGCTTTTTCTATCGCGGCAAGGACGTCCTTGTCGTCGGCGGCGGCAACACGGCGGTCGAAGAAGCGCTCTACCTTTCCGGGCTCGCCAACAAGGTGACGCTGGTGCACCGGCGCGACGAATTGCGGGCGGAAAAAATCCTGCAACAGCGCCTGTTCGACAAGGAAAACATCGAGGTTATCTGGGACCATAATCTTGACGAAATTCTGGGCGATGAAGACCCGCTAGGCGTTACGGGCGCTCGGCTGACACACGCCAGCACCGGCGCTTCGCAGGAGATCAAGGTCGACGGCGTTTTCGTCGCCATTGGTCATAAACCGTCTACGGAGCTTTTTGTTGATAAGCTGAAGATGAATTCACACGGCTATCTTGAGACCGCGCCGGATTCTACGGCGACGGAGATTCCCGGCGTCTACGCCGCCGGCGACGTCACCGACGATATCTACCGCCAGGCTGTAACCGCCGCGGGCATGGGCTGCATGGCCGCACTTGAAGCGGAAAAGTTTCTTGCCGAACAGGAAGTCGCGGCGAAAGCGGCGGCGGAATAAACGGAGGCCCATTATGTTGCGAGCCGTTTTATTGACCAGCGCCATGCTGATCAGCGCCTGCGCCCATGCGGAAGCGCCGGCAAAGTCGGTCCCCACCCCATCTGCAAAAACGTCTCCCGGACACCATAGCGACGGGCTTGTCCGCATCGCCAGCGCCTATTCGGTCGATGAAACGGTTGCGCGGCTTGAAGCGGCCCTCGCCGCGCGCGACGTCAGAGTGATGGCGAAAGTCGATCACGCCGCAAACGCCGCCGACGCGGGGCTCGACCTCGCGCCGACCGTGCTCCTTATCTTCGGCAACCCCGCCGCCGGCACGCAACTGATGCAGGCGGCCCGGTCGGCGGGCGTCGATTTGCCCATGAAAGCCCTGGTCTCGGAACAGGACGGCGTCGTCATGCTGGAATATAATGCGGTTTCCTATATCGCGCAGCGGCACGGAATCGACGCCGACCTGCCGGTGCTGGCCAAAATCGAAACCCTCCTCGGCGCCGTCGCGGCAGAGGCGACCGGGGTCCAGTAAGCGCGATTTTGCGAATGGCTCCATTCCCAAAATTGTGCGACCACTCTCGACGGTCTTTCATTTTTCAATGGGCGTGCTAAATCCCGGCCTTCGCGGAGAGGCGCCGGAGTGGTTGCCCGCGCGCGAATGCGCGCTAACTCTAATTATGTTCGACCACTCTCGACGGTCTTTCATTTTCCAACAGGCGTGCTAAATCCCGACTTTCGCGGAGAGGCGCCAGAGTGGTCGCCCACGCGCGAATGCGCGCTAACTCTAATTATGTTCGACCACTCTCGACGGTCTTTCATTTTCCAACAGGCGTGCTAAATCCCGACTTTCGCGGAGAGGTGCCGGAGTGGTCGAACGGGGCGGTCTCGAAAACCGTTGAGCGCGCAAGCGTTCCGAGGGTTCGAATCCCTCTCTCTCCGCCAGACTTTCTAGAGATCATTTTTGGCTCGAATATAGATTAAGTGGGAAGAGCGGCGTTTGGCGCCCAATACGTGAATTCACCGGAAAACGGTTGTTCACGGGGTTCCTGTTAAACGCGTGTATCGCGCGCAAGTCCCGACACGACGCGCGCGCGACGGGAACACAAAATACTAGCTTGCCTCGTCTTCGCTTTTAGGCTGCGCAATGATCTTGGCCGCCAGGCGATCGATGCCGTGATTGCGCGCCGGCGTGAAGCCAAACCTCGCGATCACGAGTTCTTCTGACGGAACGACAAGAACAATCTGTCCCTGAAAACCGCCCATATAATAGGCATCCTGCGGCAGGTCAGGAAACAAACGCTGTCGTGCGGGATTATCGGGATCTCGGTTGAGCCAGAAATGCGCCCCATATTCATTTCCTGCGGTCGTCGGGGTAGGCGTAATGAGATAGCGCATCCATTCCTCGGGGAGAATTCTCTGGCCGTTCCATACGCCTTCTTGAAGACAGAATTGACCGAGACGCGCCCAATCTCTTGCAGAGGCGTATAGGTAAGACGAGCCGACAAAATTCCCGCTTCGGTCGGATTCAAGGACCGCCGTTCTAATATTCAGAGGACGGAACAATCGCTCTTGAGAAAAGGTGTAATAGTCCTGCAACGTGTCGCCGACGCTGCGCCGGATAATCGCCGAAACAATATTGGTCGTACCGGATGAGTAAGACCAGATTGTATCAGGAGGCCCCGTTAAGGGCTTGGCGGCCGCAAACGCACCCGTATCCGGTTCGTTCGAAAGCATATGCGATACGTCAGTCGCGCCGCCGTAGGTTTCATCGAACTCCAGTCCGCTGCTCATTCGCAGGAGCTGATCCAGCGTGATCTGCGCCCGCGGATCGTTTTCCCGGGCGCGCCATTCCGGCACCGGGGCTGGCGCGTCTGGTCTTAGCGTGCCGTCCTCGACCAAAAGTCCCGCCATCAATGCAGTGACGCTTTTCGCCATGGACCAGCCGATCAACGGCGTCTCCGGCGTCACGCCATCTGCATATCTTTCGGCGATCAGCTTGCCGCGATGGATGACAACAATAGCCTTGGTGTTGCGCGGCCGGTTCGGATCCTCCTCGGCGAAAGCCTCGGCCAGCAATGCATCATAACGGTCAGTCTTGTCAGGCGCAGCGCTGCCGAGAGGCCAGGGCGATTGGCTGGAGATATTCAACGCCGGCAATGGCGCAATCGGCATCGCGGCTTGCTTTTCTCCGGCAGTCAAGAGCGTACAGCCTATTCCCGGCGTATAGATTGCGCGCCGTTCAAACATCCCGAACAAATTTGCGGTTACGCGCCGCTCATCCAGATCGAGCTTGTAGGAAAACCTCGCGAGCTCCTCAGAGGCGCCGGCCAGTGCTTGCTCTTTCGTGACGTCCGGCGGAAACCCGCTAAGGAAATAGCCCGAGCAAATGTTCTTGGCGGCATAGCCGCTGCCGCCACGCACAAGTGATCCGTGGGCCGTGTATAGATAAGCCGGCCCGACAAGGAGAACGGCGCCGACACCCATTACAATTTTCTTGAACATGCTGTGACTCATCCGGAGCAAGTGGGCCTATGACTGCAACTTGATTTCATACGAACGCCGATCTTTCAACACTATACGCGGCGACAAGACCCTATTCGCCGACTGACTTGACCCTAGTCAAATACCGGCAAACTGAAACAAGCCGGCGCCCAAATTCAGAACTGTCTGTGCAGCATCCATAACAAAGATGAAAAGCATCGGGCCGCTAAGCACATTCCAATATGTCTCCCCCTGGCGTTCGCCATTCCTCAGGATCGGAACATTGAAGATAAACTGCGAAAAATGCGCAACCGCCAGAACGATCAACAGAGCTCCGCGTTCCGCCGGGTCGGCAAATTGCGAAGACCCTGTAGCCCAGAACACGAACAACATGATGGACAACGCAGCAAAGGCGCCGTTCATGCCGCCCAAAAATCGACCGGAAGCTGCTGCGGTCAAAAAGATCGGCGAGTCCCTTTGTGATTTGGGGATCATCATTTTGGCGGCCGCGATATGTTTAAATCCAAAATATCGAAACGCCGCGGTAAACCACAGCGCGCTCGCCGCCAATGCGATCGGATAAAGGATGCCTGCTATCATGTTCAAACTTTCCGGCTGTTCGTCACCACGGAAAAGGACATAGCCGAATGAGCGCGCCAATGCGACCGCGCGTTACACTGAGAACGCCCGTTATCGACGCGTCGCATCGATCGCCAATATGAAAACTCCTCACGCATGGGGCTGGAGTTCATGGGAATTCAGTCGCCCCGATTTGGAACGGCCCTAGCAACTAGCATGCTAAAATCGTTGATCACTTAGACGTCATTCGGTATCAACGAACGACGGCAAGTCAATCTCTCCGCCAGCCAGGTAAGAGCCCAGCGGGCAAGGTCACGAAATGCGCATCGGCACCCGATCAAGCGCCATGGCGCTCGCACAAACAGACGACATCGCCGCCGCCTATCGCGCCGCGCATCCTGACGCAGGCGTCGAAATTGTGCGGTTTTCGCCGCGTGGCGATCGCGACCAGGTTTCGCGGCTCGACACTCACGGGGGCAAGGGCGGCGCCTTTGTTGCGGAAATCCGCGACGCCATCCGCGAAAGCCGCCTCGACGCCGCCATGCACTCCCTAAAGGACATGCCCGGCGATGAAGAAACCCCGGGACTTGTCATCGGCGCCTATATGAAGCGCGAAACGGTTGAAGACGCACTGGTCCTGCGCAAGGGCGTATCCTTTGACGCCTTTCAGGAAGCCGCGGGAAAGGGTTTCAAGATCGGCACCAATTCGGTGCGACGCAAAGCGCTGCTCAATCGCCTTTATCCGGGTGCGGAAGTTATTCACTTTCGCGGCGCCGCCGATACGCGCATTAAGAAGCTCGATGAACAGGCCATGCAGCGGTTGCCCGATGGCGGCGAAGTCGGGCCTGCAGACGCATTGATCATGGCCCGGTGCGGGCTTGAGCGTGTTGGTCTCGCCCATCGCATCGCCCACATTTTTCCTGCGGATGAACTGGCGCCGGCGGCGGGTCAGGGAATCGTCGCCGTTGAATGTCGCGCCGACGATTTTGAAACTCTCGCCAGGTTGTCGGCGATCGACGACGGGCAAACCCGCGCGGCGGCGATGGCGGAACGGGAACTGCTCTGGGTGTTAAACGGTCACTGCAATGCGCCGATCGCGGGCTATGCCCAACCGGACGGCAAAGCGTTGACGCTTTACGGCGCCGTCATGTCAGAGGATGGCGCGAAAATAATTGAGGACCGGCGCGAGGGCGCCAGCGAGCGGCCGCGAGAACTTGGCCGTGCCGTCGGACTCGCGTTGCTCGAACAAGGCGCCGCAAAACTGATTGAGGGCTCGCGCCTTTAGTTTTCAGCAAGAAAAAACGCCGGCGCTTCCACGCCGACGTTTTCGAAAAATCCGAATTTCCTTCGGCTTATTCGACTTTCAAATTCGCCGCAGACGACTTGCCGCGTTGTTCGGCGATTTCATAGGACACTTTCTGGCCCTCATTGAGGCCCTGCAGGCCGGCGGCCTGAACGGCGGTAATGTGGACGAATACGTCCTTGCCGCCTTCGTCCGGCTCGATAAAGCCGTAGCCCTTTGTTGCGTTGAACCACTTCACTGTGCCTGATGCCATTGATCAAGATCTCCTATAATGGCGATGCCGGTCCGAAAACCGGCGGAAGGCAACCATGTCTTGGAGGTCTCTAGTCGGCTGGCCGTAGGCAAGTCTCGTAAAAATCGGCCAAAACAAAGTCGCGGGCGGCACTTAAGCCACCTCACAGCGCCCCGTCAAGCGCTAATCGTCGTGTGAAATTCGCATGAAATGTAGGTTTTTTGCACTGCCGAAAAGGCGCGGCGGAGCCGAGACAAACTCTGTATTCAAATCAGTTCTTGGGTCGGTGTTCTTTGTAAGTAATCGTTGCGCGGTCCTCGTTGATTATTTCGTTGTCAAAAACAGTCGGTGTCATTCTCGTGTCATTGCGCAGGAAGCGGGCGCCGCGTCGGTGATTGACGATTTTGTTGCCAACAATCTCCAGGGGCCGGGCTTTGCCGCCGCGGGAGGTGTCGTAGTTGACCACCGTCCCGTTGCTCGCATCAGCCGCCTGGACGATCGTGTTGCCGGTAATCAACACCCGCCCGCCTTTGGAAAGGTCGACCGCATAGCTTGTCTCGCCATCGGCGTCGTCGAGGCGCGAATTCATAATCAGCGTTTCGTCGGCCAATGATTTGACATGATGACCGATGCGCGAGCCGACAAACGCGCTGTCGACAATGTCGAGTTTCGAGGCCCGTAGGACGTAGATGCCGTGGGAATATCCGTCGCCATGGCCGTTGCGCAAAAATTGCGACCGAGTGATGGAGATCGCGCCTTTGCGATCGCCGGTCGACAAAACGCCGTTCTCGTTCTCTTCAAATACGCAATCGATAATGGTGAGATCGCCGCCGTCATTCCGAATGCCCGCGCCATTGCGGTCCGGCGAACGGGCGCCGCGAAAGCGCAGATTTTCAACCGTGAGCGAAACGCCGGACAGAGGATTTAAAAGGCCCTTGGCGACGGGTCTCGACGAAAAAAACACGACCTCCCCCTCGCCGCGCAATGAAAGGTCGTCATTGATTTTGAGATCGGCGATGTCATAAATCCCCGCCGCAAGAACAACAGTTTCGCCGTCATCAGCGTTTCGCACGGCGCGTTTGAGCGCTTCAGCGCTATCGACATGGATCGCAGCATGGACCGGTGCAATAACACACAACACAAAGGCGATAATGAAAGCTCTAATCATCGAATGATCTCCGAACGCGACCGGTCGCACGCGTTCAATGGGTGCGCCGATGCAAGTCTTCGGCCGCCTGCCGAAACGCCGTCGCCATTCGATCAGGCGGCACGGCCCCGGAAAATCCGTCTCGTTCGTTAATGATGAATGTGGGGACGCCCGAAACGCCGGCGCGGCGAAACGCCTCCGCTTCGGCGAGAATAGCGTTTTTTGACTGCGGATTCTGCAAATCGCGCCGGGCGTTGTCGGCATCAAGGCCAGTTTCCTCGGCGATGCGGACGAGAATAACATCATCGCCGATATCAAGACCCTCGTCCCAATAGGCGCTGTAGAGGCGCTCAACCAGCCGTTCCTGAGCGCCGTCAAAATGGGAAAGCCGTATCAACTGGTGGGCCTTGGCGGTGTTCGGCAACCGCGTCGGCACGGCGGGGTCGAACTTGAACCCGGCGCCGAGGGCGGCGGCTTTCAGCTGCATCGCCATCTCCTCGCGTTTGACCTTATCCGGGAATTTCTTGTCGTAATGGGCGGCGCGATCGACCCCTTCGGCGGGCGTGTCGGGATTGAGCATATAGGCGCGCACTCTAGGGAGTACCTGGAAATCATCGGAAATCCGGTCGCGCGCCTGTTGGAACGCCTTGAACCCGACATAACACCAGGGACAGACCGGATCCGAAACGATGTCGATCAATAGCCTTGGTCGCGGGGCAGCGGTGTTTTCGCTCATCGTCCCAGCCTAACGCGTTCCGCCCGTCTTAGGGAGAGGTCCCGAACCGGTCAGAACCCGACGACCCAGGCGGCGTCTGCAGGGGTCTTGCCCGCCAGCACGTCGCGCCAGGCGTTTTCAACCGCCGCGCTCCCGCTCGCCTGTTCAATGGTCAGCCAGGATCGGCTCTTGAGCGCCGCCTCGCGCCAGAACCCATAGGCGCGCTTTTCAAACTCGCCCGGTCCCCAATCCTGATTTCGTTTCTGGATGTGACCCGGCGCAAAAAACATGGCGCTCCGCTCACTGATAAAGTCGGAGCTCATCTTGTTGTTATCATAATGCGTGACGCCGACATTGGACGTATACTTCATATTTTCGCCCAGTTTCTTATGCAACCGGCCAAGCACGCCGCCATCGCCGGACATGTCGATGATGACCGTCGCAACGTTGCCGTCGAGTTTTTCGATATCATCATAGACGGCGACTTCATCATAAAGACCAAGGCGGTTGACGGCGTCGCGATTGCGGTCGCTGGTCAGCCCTATGAGGTGCGGAGGCGCATCATCCGATTTGATTGCATAAGCAACGCCAATGGCGGTCTTCGAAGAGGCGCTGCCAACGATTACGCGCGACGCGCCGAACCAGTCATTGTCTTTTAAAAAGTCATAAAGGCAGAATGAGGTCGCATATAGCGGCATCAGCACCATGCGATCATTGTCCATCTCCCCGTCATAATCGGGCTCGCCGCTGACACGGGCGTAACTGTTGTAAACCGGCGGCAGTTCGCGCCGATGAGCCGCATCGTCAATGAGACGGCGATCGGAAATCTTTCCGGGCGCCATAACAAGGTGGCTCGCCATGGGCCAATAGCCATAAAGTCGCTCGCCTACGGCGACATCGGGATGGTTAGACTGCACCACATCCGCAAAGCCCCACACCGGAATGATGCCCCAGCCGTCATCCGCCACCGGAAAGAACTTCCAGTAGCCAATGCGCTCGCCAACAACGCCGTAAGTCACATTGTTAGCGGTGAGTGCGAAATGGTCGACCTCGGCTAGAACTTCGCCGTCGCCGAGAGCGGGCGCATCCCTTTCGACGGTGCGCGTTTCGCTCAGTTTTTCTTTGCGCACCTGGAATTCGGTGATGACTGTCATGGTCGGCCTCCATTGCAGGGATGACCTTCCTTCTCTAGGCGCCGCACCGCTCAATGACAATCTCGGAGCTCAGTTGAAAATCCGCACGCGCAACGGCCATGCGAACAGTTTCAACCTCTTGTCCCCGCCCCGCCGAGTGCATCATAACCGTCTCGCCGGTTAGCACGAAGCCCGCGCGCTCAAGCACCCGGCCGGATGCGGGATTGTCGATGAAATGCCCGGCGGTTGCGGTTGTCGCCCCGAGCTTGTCAAAGGCAAATTGCGTGACCGCGCGCGCAGCCCCCGTGGCGACGCCGCGCCCGCGGTAATCGGCGCCGACCCAATAGCCTATCTCATAAACTCCCGGATCGGTCCGATGCGCCCCGGCGCAGGCGACGATGGCGTCGTCGCGACAAACCGCGAATACATATTCATCGTCATTGCCGAACATGCCCGCGCCGCGGCGCGATACAAATGCATCGGCGTCAGCGCGACTATAAGGGTGAGTGATGCGCGCCGTGTTCCGCGCAATCTCGACATCGTTACACAATTGATGAAAGCGCGCGGCGTCCGCCGAACCGATCGGGCGCAGCAAGAGCGTGCCTGTCTTGATCTGAAACATGATACCTCCATGACGAAAAAAGGGAAGGCGCACCGGGCGGCCTTCCCTTTTCTGAATTCGCTAGAAGGCCGTCGCTCTGCGCCGACCTGATATCGTCGGCGTTACTCTGAATCCGTGACGATCGATACGAAGTTTCGTCCGCCGCGCTTGGTCGCAAACTGCATCCGTCCGCCGGCTGTGGCGAATAGCGTGTGATCACGGCCCATGCCGACATTGGCGCCGGCGTGAAACTTGGTGCCGCGCTGACGAACAAGGATATTGCCCGGTACAACGAGTTCGCCGCCATACTTTTTAACGCCCAAGCGGCGTCCTTCGGAATCGCGCCCGTTGCGTGACGAGCCGCCTGCCTTTTTATGCGCCATCTCTTACTCCTCTTCGCCTGCAGCGAGTTTCTTGGCTTGCTCGACCCAGCCTTCCCGTTCGATTCGGCCTTTAAAGTCGAGTTTTTCGTCGAACTCTGCAACGTCCTTGTCGGTCCATGCCGCAATTTGTGCAAATGACGTGATGCCGGCCGCAACAAGTTTCTTCTCAAGCACCGGGCCGACGCCGGAGAGCTTTTTGAGATCATCCGCGCCGGCGGCCGCTTCAGCCTTTTTCGGCGCAGCCGCTGCGGCCTTCTTCGGGGCGGCCTCTTTGGCTTCTGCTTTCGGCTTCGCAGCCGCTTTTTTCGCCGGTTTTTTGGCTGAGGCCTTTTTCGACGGCTTGGCGCCGTCGGTGAGAATCTCGGTGACCTTCAACAAGGTATAATGCTGGCGGTGGCCTTTTTTGCGGCGATAGTTCTGCCGGCGGCGCTTTTTGAAAACGATGATCTTCTTGTCGCGGGCCTGCTCAACGATCTCGGCTGCGACAGCTGCGCCCGCCACATGGGGCTCGCCAACCGTAACTGCCTTGCCGTCGCCCAGCATGAGAACATCGCCGAGCGTGACGATATCGCCAGCCTCGCCAGTAAGGCGGCCGACTTTGACCGTATCATTTTCGGAAACGCGGTATTGCTTACCGCCAGTCTTGACGACTGCGTACATATTCGACCTCTATTTCGGCGCAATTTGTGCGCCAGCGTCCTTTTTCGCCCCGGCTTCGTCTGTCCGGTTTTTTATGGGAAGCGGGCCTATAGCGGCCACAAGCCCGGGCGTCAATATGAGCCCGGCCGGGACCTGGCCCAGGAGAGCGGCGTTATTCCCCGTCAGGGTTTTCGCGCAGGTAGTCGGCGATTAACTCGATGGAGCGGGCGTAGGGCTCAACATGGTAGTTATGGCACGTCAGGCAACTGTCCGGCGCCCGCCCCTGCTGGTGACACTCGGTGCAGGTTGCTTTCTCGATGAAAGCAAAACTCTGCGCCGGGGCGTCAGCGTCTTCCGCGACCGCATCGTTCAGCTTGTGACAGTTCGCACAGCCCTTGTCGTTCATCAGGCCAAAATGGGACGTGTGTGAAAATCGATTGAACTCGACCCCGACATTTTCGGGCGCCAAGCCATGCCAGTTAATCCAATACCCGGCGGCGGGGCCCGCCGGTTCGCCGGTTCTTGCGCTCTTTGTCGCTCCAGCCGGAACGGCCTCGACGCTATGGCACTTAACGCACCTTCCAACTGCCTCATCATCGTTCAAAGACCCGAACAGCAATCGGCCCACTGGATCATTCTTTACTGACGAGACATCAAGCCAGGTCTTCAAGAACGGATCCGCATGACCGATCGGGCGATAGAATATTGTGCTGCCGTCCCGGTACCACCCGCCCGTTCGCGCCCATTCTTCGTTGTCGTATACAGCTTCCATGGACTGCCGGAGCGAAGCGGTCGGAACCTGCTCCTCATCGTCATCATCATCAAGCAACAGGTCATCGGGCGAGACGGCCAACAGGTCCTGATCAAGAGTAATGGCGTCGCCCTCTTCAACCAGAAGATCAGCCTCTTCCAGGTCGAGGAGTTCGGAACTGATCAATTCATCGTCGGAGACATCGCCGACCAGGACATCGTCACCCGCCAAAATGCTGTCGTCGCGCTCAACTGGAATAGTCTGAGATTGTTCGGCTTCACTTGCCCCTTCAGTCCCCGCCATGCCCGACAAAGTGATTTCCCCTGCCCTGAACTGCGCCACTTCCTCCATCAACATCGGGAACCATTCCTTCTGGTTGTTCACCAATGTGTCCTTGGGCAAAGACGCCACCAGAAGGTTGAGGGTCGACTGGTCGAGATCTTCGTCCAGCGCCGCGGCAAGGCGCTGGTTCATCATTGCCGTGCCGCCCATTTGAATGTCGTAGAAAAGTTCCTTTACACCCCAGGCGAGTTCGGCCGCCGCCGTGAGTTCCTCAGGACTTGCCGCGCTTAAATCGATCAACCGGTTCGGCCTTTTCGGGAGCGGCGCCGTCTGCAGTTTTTCCGGTAATAACAACCGCATGATGGGGACCATTTCGCCGTCCGCCCATTCCGGCCACTGGCCGATGTAAAGCCCCGCATCCTCAAGCGATTGAATGTCAATTTCAGGAATGGACAACACCGCGACGCCTTTGGCGTTGGCGCGCGCGTCGCCAAGAATTTCCCCCAAATGGCAGCTCGCACACGAAGTCTCGAACGAGTTCGACAACATCCACTCGCCGCTCTGGTCCGGGGCGTGACACTGCTTACAGCCTTCAGGCGCGTGTTTGACGAAATCTTCGTCGACAAAGTGCTTCTTTAAATGTGAGACATGATCGAAATTGATGCGAGTCGGGCGCTCATAGGGAAAATCCGTATAGGGTGGATGTTCCGATTCCAGTTTGGAAAATTTCACGGCATGACATACGTGGCATTGTTGCGGGTCTATTGCGGCGATGGGCGCAAACCGCCCCTGATGCTCCCGGTGACAGGTTGCGCAACTCACCTCATCGACGCCGCCGGTTCGCTGCTCGCGCAGATAACTGGCGAGATTCACATCCCAATTGCTCGTTGACTTCGTCGACGCCCCGTCGGCGGCCGCTGTCAAATTCTCGCGCGCTGTTGAATGGGGCGCAAATGCGTTGTCGCCCAGCTTGTGGCAGTTCAAGCACTTGGCGTCGTCATTGTTACTGTTGAGATGGATTGCCTTGCTAACCCAGTCGGCGACAGATTCCGAAACCGCGGAATGACAGTCCTTGCAATCCGTCACCTGTGCGTGATTGACGCTGAGGGGGCCGGGCGACAAATAGTCAAGCGTCGTTTTTCCAGCGAATAAAATCAGCGCCACAAAAAACGCAAAACCCAGTGTCAGTGCAAACAGTCGCCGCTTCAGCGCCTTAACGGACCGAACCGGCGAACACGGGTTGTCGGCATGCGGGCATTTTCCCGCGCGGTTCGGCCCGGCCGCGCACGCATCCGCCCGCCCGCACCGCCATTTCTGGTTGGGCCGTGAATAGGGACTGTCGCGATGCCCGAATTTTTGCAGCTGATCGGTCATATGGCGCCGCGAAATGCATATACCAGGACCACATGCACGATTACCATGAGCAGCAAAAGCAGACCGATCGGCGCATGCAGCACGCCCCAGTATTTCATCGCCCCCTGCAGCGCAAAGTGCGTGTCGAGCGTATTCTTTTGTTCAAGATAATCAGCCAGCTGCATCGCAAACGCCGCTTCGCGCTGATTGAGATATCGCATCTGAAGTTCCAGATCATTGAGACGTATCAGATGCGGTTGGCGGTTGCCCATGAGATGGGCCAGCACGTCGCGGTTGGCCGAGAAGTAGCCCGCCAGGTGCTCGGCGTAATAGTTCGACAGGGTGGAGGAATTCGACTCCTCAACGGACTGCGCAAGTTCGGCTTCGAGCCTCTCGCGAAGATGGAACAAATGCTCCGGGATCCGTTCGAAGATGATTTCCTCATTCAAAAAGGCGAGCCGGCGCGCGAACACACGGTTCATAATCGCGCCGGCAATGCCTGCTGCCGTCGCGAGCGCCAGCAACAGCCCGAGGATGCGCTCAATGTTTCCGTCGGGAATGGAAAACTCAACATGGATCGCAAAGGCGGCGATGAGGAAATACCCACAATAATAGTGCCATTGCGCCCAGGCTGAATTTGAGCCGAGGGGGATAATGTTGAGCTTCTTTTTTGCGTAAAACGACAGGAGAAATACAATAAGGCCGGCCACGAGCCAGCCGGAATAGAATTGCTGCGTATGCAGCGACAGCGAGACAATCTTGAAGAAATACCACGTCAAGGCGACGGCGATCGCCAATATAATGGTATTGCGAATCCGGCGTCTTACAAATTTCATGCAGGCGGTCTCCGACCCACGTGACGTGCTTAGTAGATACGCTTTCTTAGTGAAATACTCGTTTCAAGAAAGGCGCTATCACCGATTGAGCCAATCAGCCAGTTTTCCGACGTCTTTAACGTCGATTCGCGCCATCGCGTCATGGGAGCACGCCCGCACGCAAGCCGGCCCGCCAGGTAGGTTCGAACATAGATCGCACTTTGTCGCCTTGACGATCGGTATCGATTTCTCGTCAGTATAGAATTTTCCGTCAGGATCGCGAATCGGCACCATCCGAATATTGTCATAGGGGCAGCTGTTGGCGCATGTGGAGCAGCCAATACAGGTTTCGTCGTTGATGGAAACGACGCCGTTTTCCGACCGGTGGATGGCGCCGGTGGGGCAGCCGATCATGCAAACCGGATCATTGCAATGCATGCAGGCGTTGGCGATCATGTACCGGCCAAATGTCGGCCCGTGACGCACAAACCGCGGATTATTGTCATGAGCATTGGCGCAGGCCGTCACGCAATCGTCGCATCTGACGCAGCGTTCGAGGTCAATCATCATCGTCTGCGCGCCGTTGACATAACGGTTCTCGACCAGGAACTCGGTGAACTTGCGATCGACTTGCGCCGACCGCGTATCGAATTGATCGACGTTGAAAGGAACCGCCTCCAATTGCCGGTGGAGTTCGGTTTGAACGGCATCGTTTAGATACGCTGCAAAGACGTTTTCCTCGACCCATTCGGTCGGAATGCGAATGACGTCCGCATAGCCAAGCGCCCGAAGACTGCACCGCAGCCTTTGCCGTTCCGTGTTGGTCCAGGAATCAAAAAGTTCCTGCAATCCGAACAGGCCGCCGCCGGCGAGGTGACCCAGCGTATAATGACCATGATTGATGCGACGGCTGACGCGCGCGAACCCATTACGTATAAGATAAAGCCCGTCGGGATAATCGCCGGCTTTCGCAATTAGCGGTTCCGCCTCAATAAGCCGATTATAATCGGCATTTAATTCGGCGGCTTTGGACGCCTGCTGAAACTTCCGCTGCCACGCAAATTCGCCATAAACTTCGTATTGCGCAACATCGGCCAGCGCCCGGATTTTGTCCTTCGCGACATGTTTGAACAACGGCACGCTGAGCAATTGCTCATATAGTCCGCGGTCGCGGTAGCACCGCTCGATCATGTTCTTAAATTCCGGGGCGTATTTGCAGATGTCGCGCAGTCCCTGCCAGCGGATCTCAAGCGCATGCATCGGTTCATTGCTGACGACCGTGTTGGTCATTTCGGTCCGGCCCAGCACCGCCGATTCACCGAACACGTCGCCAACATTGAGTTCGACGGTTTCTGCGCCGGCTTTTTCAACAAGCTCATCGAGATTGGCGATAGTGATGGCGCCGCGCCTCGTGGTGTTGCGGTTGAGCCTGTTTTTCACACCGGAAGCGAAATCACGAACTTCGGGATAGCGGCTCTTTGCAAACAGCTTTTGCAAGGATGCAAAGACCGACGGGCGCGCCGGTTTAACGCGCCCCCAAGCAGCCGGATCGATCCCGGGTTGGAGAACCAGCGTTGCGCCGCCTGACAGCACCAAAAAGGCGGAATTGATGTAGGCGCCGGCATTCAGGATTAGCTGATTTTTCTTGTAGCGGCGCAAACGGCAATCATTGCGAATGATATCACGCAGACTCAACGTTCGCGGGAAATTCGCTGCATCCATATTTTGAAAATGCGGACCAGCCAATATCGTATCAATAAGGTCGTCCGACATATATTCGCAGAACGGCTTATCCCATCGCCGCGGCCGCTGTATGATATTCAAATAAGTCATCTACGATACTCAAAACCTGTCCTGCGGCGCCGAACCTCCGGCGCCTCAAGGCGAAGATTGCGGGATATATATATCGCCCTTGTATTTGTCCGGAGTTGGCAGCAACGCATCAACACCGGCTAACCGGCTTCCGTCATGCGCGTCAGCAAAGGCGCGCGCATGGCCCGCGACCGTTTCCGCCGCGCCGAGAAGCGCCGCCCCATTGTTAAGCTTCAGTTCGGCTGACGCGCTTGCCTGGATAATTGCGCTCAGCTCAGCGTCATCAACCGTCTCATCAATTTTCTTTAAAAACGCCAGCGCCCGCATTGCGCGCATCGCCATCGCTTTTGCATAATCTGCGTTTTGGGTCGCTTTCGAGAGCCCGCGCAGAGCATATTCATAGTCGAGCATTTTGCCGATGACATACAAGGTTCGGCGACGCTCAAGGTCTGCTTCGGTATTATCATCCGTAAACCAAACGTTGTGACGTACTTCCCCTTGCGTCCAACGCACCAGCTCAAACTTGCTCCCCGCCGCATGACCGCCGACATTCACCAGCCGTTCGTTAGGAACGGTGTGGCAGGAATAGCAATTGGCCGCGAGCGCATAGAGGTTCGCCGGCCGGATCATGCCGGCGGCGTCGGAGTCGGCCAGTCGTTTGATTTTGTGTTCCGGCGTTTCGTCTTCGGCCTTTACGTCTTTCCCGCCAAAATCGCTGTGGATGTCGATCCAGTCAGCGCCGGCGCTATGACAGGACTCGCAGGAAATGCCGGAAACAGGCGCCGGCATGGCCTCGTCCATCGCCACGGTAAAGTGGCAGGCAAGGCACTCGCTTTCCGACTTGATGCGCTTGATGCCCAACTTGTCTGCGATGGCGCGCGCATCTTCACTGCGCGGCAATTCCTTGAATGTCCGTGAGTGATGGGTCTCTTTCCACGCCTTGATCGTTTGCTTGTGGCATTCGCCGCAGGCGTCCGGCCCTTCCACTTTGGCGGGATCCAGCCGGTATTCCGCTGCGGAAACTGACCCGACGCCAAACGCTGAGACCAACAGAATTGCGGCAAAAAGGAAAAGGCTCAGTACGTCACGGTGTTGCAGGTTGCCTGACGCGTCCGATGAAGTCGCTGCGGGAGCCCCGATCAAGCCTGGCAAGCTATTGTTTTTGTAACGCATTAGCCGAACAGTAGACGCCCGCACGGCTTGACGGCGCGGACACCTTCCCCCTTTTGACGTCGAACTCAAAGCGATCGAGTTCTACTTGATTACAAAGCCGTAAGACAAGTCGGACCGGACGGCAAGCGGCGCCTTAACCATATTCGGCGGTCCAGGCGCTCTCACCACTCCCGGACCTTCCGAGCAAGATTTATTCCGGCGCCGCATCGATCTCAACACGCCTTACTTGCGCGAATTCGTCTCTCCTAAACGATGGGCGACTCTTTGCTGATGACTAGGGCGATTTGAAGGCCGCCGGCGCAACCAGAGCGCGCATCGCTCTTACAGTTTCGCCTGCAACTCGAGACGGGCGCCGGTCGTTGGATCATCGCTTTCACGTTTTGCGACAAACGCATCCAGCTGCAGAAACGTGCGATTGCCGATCGCTCGTTGAGCGCGAAGCCCCACGCCATATTCGTTATCTAAATCAGGAATAGTGTTGCCAGTTTCAAAACGCGCCCCGGCTTCGAGTGTTATTTGCGTGCGGCGATCTTTTGAAAATCGCTGATACCCGACCGCTGCCCCGGCCGCCTCGTTTGTCCTGTTGCTGAGCGGCGACGGGAAGGTCCCGATGCCTTGCGCGGCAAATAAAAGTCCCGTGCGTCCGAGGGGGCCGCCGGTGAGCGGGCCTCGCGCCGCTGAAGTGAAATTGTCGATCCCGACAAAGCCATTAACGTAGAGATTGTCATGGGTGCGTTTTGGGATCCACGACAGCTCCATAAAGAGAAGCAAGCCGTTGTCCGATTGCGCCGTAACGCCGTCGAGCGCGTTGGAATAGGCGGCGCGGAACGTGGCGTTGGTTTTGCCAATCCGGCGGGTCGCATCAAGCCCTACATTGATCAGGTCGCCGGCCGTGTCTGAGCTGACATAGGCGACGTCGAGATTATATGTGGTGTTTACCGTATCTACCTGGTTGAACCAGCCGTAAAACTTGCTGTCGTCGTCTTCCTGATTATCGTTCCGGTTAACGCCGTTAAAGCCGAAGAAAAAACTGGTTCGCCAGTTGACGATATGCGGGTTGTTTTTGAAACGAATGTTATTTTTGCTGAGACCGAAGCCGTCCATATTGTCGTTGACGATGAAGCCGTCGCCAAAAATGACGTTCTGGCGCCCGACGGTGAAACCGACATCGTTCATTGAACGATCGAATACATCGATGTTGGGAAAAATCTCCGCAAGATCGCCTTCGAAGAACAGCGTATCAACCTCGAAGTTCAGTTCGTCGACGAAACCTTCCTGACTGTCCGGCGTGAACACATAGCCGGAAAATCGCCCGGTATCGCGGTCATGAAGCGGCGTCACGCCAAAGAGAATGCGTTCGGTGCCGCTGAGCTGAAGGTTGGCGAACAAATCAAGACGGTTGGCCCATTCTGAAACGGTTGCGCCATTGTCGTCCTCATAGGCCTGGACCGCCGAGCGAAACGTGCCATAGACCCACAAAGAAGGCGTCCAGACTGCGCCGGTGGGCAGAGTGATGCCTGAAGATATATTTCCTGTACTCAGAAATTTCGGCCCAGCTTCTACGATGGGGCCGTTTCTCGAAGGCAATTCCTCATCCGACAAATAGTCGCTTGGCTCGTCCGGGAGGTCTTCGCCGAGATAGATGCCGGCGCTCGCCGTGGCGGAAAAGCCCAGGCTGCAAACTGCAGCGCCGATCCCGAGCCATTGGGTTTTTCCGTGATCCATGATCGGCGTTCCCCGAAGTTCCCTCAAAGGTCGACGGTTGCTTGTTTTTCCCAGATGACCTGGTGATTCGCCACGAGATTGTCGGCCACCTCGCGCGCGGACATGCCGAAGTCGAACCCGACCGGCGAAATTTCATGCACCAGATTGACCGGCACGGCGGCGGATTTCAGTTTGTAATCGATGGTGACGCGCGAAGCGCCCGCCAATTGCGCTTTGCTCACCTTGTATTTTGCAATCCGGGTTGCGAGCGGGGGGATCGTCCGCCGATGCTTTCGCGCGCCCGCCGGCTGACCGGTGAGCATAAGAGAGCGCGTAAACGGGCGCACAAACGGCACTGAATCCGCGGAATAATTGACCGCCAGAACCTGCTCGCGCTCTCCGCCGCGCAGGTTGCGCGTTAAAAACTTCGATTGCAGATTGAACAGAAACTTGTCGCGCTCGATTTTGCCGTTGTGCACATAAAGTGAATGGAGATCGCGCAAGTCGCCATTGGGATCGAGATCGCCTGATTTGAAGATTACGTCGCCAGCCTGATTTCTAACTGTCACTTCGAGCCACAACAAGCGTTCGGCGTCGAAACCCGTCGGCACATTATGCCCGTCGGTCGCATTGCTGACCGGGATTTCAAACACCAGGCGTTTGGCGCTTTTTTTGCGCACCTTGAGATCGCCCATCGCATAACCGTTGCGCAACACCTCAAGACGCTTGGCTTTCGCCCAGTCGAGCAATTCATGCTGGTCTTCAATAATCGCGCGGGCATCATAGCGGTCGTCAATGGAGCGCCAGCGATCAGGGAATTGATAGCCGTCAGGCGCATTGTCCTCAAACTCGTCCGTACCCCAACCGGCTTCAACGTCGAATTGCAGCCATTCCTCCAGCGTCGCCAGTTCGGCGGCGTCGGCGTTATGCGGAAAGATGCCGGGGTGGATGACCGAATAATCCGGTCCGGCAAAAAAGTGATTGGTCAACTTGCGCGGCTTTGTGGGCACGTCCCCGACGACGGCGGCCGGTCCGACCTTGTATTCGGAAACGGCGCCCTGCACCGAGGCCATGTGGCAATCCTGGCAGGTCTCGCCCCGTGCGGCCGCCGGCGAGTTTTTGTATTCCGAAAACGCTTCTTCCAGCCGGAAACCATTGAACAAATTGACGTCGTGGCAAGAGCCGCAAAATTGCGGCGTCTGAATCTGCGGGAAATGACCGATTTCGGTGTGGATCTGTCGGCCGGGCTCGCCTGGCTCGGTAACGACGCGGTACTCGTTGCGATTGTCCAGAACGCGGTTCAGTTCTTCATTGCCTGTCGGTCCGTAAACGCCGGTCAACAGATCGCCTTCAACCAACGCAATCCGTCCGGAAACTTTGCCGTATGCCTGTTCAATCCGGTGACAGACAACGCATGTAATGCCTTCACGAGAGGTCGGATGCCGCGTAAGGTTAGACTGGTAGGGTGACTCGCCGATGTTCATGCCCACCTGGTTGTGGCATCGAATGCAAAAATCGCCGTTAGTGCCATTGCTCAATTGATTGATGCGGTTTTGCATCGCCATATAGATGGGGCTGAGCTGGGCATAGGCGTGCTGTGAGACCGACCATTCGCGATAATGGTCCTCATGGCAGACTTTGCAGGTATTGGCCGACGGATAGCGATTCTCCGCAAACAGCGCCAGGTGAGCCTCCGCCGCTTCATCGCGAGGGGCCGGCGCTGCATCCGTCTCCGGCTCATCATCATCTTCTGAAAGCAAATCTTCTGTTGAAAGGTCATCGCTCAGCAGGCCGCCGGCGGTCAGATCTTCTTCGCTCAGAAGGGCGTCGTCCGTTTCATTGCTCGCTTGTGCGTAGCTCGGCGAACGATTCGACAGGCCAAACGCCAGCGCAACAAGCACAGCCAGCGTCGCGCCGGAAAAAGTGGCGATCCTTTTGCTTTGACGCACGTCCTTCCCCCTTGATGAGCCGCTAGTTACCTCTATCGCAGACTGCAAACAAGTATGGGGATAATATTAGCCCTGATTCTGCGCCCCGCTAACAGAAGTCAATTTGTCATCGGCATCTGGTCGGTGTGATTCGGAAAAAGAAGAATCGACTCAACGGATACAATTTATGGGTGAAATTCCACTGCGCGGCGCCGACGCGAGGCGCTATCCCGGGATGGACCGCAGGGTTCAGCCGCTGTCGCGATTGCGTCCGATCACCGGGAACTGTTCGACTTCCAGCACCGTTCCCGAAACCGGCGAGGATTTTTCCGACAGCCAGAAGACAGCATGATTAGCGACGTCAGCAGGCTGCAACAATTTTCCCGACGGCGCGGCGGTTTTGCCGACTTTCTCATGCCAGTCGTCCGGCGCGCCCGCCTGTCGCTGAATTTCGATTTCCCCGTCCGTATAGGTCCAGCCTGCGTTGAGCTGGTTAACGCGAATTTTGTCGACGCCTAATGTGTCGCCAAGATTGCGCGTCATGGTCATCAGCGCGCCTTTTGTCATGGAATAAAGGAGTATGAACGGCGCGCCGCAATAGGCGTTGATGGAGCCGATATTGACGATTGACCCGGCGGCGCCGCGCGCCTTGCAGTGGCGCGCAAACAATTGAGAGAGCATCAATGGCGCGCGCACATTGACATGAAAAATCGGGTCGAACTGATCGAGGATGTCTGTTTCAATATCGCTACGCGGGAAGGTCGCCGCATTGTTGACCAGACCGTCGACCGACCCGAAGGCGGAAAGCGCCGCATCAAAGACTGTTTGCGGCGCACCCTCATCGCCAAGATCGGCGGTGACATAGGCGCCGCGCTTGCCATATTGCGCAGCTTGGGCGGCCATCGCCTTGTCGCGACGACCGTGAATGAGGACATTGCCCCCTTCGGCGACCACGGCGTCGCAAATCGCCGCGCCAATGCCTGCCGATCCGCCGGTGACGATCACGGTTTTCTGGTCCAGCAGTCCGCTCATTTCCATTCCTTGCCTGGCGATTGAATTATTTGCGTTATTCACCGGCTATGTCGAGACGCGCCGCCCCATCGTCGCCGCGCTTATGGTTTGGGCGGCTCGGCGCCGAATATGGGAGACGGCGCTCCCTTAACCGGCGTCTTGTAGATGAAAACGTCGCCGGCGCCCGGTTCCTTTGCAAGCGCTTGCGCCGACAGACTTTCCTGCGCGGTGGTGACCAGCAAGAGGTCAAGATCTTCGCCGCCGAATTCGACACAGGAAGGCTGCGACACGGGAACAGGAACAATCGCCGCCTCACGCCCATCCGGCGCATAGCGCGCAACCCGGGCGCCGCCCCATTGCGCACTCCATAAAAATCCGTCGGCGTCGACTGCGGCCCCGTCGGGGTAAATCCCCTCCGGCGTCTCCGCAAAAATTCGCTTGTTGGAAATCGCGCCGCTTTCTTGTTCGTAGTCGAACGCCCAAATCACCCGCGCCGGCGAATCGGCGAAGTACATCGTAGCACCGTCGGGCGACCAGGAGAGCGAATTTGAAATCACGATGTCGTTCAGTGCGGGCGTCACCGCGCCGTCGGGATCGAGACGAAACAATCGCCCCTTAACGCCGGCTGCTTTTTTTGCGTCCTCGATCATGGTACCGCACCAGAACCGTCCATCCGGCCCGACGCGGCCGTCATTGAACCGCCTTCCCGTGTCATCCGCCTCCGGCCTTTCAAGCCAGTGGATGACATTGTCGCGGGCGTGAAACCAGGCAAATCCACTTTCAAATGCGGCGATCAACCACTCCGCGTCGCGCGTCAGCCCGAACGCAGTGAGCCTTTCGTCAAGAACAGTACTGTCCAGGGTTTTCGATGACAAGTTGTAGCGATGAAAACGCTTGCCTTGAACATCCGTAAACAGAACATCACCGGTGCGGCCGTCCCATGTGACGCCTTCACCAAGAACAGTTCCTAATTTTATCTGGTCTATGAGGTCTAATTGAATCTCATGCATGATGAAGTTGCCCGTAACGCGATGAAGTAACAGCGGCGCGAAACGTCTCCGCGACGCTTCATGGTCCCGCCTTATTTACTGGAAGCAAAAGCGTCCTTCGAAATCCTGTCGATGAGCGGCGCATAACGCGCAACCTTCATCAATGCCTCGGCAGATTCTACGGTAATTTGGGGCCCGTCAACGCTAACGCCGCTTTGGCGCAGCATTGAAAAAGCACGCGACAGGTTTTCCGGCGACATGCCCAACATCGACGCCAGAGTTTTCTTGTCGATTGGCAAGGATAACTTTCCATTGGCGCCTTGGCGCACATGTTGATGTGCGAGATAGCTTGCAAGACGCTCAACGCCTGTGCGCAGCTTCAGGTTTTTCTGGTTGCGGACAACGCCGCGATAACAAGTTGCGAGCTCCACGACGATCGAGCGCGCAAATGCGTCGTCTTCAGCCATAGCGTTGCGAACGTTTTGGGACGGGATCATCAATATGCGCGACGGCGTTCTTGTGCGCGCCGACATCAAGTAAACGGCATCCTTCAACACCGCCGCCAGTATGAATGTCGAGACGGGCGCCAGCACGGTCATTGTGCTTTCTCGATTGTCGAGCGTTGCGTAGAGCTCGACGGTGCCTTTGATGACGACATGCAGAAAATCAGCGGGATCGCCCTCTTCAATGAGGACGACGCGCTCAGGAAATCGCTGCAAAAACGCGGCGTTCAGGAGACCATCGAAGCGCTCTTCGTCCATATCGCGAAAGAGATCGAGTTCGCGAACGATCTGCCTGTCTTCACTGCGCAAATTCTGCTCCTGAGAGTTACGGCGCCGGGCTTGTTTTGATGTTTTTTGCCCCTCTGTCTTGATAAATGTCAAGGAGCAATAGGGGCTAGTAAATTCCGGGCGCGCGGATCGCTGAGCGGGCGATACCTTAACCACAAACGCGCGATCCGTGACGAGACGCCGGATTTAATTGCGCTCCATTCCCTACCACTACTGCAGGCAGGTTGAGTTCCCATTCAACGCAACGAGGTGGAGCGATGCATCAGCTTGAAGGCGTAACACCGGGTCAACAGACAAGAGCGCTGGGCGCAAGCACATTCGCATTTACGGTGTGCTTTGCCGTTTGGACGATCTTCTCGATCATCGGCGTCAGAATCAAACAGGACTTGGGTCTTTCCGATACGGAATTCGGCATTCTTGTCGCAACGCCGGTGCTCACCGGATCTCTCAGTCGGATTTTTCTCGGCATTTGGACCGATCAGTTTGGCGGGCGACGCGTCTTCACCATTGTCATGCTGCTCACGTCGATCGCCGTGTTTCTGCTTTCGACGGTTTCGACCTATCCGATGTTTCTTATCGCCGCCCTCGGCGTCGGTCTTGCCGGCGGTTCCTTTGCAGTTGGCATCGCATACACCTCGAAGTGGTACGACAAGGAACGCCAGGGGACCGCGCTCGGCATTTTCGGCATGGGCAACGTAGGCGCCGCGGTTACAAACTTTGGCGCGCCATTCCTCCTCGTCGCTGTTGGCTGGGAAAAGACTGCACAGGTCTACGCTCTCATACTTTTCGCCACTGCTATCGCGTTTTTCCTTTTCACAAAGGAAGACCCTGCGACTTTGGAACGGAAAGCGAAAGGTGAAAAACCGCGCGGCGCCCTGATGCAGCTTGAGCCGCTCAAAAACCTCCAGGTGTGGCGCTTCTCGCTTTACTATTTCTTCGTGTTCGGCGCTTTTGTCGCCCTGGCCCTTTGGCTGCCGCGCTACTATGTGGGCGTC
The DNA here is from genome assembly GCA_965267325.1 of Hyphococcus sp. Classification (GTDB taxonomy): domain Bacteria; phylum Pseudomonadota; class Alphaproteobacteria; order Caulobacterales; family Parvularculaceae; genus Hyphococcus. The sequence continues at coordinate 3,160,955 of OZ253943.1, read as the reverse complement.
TACGGCCTTGATATCAAAACAGCCGGCATGCTGGCGGCGGCGTATGCGTTGCCGGGCAGCATCTTCCGCGCTCTTGGCGGCTGGATGTCCGATCGGTTCGGCGCGCGCTCAGTCATGTACTGGACGTTTACGTCCTGCGTCGCGATCTGTTTCTTCTTAAGCTATCCGGCCACGGATTATACTGTTCAGGGGATAGACGGTCCGATTGCCTTTAACATCACGATCAACCTGCCCGTATTCGTCACGCTGACGATACTGCTGGGCTTCTTCATGTCGCTCGGCAAGGCGGCCGTATACAAACATATTCCCGTTTACTACCCGGACCATGTTGGCTCCGTTGGCGGCCTTGTAGGAATGATCGGCGGGCTTGGCGGATTTATTCTTCCAATTTGCTTCGGCATCATGAACGACGTGATCGGCGTATGGACGAGCTGCTTCATGTTGCTGTTCCTCCTCGTTGGCTGCGCGCTCATCTGGATGCATTTCGCCATCAAGCGCATGGAAGCGCGCCTGCTCGGCGAACGCCAGGTTCCGGAGCTTCCCGAAATGGAAGGCATGGAGCCGCACTTCACGGCTCCGCTTCAAGGATCCTCTGGACCAGATCGTTCAACCGTCAAACCGGGCTCAGCACCGGCGACCGCAAGCTAAAGAGAGCAGCGCATCATGGGACAAGATCTCCGAAACTGGAATCCAGAGGACGAAGCGCAATGGGCCTCAACGGGAAAAGCCATTGCAACGCGAAACCTCTGGATCTCAATCCCGGCTCTGCTGTGCGGCTTCGCCGTGTGGCTTTATTGGGGAATCATTACCGTCCAGATGATCAATCTGGGATTTGATTTCAGCCAGGCCGAACTCTTTACGCTGGCGTCAATTGCCGGATTGACGGGCGCGACATTGCGCATCCCATCGACGTTTTTCATTCGCATGGCGGGCGGGCGAAACACCATCTTTCTGACGACGGCGCTGCTGATCATTCCCGCCGCCGGCACCGGCGTGTTGTTGCAAAACCCGGAAACGCCGCTTTGGCAATTCCAAGCAATGGCGCTGCTATCCGGCTTCGGCGGCGGCAACTTCGCCTCTTCCATGTCGAATATAAGCTTCTTCTTCCCGAAAAAGATGGCGGGCTATTCGCTTGGAATGAATGCCGGACTTGGCAACTTCGGCGTCACGACCATGCAGATACTCATTCCGCTCGTCATGACGGCCGCGATCTTCGGCGGCACGCCTATGGTGCTTGAACAAACATCGGGCACGCTCATCGGTAAGATCCCCGCCGGCACGCAAACCTATCTCCACAACGCCGGGTTCATTTGGGTCGCGATACTGGTTCCCATCGTGATCACTGCCTGGTTCGGCATGAACAACATCGTCGACGAACATGTTTCGCCGAATATCGGATCGCCTTTTGCCGCCTTTTCGAAAATCATCGGCATGTTGGCGATTGGACTTATCACCGCGTCCGCAGGTCTTTGGTTGATGCTGCCCGCCGATGCAGGCGGCTCGGGCTGGAACATATCGAAATGGATTGTATTGCCGCTCGTCATCGCGGCGACAGTCTATGCGCTGAAGCTCATACCCGGACCGATCCGCAAGAGCCTGCAGCACCAGTACCAAATCTTTAACAACAAGCACACCTGGGCGATGACCGTCATCTACACGATGACCTTCGGTTCATTCATCGGCTACGCCGCTGCATTCGGACTGGCCATCAAAGTCATCTTTGGCTTCCAACATATCGCTGTAGACGGCGTCATGACGCACGACACCATAAATCCAAACGGACCGAGCGCGCTTATGTTTGCATGGACGGGCCCGTTCATCGGCGCGCTGATCCGGCCCATTGGCGGCATGATTTCCGATCGCATCGGCGGCGCCAAAGTTACTCAAATCATCTCCGTCGTCATGGTCGCGAGTGCGCTCGGCGTTGCTTACTTCATGAAGCAAGCATATGCGTCTTCGACGCCTGAAGATTACTTCGTGCCGTTTCTGGTCTTGTTCCTCATTCTTTTTGCGGCGACAGGCATCGGCAACGGATCAACCTTTCGCACCATCGCTATTGTCTTTGACAAAGAACAGGCAGGCCCTGTGCTTGGCTGGACATCGGCTGTCGCCGCCTATGGCGCATTTATCATTCCAAAGGTGTTCGGCGAGCAGATCAAAGCAACGACGCCGGAATACGCGCTCTATGGTTTCGCCGTCTTCTATACAATCTGTATTCTGATTAATTGGTGGTTCTATCTGCGTAAGAACGCGTATGTGAAAAACCCCTAGCTTGAACGGCGCTCCGGGCTGCGAGAACTGACAGGAAACTAAAAATGAGCCACATTCTTGATCGACTGACTTACTTTAAGAACCGTGTTGGCGAGTTTTCGAACGGTCACGGCGTCGCGACGAGCGAAGACCGCACCTGGGAGGACGCCTATCGGAAGCGTTGGCAACACGACAAAGTGGTGCGTTCGACCCATGGCGCGAACTGTACAGGTTCGTGCAGCTGGAAAATCTATGTCAAAGGCGGGATCGTCACCTGGGAAACCCAGCAAACAGATTACCCGAGAACGCGACCGGACTTGCCAAACCATGAGCCGCGCGGATGCTCCCGCGGCGCTTCATACAGTTGGTATCTTTACAGCGGCAATCGCCTCAAGCACCCGCTTATTCGCAGCCATCTTTTAAAAGCGTGGCGGGAAGCGCGCGTGCTGCAAACGCCGGTCGCGGCCTGGGCATCAATTGTTGAGAACAAGAAAACCCGCGACTCATACGTCAAACAACGCGGGCTTGGCGGTTTCGTTCGCGCCGAGTGGAACGAAGTTAACGAAATCATCGCGTCGGCGAACGCCTATACCGCAAAAAAACATGGCCCGGATCGCGTGATTGGTTTCTCGCCCATCCCGGCAATGTCCATGGTCTCTTACGCGGCTGGCTCGCGCTATCTGTCGCTGATGGGCGGCGTCTGCATGAGTTTCTACGACTGGTATTGCGACCTGCCGCCGGCAAGTCCCATGACGTGGGGCGAACAAACTGACGTTCCTGAAAGCGCGGACTGGTACAATTCCGGTTTTCTCATGCTTTGGGGATCGAACGTGCCGCAAACGCGCACGCCCGACGCTCATTTCTATACGGAAGTTCGATACAAAGGCGCCAAGAGCGTTGTTATCTGTCCTGACTACAGCGAAGCATCGAAGTTTGGCGACATGTGGTTGTCGCCGAAACAAGGCACAGACGCGGCGCTCGCCATGGCCTTCGGCCACGTCATTTTGCGCGAGTTCTATCTCGATCGTCAGGCGCCTTACTTTCAGGAATACGCCCGCAAATACACCGACTTTCCGATGCTGGTGCGCCTCGTCCAAAAAGACGGGCGGTTGGCGCCGGACAGGCTTTTGCGCGCGTCTGACTTCGACCAGTCTCTCCAGGAAGAAAACAATCCCGAATGGAAAACGGTCGCAATTGATGAGCGCAGCGGGAAAGTCGTTACCCCAAACGGCTCCATCGGGTTTCGGTGGGGCGAGCAAGGCAAATGGAATCTCGAAGAAAAATCCGCTGAAGGAGAAGACACAGAACTAGCAATTTCGCTGATCGACAAGCGCGACGAAGTGATCAATGTCGCCTTTCCCTATTTCGGCAATCGCGAGCACGACTATTTCCACGGCACCGATCATCCAGACATTCTGGAGCGCGCGGTCCCGGTAAAGCGTCTCAACCTCAAAGAGGGCGAGACGTTTGTCGCAACCGTGTTTGATCTCCTGTGCGCTAATTACGGATTAGACCGCCAGCTTGGCGGCGAATGGGTTGCTTCTTCCTATGATGAAGACGTTCCCTATACGCCGGCCTGGCAGGAAAAAATTACCGGCGTGCCCCAGGACAAGGTTGTCGCCGTGGCGCGCGCTTTTGCCGACAACGCGGAAAAGACACGCGGCAAATCCATGGTCATTCTCGGGGCCGGTCTGAACCACTGGTACCACATGGACATGAACTACCGCGGCATCATCAACATGCTGGTTATGTGCGGTTGCATCGGCAAGTCCGGCGGCGGCTGGTGCCACTATGTCGGTCAGGAAAAACTGCGGCCGCAAACCGGATGGCTGCCGCTTGCTTTCGGGCTCGACTGGGGCCGCCCGCCCCGGCACATGAATTCAACTTCGTTTTGGTATGCGCATACGGACCAATGGCGCTACGAAACCCTCGGCCTCAACGAGATTCTGTCGCCGCTCGCGCCTGAAGGCAATTGGAGTGGTTCGCTCATCGACTTCAACGCCCGTGCAGAGCGCATGGGATGGCTTCCTTCCGCACCTCAGCTGCAACGCAATCCTCTGGAAGTTTCGAAAGAGGCGGCGGCGGCTGGCATTGAGGCAAAAGACTATATCGCGCGCGAACTAAAGTCCGGCGGGCTCAAAATGTCCTGCGAAGACCCGGACGATCCGGCGAACTGGCCGCGCAATCTCTTTGTCTGGCGATCTAACCTTCTCGGATCCTCGGGCAAGGGACACGAATACTTCCTGAAGCACCTGCTCGGAACGTCCCATGGCGTTCAAGGCAAAGACCTCGGCGAGGAAGGCGGGGAAAAGCCGGAAGAAATCGCCTGGCATGATGAAGCGCCTGAAGGAAAGCTCGACCTTCTCGTTACAATCGACTTTCGCATGTCGACAACCTGCGTGTACTCCGACATCGCCCTGCCAACGGCGACATGGTACGAGAAGAACGATCTCAACACGTCGGATATGCACCCCTTTATTCACCCGCTCACGGGCGCGGTTGATCCTCTTTGGGATTGCAGGAGCGACTGGGAAATCTTCAAAGGCATTGCGAAGTCGTTCTCGGACGTCGCGCCGGAGGTGTTGGGCGTTGAGAAAGACGTCGTCCTGACGCCGATCCTTCACGACACGCCCGGCGAACTTGCACAACCGTTCGACGTCAAAGACTGGAAGAACGGCGACGTCGAAGCGCTCCCCGGCAAGACCATGCCGGCGGTCGCAGTCGTCGAGCGCGATTATCCCAACCTCTATAAACGGTTTACCGCCCTCGGCCCCTTGATGACCAAAATCGGTAATGGGGGCAAAGGCATTTCGTGGAACACAGAGCACGAGGTTGAACACTTAAAAGCGCTGAACGGCGTTGTGACCGAAGAGGGCCCGACAAAGGGCATGGCGCGCATTGATAGCGATATCGATGCGACAGAGGTGATCTTGATGCTGGCCCCTGAAACGAACGGCGAAGTCGCCGTTAAAGCCTGGGAGGCACTCGGAAAAACAACGGGCCGCGAACACGAGCATCTCGCTCTGCCCAAGGAGGATGAAAAAATTCGCTTCCGCGATGTCGTCTCACAACCGCGGAAAATTATTTCATCGCCCACCTGGTCCGGACTGGAGTCGGAAAAAGTCTGCTACAACGCCGGCTACACAAATGTGCATGAGCTCATCCCCTGGCGCACGCTAACGGGGCGCCAACAGCTCTATCAGGATCATTTGTGGATGCGGGCTTTCGGCGAAACGCTCTGCGTTTATCGCCCGCCTATAGATACGAAAACCATCACGCCGATTATAAATTCCAAATCAAACGGCGAAAAGCAGATTGTCCTCAATTTCATTACGCCGCACCAGAAATGGGGCATTCACTCAACCTATACAGATAATCTTTTAATGCTGACGCTCTCACGCGGCGGACCGATCGTCTGGCTCTCTGAAGACGACGCGCGAGAAGCAGGCATTGTCGATAATGACTGGGTCGAAGCCTACAACACAAACGGCGCGCTGACGGCGCGGGCGGTTGTCTCCCAACGTGTCAAACCGGGCATGATCATGATGTATCACGCCCAGGAAAAAATCGTGAATGTGCCGGGCTCTGAAGTCACCGGCCAGCGCGGCGGCATCCACAACTCCGTCACCCGCGCGGTTTTGAAGCCTACGCACATGATCGGCGGCTACGCGCAACAAGCATATGGCTTCAACTATTACGGCACCGTCGGTTCCAATCGCGACGAGTTCGTTATTGTCCGAAAGATGAACAAGGTCGACTGGCTCGATGAGCCGGCGAAAACCGCGGAGGCGCTCTCATGAAAATCCGCGCACAAATTTCCATGATCCTCAATCTCGACAAATGCATCGGGTGTCACACCTGCTCGGTGACTTGCAAAAACGTCTGGACCAATCGCGAAGGGGTTGAATATGCGTGGTTCAACAATGTCGAAACAAAGCCCGGCATTGGCTATCCCGACAATTGGGAAGACCAGGCCCGCTGGAACGGCGGCTGGGAGCGCAAGAAGAACGGCAAGCTGCAGCCAAAAATGGGCGGCAAGCTCGGCGTACTCGCGAAGATATTCGCCAATCCGGACCTTCCTGAAATCGACGACTATTACGAGCCGTTTACGTTCGACTATGAACATCTTCAAAAAGCGCCGCAGATGAAGGCCTCGCCCACGGCCCGCCCGCGTTCAGCCATCACCGGCGAACGCATGGAAAAAATCCACAAAGGACCCAACTGGGAAGAGATTTTGGGCGGAGAATTTTCAAAACGTTCTGAAGACTACAATTTCGAGAATGTTCAAAAGGAAATTTACGGACAGTTTGAAAACACCTTCATGATGTACTTGCCGCGGCTTTGCGAGCATTGCCTCAATCCCGCGTGTGTCGCGGTTTGCCCCTCCGGCGCCATTTACAAACGCGAGGAAGACGGCGTCGTTCTGATCGACCAGAACAAGTGTCGCGGCTGGCGCATGTGCGTTTCCGGCTGTCCTTACAAGAAGATCTATTACAACTGGAACACCGGCAAATCGGAAAAATGCATTCTCTGCTATCCGCGACTGGAAGCAGGGCAACCGACGATTTGTTCGGAGACCTGCGTCGGGCGCATCCGTTATCTCGGCGTTGTCCTTTACGACGCGGATCGGATCGAAAACGCCGCAAGCGTTGAGAAAGAAACCGACCTTTACGAAAGTCATCTCGACATTTTCCTCGATCCCAACGATCCGAAGGTGCAGGAGCAGGCGTTGGCGGACGGCGTGCCGGAGGCTTGGCTCGACGCTGCAAAGAAATCGCCAATCTGGAAAATGGCCATGCAGTGGAAAATCGCGTTTCCGTTGCATCCTGAGTACCGCACGCTTCCCATGGTCTGGTACGTGCCGCCATTATCGCCAATTCAATCCATGGCTGAAGCCGGCGCCTTTGGCGACAAGGGCGCGATGCCGAATGTGCGGAACTTGCGCATTCCGCTCAAATATCTCGCCAATCTCCTGACCGCCGGCGACGAAGAGCCGGTCGCAAAGGCGCTTGAGAAACTCATCGCCATGCGCGCTTACATGCGCTCGAAGCACTATGAAGGCGCAGAGGACGCGTCGCTGCCGGGCAAAGTCGGCATGACCGCAGAAGCCATCGACGACATGTATCGTTTGATGGCGATTGCCAATTACGAAGATCGCTTCGTCATTCCCACAACGCACCGCGAGTATGCGGAAGACGCCTATGACCTTCGCGGCGGTTGCGGGTTCAGTTTTGGCGAAGGCTGTGGCGAACCGCAAAACGCACCGCAATGGACCGGTCTTTTTGCCAAGTCACCCGCCAAAGAAAAAGCGTGAGAGGAGCCGTCACATGCGAAACCCATTCAAAGCCTTCAGCTTGCTGCTCTCCTATCCGACAGCGGAGCATAAGGAAGCCGCCGATGATATTCGCGCTCTTATTCACGAGGGCATCGACGGGCCGATTTGGGCGCTCCACAAACTGGATCGTTTAATCGACGACCTGAAGTCCCTCGACCTTTATGAACTTCAGGAACGCTATGTGTTCCTGTTTGATCGCACCCGCTCCCTTTCCCTTCACTTGTTTGAGCATGTGCACGGTGAGTCGCGCGATCGCGGCCAGGCGATGGTTGACCTAAAAGCGCTTTACGAGCAGGCCGGACTTGAAATCGGCGCCCGGGAACTTCCCGACTATCTGCCGCTGTTCTTGGAGTACCTCTCCTTGCTTCCGTACGGCGAAGCAAGAGCGCTGCTCGCAGAGCCGGTGGCTGTCATCACAGCGCTGAAGGAACGGCTCACAAAACGCAAATCAGTCTACGCGCCCATATTCGCGTTGCTCGAGACCATGGCCGCCGCCGCGCCGGATGCGAAAGACCTCGCCGAACTTCGCAGCGCACCCGACGATGATCCGAATGACTTCGATGCGCTCGATGCGGCCTGGGAGGATGAACCCGTCATCTTCGGTCCCGGCGAGGAAGGCTGTCCGAAAGCCGACGAAATGCTGCGACGCATGAACATTGACGGCGAAACTGCGCCGGCTGCGAACGAAAGGAACTGAAACAATGGTCGGATACCTCAATCAGTTTCTCTTCGGGTTTTATCCTTATATTTGCCTCGCTGTCTTTGTTATCGGCACGATCCTGCGCTTTGAACACGGTCAGTATTCCTGGCGCTCCGGTTCCAGCCAGCTCTTGCGGCGCCGCCAGCTCGTCATGGGCAGCATACTTTTTCACGTCGGCATTCTGATCATTTTCGTTGGACACCTTGTCGGTCTCCTCACGCCGATAGCCGTTTTTGATGCGATGGGCATTTCCCATGGCGCCAAGCAAATGCTAGCGATCGTTGCAGGCGGCGCGGCGGGTTTAATGTGTCTCCTCGGCATTTTGCTGCTCATTCATCGCCGCCTGTTCGACGCGCGCATTCGCGCCACGTCATCTTTCGGCGATACAGCCATCTTGTTGATTTTATTCGTCCAATTGCTGCTCGGCCTCGCAACCATTCCGGTTTCCATGCAGCATCTCGACGGCCATGAGATGGTCAAATTCATGGATTGGGCGCAACGGATCGTCACATTCCGAGGCGGTGCAGCCGAACTAGTGGCTGAAGCGCATCCGATCTTCAAGGCGCATTTGTTCCTTGGGCTGACGATATTTCTTGCCTTTCCCTTCACACGCCTTGTCCACGTTTTCAGCGCGCCTGTCTGGTATCTCGGCCGGCGCGGCTACCAGCTTGTCAGAACACGAAAGTCAAACGCGAGCGCGCCAGCCAGCGCTCAAAATTAGAGGGGCGAAGAGAAATGGTTGAGTTTGGCCATACTAATCACCGTAACGCAAAAAGAGCTTTAGCGGCGGGCGCGGCGGCGACAGCGCTCATGACCGGACACGCGATGGCGTCCAGCCCATCCCATGTTTGCACATCGGGAGACGATATCCGTCACGTTGCGGTCGCCGCGCCGGGCGCTGACGGCGCCGCATGCGAAGTCAGATATCGAAAGAGCGAGACCGGTACGGAAGAAGTCTTGTGGCGCTCGCGCAACCTGGTCAATTATTGCGATAAGAAAGCAAACGAACTCGTCACCAGACTGAGCAACACCGGCTTTGCGTGCGCTTCCGGCACCGTCAGCGAGACGGAAGCAACCAATGAAGCGGCATATTCAGAAAGCGCGACAAACGCATCTGTTGCAGCGCCGTCCAATAAGCCGTCGCAAACAGGCCAAGATGAGGCCGCGGCGCCAGCGGAGAGGCAAAACGCCAGCGCCACCCCTATAATTGACGCGATCAAAAACGGAAAACCGATCATCGACGTGCGATATCGTTTTGAGCACAAGGACCAGGACGGCTTTGCTCAAAACGCTTACGCCAATACGCTTCGCACGCGCTTCGGCTATGAGACCGGCGAATTCTTCAACTTCAAGGTCCTCGTAGAATTTGAAAACGTACTCTCCATTGGCGATGATCACTTCAATTCGACAACCAATGGCCGCACGCAGTTTCCGGTGATCGCGGATCCCGACGCAACGGAAATCAATCGCGCGCAGGTGACGTTTACGGGCATTGAAAAAACGCCAATTACCATTGGGCGTCAGCGGTTCAACCTCAACAATCACAGGTTTGTCGGCGCCGTTGATTTCCGCCAGAACCAACAAACTTTCGATGCAGTGCGATTGTCGTCGAAAATTATCGACAATCTAACCGTCGACTATCTTTACATATCTCGCGTGCACCGAATTTTTGGCGATGATAATCCAGCCGGCGAGTTTGACAGCGACAGCCATGTAATTTCTGCCGCCTACAACGCCGGCGCCCTCGGAACCATCAAAGGATATGGCATTCTGCTCGATCTCGAAGAAGCGCCCGGCCTGTCGTCGGCTACATGGGGCGTGCGCTATGAAAATAGCTTCGCGCTTGATGAGGATGCGGGCATCAAACTTGGTATTGTAGGCGAATATGCTTCGCAGAATGACTACGCCGCAAACCCCGTCAATTACACCGAAGATTATATCCACGGCGAGGCTACGCTTTCCATCGCACCGTTCAGCGCCAAATTCGGCTATGAGCGGCTTGGCGGCGATGGAACAATCGGCTTTTCAACGCCGCTGGCGACACTGCACAAGTTTCAGGGCTTCGCGGACGTTTTCCTGGCGACGCCCGCGGCCGGAATTGAAGATATCTATGGAACGGTGATCTATAGCTGGAAAAATCCGCCGTATGCTGACAGCGTAAGGCTGTTTGCAACTTACCACGACTTCGAGAGCGATTTTGGAAACACCGATTTCGGCCACGAATTCGACGCCGGGCTCGTTGTCAAATTCCGGAAACACTGGTCTGCGGAGTTCAAGGGCGCGCTCTACGAAGGAGAAGGCGCGTTCGCCGACCGCAACATAATCTGGTCTTCTTTGCGATTTCAGTACTGATTGAGGAACAAGCAATGATGGCGGAAGCGAGGAGGAACGACGACCCGCCCAATTCGAACGGTTCCGATGGTTCGAATGGCGACGGGTTGTGGCGCATCGAGCCGATGCCGCCGGAGCTTATCGATAGCCCCCTCGACTTCATTTTTGCGGAGCATCTGCGGCAGCGCGAAGCGGCGACGATGCTGCTTGCGATCGCTGACGGCGACTATTCAAAACAGGGGCTGACACATCTAATTGAATTTCTGGAAAACGACTTTGCCCTGCATATCGGCGACGAAGAAGTCGTCCTGTTTCCGGTTCTTCGCGAGCGCTGCTTGAAGGAAGACAATATCGACGCCCTGATCGAACGGCTGAACGAAGAACACCGCGAAGACGAAAACACCGTCGAAGACGTCATTTCAATCCTGTTGCGCCGGATCAAGGGCCATATGCTCAGCGCTGATGACGCACGGCGACTGCGCGTATTTGCCGAGCACATTCGTCAACACCTTGCGCTGGAGAATGGCGTCATGCTGCCGATCGCCCGCGTTCGATTGAGCGACGATGATCTCGCGTCTCTCGCGGACATGCTAAAAAAACGTCGTGCATGAACGGTTTCCGGGCCGCTTTTCGAATCCCCCGAACTTTTTAATCGCAAGACAAAAACTGGCGGACCCGAGAGGATTCGAACCTCTGGCCTCTGCCTTCGGAGGGCAGTACCTATACGTATACTGACGTTCCTAGCAATAGACACACATTCACTAATCCATTATAATTGTTGAACTTTTATTCCTGCGGGTTCCTACTCACCCCTTGAAAGATACTGGTGGTGGTTACTATGTGGTTACTTTCCGCTTCCACATAGCGAAAGGAATGCCATGTCAGAAAGACTTACAATCACCATGGTTAGAAATGCCGAGCCCGCTGATCGCGACTACTTTCTATGGGATAAATCGACATCAGGATTTGGAATCAAAATCTGCCGCGGAGGGAGAAAATCTTTCGTCTGCAAATATCGCGTTGGTCGAGGGAGGCGAGCGCCCACGAAGAGAGTGACAAAAGGAAATTTCGGCGTTTGGACCGTTGAGCAGGCTCGGCAAGAGGCTCGCCGAATAATAGGGGCTGTAGCCAATGGGGATGATCCAGCCCACGCCGCCCAACTCAAACGCCGCGAACTAACCGTTGCCGAACTTTGCGATAAATATCTCAAGCACGGTCTAGGCACCAAGAAGCCCAGCACAATAGTGACAGATCGAGGCCGAATTACGAGGCATATCAAGCCTCTCTTGGGAAAGAAGCGCATTGGCGACATCACAAAGGCCGATGTGGCGTCGTTTATGACTGAAGTTGCAGGTGGCAAAACAGCACAAACAATTAAAACCAAAAAACATGGCCTCGCCAGAGTATCAGGTGGCACAGGGACTGCCACTCGAACAGTCGGCCTTCTTGGCGGGATTTTCAGTTACGCTATTGACGCGGGACTTCTAGAAAACAATCCCGTTCGAGGGGTTAAAAGATACAAAGACAAGAAAGTTGAGCATTATTTGTCAATTGAGGAGTTTCGTGTCCTAGGCAATGCAATGGATGAAGCCGCGCGAAAAGGTACTAATATCCGAGCCTTAAATATATTGTATTTGTTGATATTAACCGGCGCACGTCGGGGTGAAATTGAGAAGCTGAAATGGTCCGAATTTGATCCGGACAAGGGGTTTTTGCGTCTTAGTGACTCAAAGACCCATCAAAAAACTATCCCACTGAACAAATGGGCATGCGAGATCATTAATTCCCAACCAAGACCACAAGATAGCCAATACATATTTCCGGCGACTCGTGGTAATGGTTTTTATACTGGGACATCAAAGGTCTGGTCGAAGCTACGCAAAGGATCGCCACTCGAAAAATATCGCTTGCACGATTTGCGACATTCATTTGCAAGCATCGCCGTTGAGAATGGATCAAGCCTGCCCATCATTGGCAAGCTGCTGGGTCACAAAAACTTTGCCACGACTCAGCGTTATGCACACCTAGCTGATGATCCTTTACGCCAAGTCACTAACTCGGCTGGATCTCTAATTGCCAAGGCGACACAAACAATACTGTCGCAAGCAGATGAAGAAGCGGCTTAACCAGACGACATTTTCAGCTACATTAGACTCAAATAGACGCCAATTTCCTGAACATCGGACCAACTTCGGGTGGTTGGCCTTCAAGAGGATTAACTGCATCAATTCTTGAGAACGTAAATAACAACACACAGACCATGTTCATTATCACGCAATACCAAAGCTCAAGGGCGCGCACAGGAACCGGCCCTCACCACGACAGTGCAATACCTCATTCAATGCATAGACACGAAGATGAAGCCTTGACAACCGATCACCGCGCGATTGCCCACGAACAGGTTGCATAAGTGCTTATTCTTTCTTTTTTTCTTCTTCTTGCAATTTTTTCCGTTCATCGACAAGTTTTTTGTAAGCGGCATCGTATTCGGACTCAAACGTTGCCATTGATTCAGCAGTATCACCGATGAGAACGAACGCGTCCCAAAGCTGCATAATTGCCGGTGTATTTTTGTTTTTCCTGTAATTTTTCAATTCCGCAATAAGCTTTGGATACCGCTCCTTCAACTTCGGAATTGTATCTCCGGTGAGGTCAGCCGCCTTATCGTAAGTCTTAGCTGCATCAATAAGCCTGGAAGCCGAGGATTCCAAATTAGAAAGTCCGGCAACAACGGTTGCGTCTCTTGCCGCTTTCTTCTGCGAATTGGTTTTTGCTGCGTTAACTTGCCATTTAATATGCTCGCATACGTGTGCGCCTGTCGACGGCGGCATTTTCTCTTCGGCAGTCATCCGATCCGGGTCTTGGATTTTTATGCTTAGCGACCGATTCAATTCGTCATATGCGCAATATTCGAGAAGATACTCGCGCGCCGATTCAACTCGCTTTGAAGAAAACCTCTCGTTGATGCGCACCTGAACAAGCTCGGCGGATTTATCAAAAGACGGTTGTTGCTCAACCAAGTAATCTACAATTCTCCCGCGAATTTTTGCGTCTTCAATGCGCGTTGCGATTGCGCCCGCCGCTTTATCCGCTGCCGCTTTAACGGCTTTTGCAAACGCAAAAAACAGAAGGAAGCTCGCAAATACTCCTTCCTCCGCACCATCAGATTTTTCATCCAAGTACGTCAAATATTTCACAGGATTGAAGTATGCTTCCGCTAACGCTAAATCCTCCGAACAGTCACACAAACGACTCTCGGGGGGAGTAAGTGATTTGGTTTCGCTGTCTTGACGGGCTTCTGCGCGTCTTGTCTCGCAATATTCACGAACTGATTTGCTTTGCAAATTCAATCGTTGCACTGTCGGCGGTTCTTGCGCAGTCTCTTTGCACTTTTTTGAGTCAACTTTTTCGTCACCGGCGCAGGCGTCTGCATCCTGTGATTCAAAAACTGTAAACATCAATAAACTTAGCCCGCTAAGGCCGCTTCGTTGATTGCGCCCCTTAACACCTTTTCCGATTGTGCCGAAAGTCGCAATTGGGTCTACTAAAGAACGGTACTCCGCCTGTGGCCAGCAAAGAAAATGTGTTTCGTCAGGAATACCGACATACTCCATCAGATCCTCCCGGTGCTCTTTGTAGGATGCGCCTGGGTACAATGCTGCGAAACCCAACGCACGGCGTCGCTCTTCTAGTATTCCTGATCGGTAGCCGTTACGAAAGTTATCTTTCAGCTCTTTGCTTTCTTTGCTACTTTCACTAATTAAGCTATTTGCAAATTCATCGGCAAAATTGTAGGCCGGTTTTGAATCAGCAGCAAAGGCGGAATTTGAGACTAGAAGCGAAGCTGTCCCAACACGTAGCCCTTGAATCAGTTTTTTGGTCCGCATTTTATCCCTCCAAAACCTCTATTCTTGAACTCCACACCGTCCGATAGTCACATTCTGTACTGCCAGTATTTCGCGTGCGTTTACCGCCCCCTCACCGCTCCCACATGCCGCGACAATTTGAAGGTCTCGTAAAATCGCCTTCGACTGTACAGCACTATTGCCAACCTGCTTTTCAGCCCAATCAATTCGTTGGCTACGCGACAAACCGGCTACGTGTATGCCGTACACCACCGAAAGGTCACGGCTAAACACAGGCGCACCACTTGAACCCTGCTGTGCGTCGCAAAGGTGCACTAAGAGCGTATTCGGTAGTTTTCCTGTCTCGTAGCGATATATCCGTCTGTAGTTTCGATTGGTGTCAAACGGTGAGGTGCTGTCGTTCGGCCACGCCACACAATCGCTGTCGGCTGATAATACAAGCTCTCGCTTATTTGGATAATGCACCAGAGTCACCGCCGTACTATGTGCAATGTGCGAATCATGTAACGCGAAAGTTGTGGGCTCATCTACCGGATCGCTGCGCAATCGTAGGACTGCATAATCAAGAGGGGTACGACCATTCACTGGATCAATTACCCCGGCAATAACCGTATTCAGAGATTGAAAATCGGGGCTGCGATCACGACTATCTTCTGATCCCCGACGGCGCCAACCGCGTTGAAAGCAAAAGTGGTCGTCGCTGCGGCTTGGAACCATCGGGCAGCGCCGTCCGCTCCGATTTCGAAATCTAATATGCGTTGCACAATGGCGAGCCGTCAAAATATGCCGAGGAGCAACAAAAAAACCAGTACAGGGAACTTCGTTACCGCCATCTCCAATTATCAGCTCATCGTTGCTCAGCCAAACAAGACCATTAGTTAACTCATCTATTACTTCTTGATCTGCGGGAAACTGCGTGAAACAAGGGTTTCTTTCTTCTGGCGTGCAGCCTGACTCAATGTCATCCAGGCGAATATAATTTGGTTTCGTATTTTGCTGGTTGTCTATCGAACGATCAATCGCATCTAGTGGGCGCGACAAGACGTTTACTGTTTGTATGTATCGAACGACTACAACCGGGCCACCTGCGCAAATCCTTAATGACAAAGGATCCTCCGCTCTAGTGATGGGCGTAGCAAATGGCGGGTTTTGAGCTCCATCAAGCTCATGAAACTTACTTCCAGGAAGAATTGCAAATCCCTTCAGATCGTCTTGCGTGATTTCTTGCGACTCTTGATCCACACCATCCGACGATGGTGTGATTTCGACGCTCCACACATCGCGGGCTCGATACGATGACCAATTGCGGCCGCTATTAACAACACCTGCAGCAAATACAAGTTCATCATTCAGGCTTGGATTATCAACAAAGTAAAGTCCATAGCGGACGAATAGCGCATCAGCAAACGGAGTATTGGGTTTTATTTTGTAATTGCTTATGCATCCATTGCGCGGCGGCACGAACACGATTTTTTTTATGTTTTCAATTCTGTTCCGATCAATCGTGAATCGCTCTTTAAAAAGATCATCAGTGGTCGCCCAATTCTCATTATCGAAAACGCTGGCATACGAAATACCTTGCGGCTGCGCCGCTGCAGTGTTTACGACGCCCGCAAGAATGGCAAGGACATTGCGGCAAAGTTTTAAGATTCCAAAATTATCATGCACTCTCTAATTGCCCCCAAATTGACGACCGCGATCAAAAAATCTCTGAGAATCGTCCAAAATATGTTTTAACGCCGAAAACTTTAAACTATCAGTCCGTGCGGTTGAACGTTCTGAGCGCGAGTTATAATCGCGTTTTGGAAGTATTATATGCGTGACTAAGTTCATTGGAATTTTTCTTGCCTCGTTAGAATTCCGACATTCGGAATTCACTGGACAGACATATAAACATCCGTTCTTATTCGAAGCACTCGCTGGAAGATTGTCCGCGTCGCAATATTCGCTGAGGAGTGGTGTATCTCTGATTTTGCCAATCGTCGGCGCAGTGTGAAGAGAACTCTGCACGATAAATTTTTGATCTTGTATCCGGGTTCGATTCCTGCGCGGGAGATTATCAAAATGAAAAGAATCAAATTTGCCTGAATCTCCGTCGCGCCTCCGAAAACCAACCCAGTCTTCGCCCGCGATATTGTTCCAACCGTTTGTGCTTGTATTGTCAGGATCTAATACGTCGTTTGGATCCAGATTGCCGAAAACTAAATCACCTTGGCAACGAATTTGACCCCAAGAAAACTCTTTGCACGGTTTGGTAGATTCTGGGCCTGTAAATTCCCTTAAATATTGTTGCATCGGAACGTCATTTGCTTCTGGCACATTTAGCCAAATCGTTCCAAGTTCTGGATTCGTACTTGTGTAACATGCCCGCCCCCAATGAAATACTCCATACAAATCATCAACACTTGGCGATTGCAATGGATGAGATGGAGATGGCTGATTTCGTCCAGGCGCACTTGATGTTACAATAAGGTGTGATTTTACATCCGAAGCAGAGCGAAGTGACGAAAGGTCAATTAGGTCGTTCCGTTCGCCGCAGGTCTTATCTGCGTTGATATGAGAAGCAAATGCGCCAACCAGGGGAGCTGCGTAGGAAGAACCACACCCTCGTTTTCTCCATACAGTGTCCGGAATCGAGTCAGTAAGCTTCAAATCGATCCCAAAAAATCCACAGCCTGGCGCAAGTAAAAGCTTCTCAGAGAATTTTTTCGGTACCCAGTGTTGCAGCAAGGCACGATTTGAGTCCCAACTTTCTGTAGAGGCAACTACTAAGGAGACATTATTTTCCACATTAAATGCGCAGATTATTGGAATAATGCGTTGCGACACATCTCTATCGTCGGACGGGCACGTCTCAATCGCGTTGTCGCAACGAACCGGTGCGGCAACAATAATTAACGGCCAATTTTCGATAAGATGGTTTTTCAAAGAGTTTCGAGACTTTTTGTATTGCTCCCACAAAAGCTGGCTTTGCGAAATGTCGCCGCATCTCGTATCCTCGACAATTGTAATTGCTGTGGTCTGCTTTGCGCCTAAATGTGAGATTGAAAGCTTAACAGCCTCTGGATTGCTCAAGTTGGCATCAAATGCGTCGTCAGCTTGAGCTACTACTTGACGCAAGAAGTCAGTCACGAAAATCGCCCCCTTTAATGTCTCAGAAATAGTAGTCCTCGATTTCGACGAAGATAGCCCGCCAATTGCACGATTATAGCGTTTATGGTTGCACCCATTCATAAGTGACATGATGAATAAACTGTGACCTGGGTCGTATCGTCCGAAACCGTGATCGGCGGTGTTAAACTCTACATTTCGAATTTGTTCTTCAAAAAAGGGTGCATCACACCCAAGATTTTTGCCAAAGACCATCGCTTCCAGGCTTGTGGAAGTGCTTGTACTCTTTTTCCAGCTATTATCGATTATTTTCCTTTGCGATATTAGCGCGCTGAGCGTGTCGCCAATCTCGGAGTCGTTTAGCGCTGCATTGAAGGCCCCATCAATTATCAGATTGAAAGCGGTATCTGCGGATCCTCCTTCAACGAAGGGGTAGCCAAATCGTTCCGCCAAACAAATGCGTGTCTCCATTGGCTCGTGACTGGTGCCTTGGACGGCATCACAAGTTTCATCACGCATTTCGGGAATCATTGTTCCATGTTCTTGAAGCGGCGTGGCCACTATTGGCGCCCAAAAATCTGGTCGGATTCTCTGGTTTTTGAGAAGCTCGTCATTTATGCCAATCAAATGTTGAGTGATATCCCTTACTATCAACAGTCGAATAGCTTCCGGCACATAAAAGGTAGCTTCAATTTGATAATGTTCTACTTCAAGTTCGTATCTATTTGGGATAGAAGAATCGCCATCAAACAAAGACCCAATTGTTTTCACGCCGCAGCCTGAATCGTATCCAAGTCTTTCGCATGCCGCTCTTAGGTCAGC
Source organism: Hyphococcus sp. (assembly GCA_965267325.1). Taxonomy (GTDB): domain Bacteria; phylum Pseudomonadota; class Alphaproteobacteria; order Caulobacterales; family Parvularculaceae; genus Hyphococcus. The sequence goes on along the minus strand of OZ253943.1, from coordinate 3,142,540 downwards.
TTCATTTGGCTCTTTGGCAAAAACCCTCAATCCACTGTTGCTAGTATGAGTAAGGCTAAATTTTTCAGTGTAGCTCGTATCAGGGATAACCGAGACTCGGCTCGCAACTGGCGCGACAATCGCTTTTGGCAGAATTTCGTTTTGATTTGAAATTATCGAATCAAATATTTCTGTTGCGATCAAATCTTGGGTCAATGGAATGCCAGCTTGTACCCTTAAAGTGTCAAAGGCGACTTCGCCATCGTCGACTATAAGTTCTTGTCTTGCCAGTAATTCCGGCGCGCACTTGTTGAGCCGTTCATAAATCTGCATCAAATAGCGTGAAGGATAGGGACCGCGTAATGTAAATTTTAAGGTGGCGCTTTTTGTTTCTAAATTTTCGCGCGGCATAGATGTGGTATTGTACTGCCTCAGTTGGGGCGGACAAGGAAATTCACTAGCACTTGGAATGCTCGCCAAAACTTTGTTCAACTGTGAAAGCGCGGAATCAGTTCCCGTTAATCCCAGCCGCCAGCGAGCATTTTCTATTGCGTCAGCAAGCTCGACTTCATTCTGTGGTCCGAATCGGCCAAGGTCGTAGTTCAAGCGCATTAAATGCCCTCGCGCCGTCGCTCTTTCTGCATTGTCCGCTAATATGGTCTCATGGTCTATTTCGCTTGCAATAGACGGCGATACGAAGACACACATTGCAATATGCGCAACGCAACAAATGAAAAGCGAATTGAGCCCTCGCCGAAACACGCCTTCACAATGCCCAAGATAGTGCAGCATGAACTTCCCTCGCAAAGGATCGAAGCTAATCAGCAATAAAGTTTTCGAATTTGTTTGACTTAGTGACTTTTTCCAAATCAACCAACATTCGTTCAGTATCGTTTGAAGCGTTGGCTGAAGGTACAGATGACGGGCATTCGCCAGCTTCATTCAGTTTTCGTTTTTCCACCTTAACGAGAACAGAACCCGATTGGGGCGCTTCCGGATAATCGAACAATTGTTGTCCAACATAAAGATAATATGACCTCCAAGGCATTTCCGCTGGCGTGAATTCGACACGAAAGTCGCCCTTCAAATCAGCCGAGTCGATTAGCCATCGGTCAAGGTTTCCGTCATCATCTTCAGAAAAAAGAGCGATCAGTGGTTCGAAGTTAGGATTATCGGAACCGATTTCAGTTTGGATCGCAACGCAATTTTCAATTTCGGCAACACCTTTTCGAACATTGCTTCCAAATAACTTATCCGTGGCGTCGATTCTGATCCAGCGCCATTCACCCTTGTCGTCTTCGCGCTCAGGTCGGAACTTGATTGTTAATGGCGCATTTTCTTCGCTCGCATCAACAGTAGCTTCAATCGTTTCGTCCGACGGGCTTTTGTCTACAGCTTGAATAAACGCTGGCCCACTTACAGGAAAATCCCATGCTGTTGGTTCTACTGCCCAGTAACCTTCGAAGAATAACGAGAAGAACCGAGCACCTTTTTCGTTGTAGCCACCATCGTCATTTTCGCTCGCCTCTTGCCATTGCTGTTCCTGGTCGGAATAATAGGCGAATAGTCGCAACCGAAGGTCATCTGCTTCGTCTAAGCTGAAAGCATCTATTTGAATCAGGCGGTTGCCGTTTCCTTTCTTTAGCTCCAATTTAAACCGATCACGCAAATTGTTTTCTGTGATGTTTAATGACTGTCTTTTTGGTTCTGCTTGAAGTGTCAATGGTGGCAAATTGGCGTAAATAAGCGGGCTATCATCGCCCTCGCTGACCAGATCCCCCAGCGGTACAGCAGCACTTGGGTCGACATCATCTGCGTCATCCACAGTTTTCACCGCGGTTTCGACGTATGGATTGATGCCAGCATAATTCGACCAAGGAGTACTAATTAGAATCACAGCCACTAAGGCAATTGCGGCAACGACGCCTTGTCGGCTGGACAACAAAAATATGAAAAGTGCAGCGGTAATTCCTACTAGACCGATACCGTATCGTATAAAAAAATTCAGATGGGAATCTTCTGATGCTTCATTTAACGTCCGATTTTCAGCTTCGCCGCCCGAAAAAAGAGGATCCGCAATAAAGACAACCAAAATCAATAGTATGATTACTGATAGGGCTCCAAATATCGGTGCAAATCGTGAGCCGCCGTTTTCAATCCCCTCGGATTCGCTTGATGATTTACCACCAATGTTCATTGAAGCCCCCGCCCCGAAATACCCCGATAATCGACCTGCCGTAAGACAGCGAAGCTACCATATTTGAGAATCTCCGCGAAGCAAATGTATTTTGCGTTGCGACGCACAATTAAAATAGAACCCCAAACTAAATTGAATGGATATTTTTCCTCAAGCCGCTGATTAAGTTGTTAATCTGCCGCCAGTGGCAGACGCACTAGATACGCTGTTTCAATTAGAACAGATTGAATTTAAGGTCTAAAAATCGGAGTGGGTTGGGGTCAATCATGCGACTTTTAATTATTCTTACAACAGTGCTTGTTGCCGTCTTTGTAGCAGCCGATACGCGGTTTACAAATCATTGGTTCAATGCTCCGCACAAGCAGCATTCTGAAGAACTCTTGAATTTTAAGGCTTTGGCTGTTTCAGACGCCGGAGAAGAAGCATTGCAACCTGATTTGATTGAGCTTTCAGCTCTACGTGTCGGCGAGCGCCAGGGCAGAAAACTCTGGGCGCTAAACGCACCCTACGAATATTGTTTCGAGCAAACAAACGAGCTCGTTACCGTACCCGAGGGCTTTGTGTTCGATATGGCATCCATCCCAAAGTTTGCCAGACTACTGTACGATCCCGCCGACTTTCCTGAGGCTTCCTTAGTACACGATTGGCTATACGCCCTGGGCGAACAATACCGGCGCGACCAAGCAGATCAAATACTCAAGTCAATTATTTTAGAAACTGGAAATTCAAATCGACGCGCAATCGTTGTGCATTTCGCAGTAAGTTCGTTTGGAGAAGGCGGATATAATCTTCCCGGCGATTATGTATTCTGGGATTCGTTAAATGGCGATTTCTTCACTCCTAGCGCGAAACCAAACTCTGGTTACATTGAGGTTGATGATTGTCGAGACTATTTCATTGACCTGGGTTGAATCCGCACTACCCCATGAGCCAGCCAATACAAATGACCGTTGAGATGGGCTGCGGCATGACCAACCATGTTGGCCACTGTTAGGCTCCGGCATTAAACGATGCCTGCTGCATGACGAATAGAGAGCGGGATCGCCTAAGGAGCCGACAATAGGACAATTGCTGGGCCGGCCTGTATGCCTACGAACACGACCCGCCACGCTCTCAATTTTCTCGAAAATGCCCGGATAAAAGCTGGTGGACAGGTAGGGGCTAACAAAAAATCTTATTATCAATAAGTTAGGCTTACAAACCAGTGTTTTGTGACCGTCGGAATTCCGTTAGATTTTTTGCCACTTACAAACCTATTCGCTCTACAATGTGAATCACGATAGAGCCCAGCTTGAAATCCAATGAAAGCATCCCGTACTTTCTAAACGCCGCCTGACATCGGCGGTGAAGCATGCGTTTGTAGAAAATCGTTTCGAGGCGCGGTTCTGCGTTTCTTGGGAACTTTATGGCAGCGCAAAAAAATACTGGCGATAAAATATCGGAACTCAAATCGTTTGTATGCTTTTGATATTTGTTAGTCACAGAGAAAACGCTGATTGGGGAGAGAAATGAGAAGCGGCACTAATACACACCTCACGACCAATCCTATAGCAAGTTTAAACAAGATGTTGTTTATGATTTTGATATTTAGTACAGCGTTGGCTGGCTGCACTGCTACGATAACACGTTCAGATTATGAACACTTCATTCTGTCAGATACCGAAAACGCCGAAAGTGAAAGCTATCAACTCGTTGAGTTCCTAGGTAATACGAATCTGGTGTTCTCAAATGGAGAGGCGTCGATCCTAGTTGACGGGTATTTTAGTTTTCCAGCAAAGAACTTGCTTCACTTGGCCGTTGGAAAAATCGAAAGTGACGCTCGAGTTGTGAGCGCAAAAATCCAATATATAGAAAAAACACGGAAGATCGAAGCCATCATTCCGGCTCATTCACATTATGACCATGCGATGGATGTGGGAGCCGCAGTGGTCAATACGTCTGACGCAATTGTATTCGGATCTAAGGCAACAGAAAACATTCTGCGTGGCTGGCTGCTTCAAAACCCTAATCCTGAAATAAAGAACATCGATGAGTTTATGAATGAGCGATTCGTGAGGACGGCTTTGAGCCCTGCCACTGGAGAGCTGGGTACTCTGCCGTGTCCCGCGAGTTTCCTTTGCGAACAAAAGCACGATAGATTTCTCCTGGAAACCACCGGCTTCAAAGTACAGTTACGCTCGGGCGTACACTGGAAAAGTCTGTTATCCTCAATCGAACATTTGCTGCAAGGAAATATAAACCAGCCCGTAAAGACGCCACGCAATGCACTGTCATTTGGCGCCGCCGACGTTTACAATATCGAGCTCGATTTCAAGGTAGACGACACAACCCAATACAAATCTCTTGTTATTACGACAGCCGGTATCCAGGACGTTACGACGTTTGAGGACCTGAGTGATGACTCGGGCGAGATCCATAGCCTTAGAGATCGCGTGGACGTATTGTTCCTCGGAGTATCAGGAGCCGTGAAGCCGGCGAATATCGCATATACCGAAAAATTTTTGGAGAGCACCATTGGTTTTTTGCGCCCGAAGGTTGTTGTTCCAATTCACTGGGACAGCCAAGTTCACGCTCCAGTTAATGGATCGATCACTCACCAGAGAGGATTGTTCAACCAAGTCGCCAAACCAAAGTATGGTTTAGGTATAGTATGTCGATACACCGCGGACAAGAGAATCAAATTTGTGGTTTTGGACTACGCCCAGAAAGTCCGATTCATCGATCTGTTGAATGCCCCGCAGCATACTGCAGAACTGTGCCCCAAATCCCCCGGAAAAATCGTCAACAAACTATTTTTTGATGATGCGGTTCATTGAGACGACGGGTAACAACAACCCTTTACCAGGACCAATATACGGTTATGTCAAATGTAACTTCCATCAATCAGCAGACGACATTTCGTACGCACACATTGGTTCCGATGTACACTGAGAACGAACAGTCCAAGACATATTGAGAATTGAGGCTATGATGATTTCAATCCGGATTTTGTGAACCATCAGTTCTTTTGTGAAAGCTCCGACACCCATTTCGCGCAGAAACAAGATCATAACGTTTAGCTTTCGTTGGATCCAATTCCCAGTACGTGTTGTTACTTCCCGCTGGTGTTGCGAGCTCCACCATGTAGTGACTCCGCGTATCTGGCTTGGGTAGGCCGCCCGTACAAATATTTTTGAGAATGTCGTCGGTCACAAGTAAGTTCTGCGCAAATATCGAATGATTGTCGACAAAAAATCTTGTCACGTCGAGCCAGCCCCACATAGAGGTGTGCTGCACCGAAGAGATATCAATTGTTGACACTGTTTTTCGTTGATCACTCCAAATGAATGGCAACTCTCCCTTTTTGAAGTACCCAAGGCGAAACTTGTCCTCGCCCTCTTTCCCTCTAGTATCCTTATCTAACCTTCTCAAGAAATTACCCATTCTAACCGCGCCATCGAAATTCGAGGTATAGATTGTTAAACTCTCGATATTCTGTAGCGCAGGTTTCATCCATTTAAGAAATAGTTTTGTGTCGATGTCCGCCGCCGCGTACGAGACTTTTCCAAAGCGCAGGCTTGGGTGGGATCGATTCAGTTTGTTAAGGGCTTGGGACGTTAGCCGTGTTCCCATTGAATGCGCAATGATGTGGAGCTTTGTTGGTTTTTTTGGATTCTGATTCACACTCTCATGCGCGTATTTTAGAAAGCTTGCTAAGCTATCGACACTCAAGTCGCCGTCTGTTTGATCACTTAGATAGTCAACAGTCGAGCCATTTGCGGGCCAGGAATAAAACATTACGGGACCGTTGAACTGCATATCATGACGCAGTTGCGCTGTCCGAAATGCAGCATTGCGGAACTTTACATTGAATCCGTGGATATAAACAATTGCGTGCCCAGTAGAATTGTCATTCGATTCTATGACACGCCTCATCGCGTCTTTGAATGCTCTATCATCCAGGCTTTTGTGATGAGCAATCCAAAATTTCTTTCCCGCTTGCTTCGCACTTACCGATTGGGCCTGATCGAACTTCTTGATTTTATCACCAGGCTTCCGCTTTTGTAGTGGAACCGAAACCTTGATAACGCCCAAATGACATAGGGTGCGCGAATAAGTTATCGCACCATATAGTTTATCAGCAGCGTTATGTTTATTTGTTTCTGATGTTCTTTTGGGTACGGGCTCACAAGCGGGATCAGGAGCGATGTCGAACAAATCCCCCATATCGACATAAAGCTTATTCCTATCGTAATTCCGATCTTGTCTTTTTGTCTTTCCAACGCAACCAGAATCGCGGTCATGAATAGCTTGCTGGTCACATTCCTCGCCGTTTTTTGTCAACATTTTCCGGCGGTTGGTTCCATAAAAAACATCAACGCACTCGCGGTTTTCTGCCTCGGCCGTTTCGGGATCACACTGGTCAATTGCGTGAGCATCGGGCGGCGTTTCCTCGGCACCCGGCTCCCTAATTGTCGCGCACCCCAGCAGCGCAAGCGTCGCTAGCGACGCGATAATCAAGCTCCTCATACCAATTACCCCTTCAATCCCAAAAGAAGCGCGGCCAATACTAGTATGTCGTGTAATGCCAAAGGCCGTTTCCAGCAAAACAGATTTCTGTGTTGGAAAAGCTCGGCAGAAAATTGCACCTTGCCTCACCGCGATCCGCCCTAAACCTGCGGCACTTCACTAAAAATCCGCACACGACTTTTTTGGGTCCTTGTTCTTGATAACGCGCTCCAAAAATATTCGATTTGACGGAATTTCAATCAACTGTTCCTCTTCGACTCTTATCGACGATGCGAAGTTTTGAAAATGAGCCGGGTAATCAGACTGAAAATTCGAACACCGTTTGCTTGGCGCCAGCGACTGGTTGATCCGACCAACCACATACGGTTCATCCCCATTTTTCAAACGGTAGCCGCGGACGCAGCTATCTTTGGTTGCAAACCGCATTTCATCGCGCCGGCCGAATGGGGAGTTTTTCCCAAACAGTTGATAGTAGAGCGGTCCGAGCTTATCTGTTCCGAACTGAATAAAGAAACTGCGCAAAACACTCACTTTGTTAGCGCGCAACTCTTCCCAGAATATAGCTTCCGCACGCTTCCGCTCGCGTTCGCCACCGCCGAGAGCAAATAGCCAATCGTGAATGACGGCACCAGAATAAGTCCGGTCATTCTTCAAGAAGGCGGAGAGCCCCTTCACAGAAAGTAAATCAGTAACGAATCCCGCGGGTATTAGATACACCTCGCCTGTATTCTCTCGACAATATAGAAGATCCTCTTTGAGAACGAAGTTTTTCCGTTCTCCATCACGAAGGTAGTCATTGTCATCGTCAGAATTTGACACGAGCGCCAATTGTTCAAACAGGTCTAGCAACGCTTCATCAAATATTTCTGGAGGAGGAGGCGCCGGACAAAGAAAGTCTTCAACGGTGTCAGCGTTGAATTGGATCGTACCCATATCGTCGTAGCGACCAATGATTGCGGTTGCCGAACCACACCCTAGCCTAAGATTTCCGGCGATACCACTTGGTAAACCTTGAGAGCCGATCACTTGTGACGCGTATACCGAAACGATTTCACTCGGTGTTTCTTTTATTTCAGTTTGCAAATACAACGCGTCATTATATGTATGAGAGTACTCATATGCTCCCCAATACTCTGCCGATGGATGATTCTCGATCAAGACAAATTTTGACGCACACAAAATCGGCCAGTCAGCAGTAGACTTGTCAATCCAACCGCAAAGAGCCTCATTTACATCACCGACATGGCGAAATGATTGTTTGTTGTATCCCTCTATCAAGGCAATCAACTCAGTATACGCTTTGTATAACGACTTTTTTTCTTCGTCGGATAGCTTAGAGAGTCTTTCATTCATTGAATTTCTGTAGAATTCAATCAAATCTCTTTCAGATTCCCGTATACGCTGCCAATGGACTTCTGCAAGAATAGACCCCCGTTTTTGCAAAAAAGGATCAGGTATTAGATCAGCGGAAATTTCTACTTCGTTTTCCGGCGCTGCGTATTTGACTTCTCGACTAGACTCGGCGGCTGCGGCCTCTAAGCTCGCTAATACGTCGGCGTATTCCGGTGGGACATCGATAGTCTCAGCGAACCCTTGCGCCTCTTGTTCCGAATCTTCCGAAGCGGGACCGGCGTCTTCAGTCGGAGTCGCGTAGGCCGCACCCATCAGTAAGCAAATACCAACACAGAGATAAGCACAACTCTTCATGAGATCCCCCAGACCGCTGGAACAGCTTATTGGTCCATTTTTGCATAAAATATTCCGACCGGCTACCGCGTAGACTTTGCAAGGGTTGCAATTTGACTTGAAAGTAGCCCAAGCTCATACCGAATGAGCCGGTATGACAGGCTAAACGACGACTTTATTCTCTGTTTGCATTGCATTGCGGATTCTCGGCGGGCCAAATTCTCGGCTCGATTTTTGTGTGCAAATCAAATAACTGAGGTCTTTACAACTTGTTCTGACCTGGGTCTGGAGCGTTGAGCTAGTGCAAGGGTTTGATGTAAAATAATTTCCAATTTCTTGTTGCAGGGGAGGTCACAATCATGGATCCGAGTCAGATTGTACAAATGAGCCCATTAATACAATTGGTGCCGCTATTGGTGCTGATCCTTTTGATTATTCCGCCCTACATCATAATTCTCAAGAAAGCTGGTTATTCCGGCTGGTGGGGGCTGCTGTTTCTTGTTCCGTTCGCCAACCTCATTACGCTTTGGGTGTTTGCATTGAGCAACTGGCCAAACTTGCGCGACAGATGAACTTTTGCGCAATTTTCACACTGCGTCTGTGCAGGTATTTTGGGCACTAGAATTGTCAAACCGGTACGCCTGTTTTTGACGAATGTTTGCCACCAATGTGCCAATGAAATGGACGTCCGCGACGCCGGCAATGAGGCTGTTCTCAATAGTATTCCTTCCATGCACATAACGTCGTGTTCGTATTATGTAGTGCACAGAACAAATAATATGCCAATCCGTCTCCTCCAGTTTTGTCCTCTGTATACCAATTTCTCGAAAGCGTCCGGAGTTCGACGGGCATTTTCACAACTTTCGTAAGTGTAAACTCGTTCCATTGGGGTGTTTGATATCTGCAGTAGATTCGAGCTGTGAATCCGCTTTGGGAAACATTGTCTTTAATCGCGATTATACGAACACCCTCTAGGGTATGAATTGCTGCTCTGATTGCGGCTTGCCCAGCGGTTGGTCCGTGGGCTTCCCATTCGTTTATTTCGGTGTTTGCTTTTACTCGTTCAATTGATGGGCAGTATACATCAAAAGTATTGCTACCGCTCACATTGGCTGACGCTGCTGCAGCATTGCCATGGTTCTTCCATGGGCATTGTGATGCTCTTGTGACTAGCTGCCAGCATATGGCTGTGAATGCATTTCCGGACCTGCCATGATGATCCTTCGTCCATGGGTCGATGAATGTATTAGCTATTTTTATTCGCTTTGTAACAATGTAGTAATCACTGCCGGATGCCATATAGGCGCAAGTGACGCGTGCAGAGTAACCGTTTGAAGATCCAGCCCCTTTGAAAGCGGTGATAGACGCGAAGCCAAACGCAAAAGCATCACTCCTAGATACGCTCTGTCCCGAGTTAGTTGGAACATGCTCCCAGCCAACCAGTTCGTCATTCGAAGTGATTTCACGAAGTAATGGACAGTGTTCATTGCTGCCCCCGCCCGCATTAAAAGTCGCTAGCGTTACATTGGTTGGCAGCAAATCGGCATAAGGCAGATCAGCATAGACGGTGTTTTCTGAAGCTGGGGCTTCTTCATTTTCCAACGTCGTTAACACGCGTTCACCGTTGGTTGAAATGCCTAGCCCATCAATTTCGATATGACCATAATAAATGCCACCGCCAACGGTAACAAGTATCCCAATAAGTAGACCAAATAGAAATCCGCGCATTCACCCCTCCATGCATAAGAAGAGCGATATTATCAGCGACGATGGTCAGCACAAGATGAGCCTCTACTCAGCCGAATTCGTTGGCTATTTTCATTTAGTCCGCAGATGACTATGTGATGGAACAAAAAAAACACTGTACGCAGAGATTGTTGATTCTCCGGTGGGCTTGTCGCTTTCTGTCGGGGATCAAAAGCTAAACAATTGGGCTTGAGTTGGTTTTCGGGGTGCCCCGTCTGATTGAGAGGTCCCGCGCTATCGAATAGAGCGGATGCACGGATAAACCGCTTGATCCCGCGGAGCGAGCGTCAGTCGAGAAAGTTGATCCTTGGCAATCACGATAACTCAATCGCGCAACGAATGTCGGCTTTTGGCGAATACCCGACATTCAGGGATTAAGGGCGACTTTTGGCCCTAATTCGACATTCGCGCGCCGTCAAAAATCATCTATATTCGCGAAACTGCCCAGCTTGAATTGCGACGACAGGAATCGTGCACGAAGACATATTTTTGCAATCGTTAACTCATCTGCTCGGTCTAGAGGAGCGGCAGGCGGCCGAGTCTGATTGGTACGCAGCGGCAAAAAGGGTGTCCGGGCTGCTGACTCAATCGAACTCAATAAAACTAACGGAAGCCGATTTTCACCATCTGATGCATTATTTTTCCGACTACGATATTAGGTTACGTGACAACGAATATAGCGAGAAACAGTTGCGCGGTGTGAGAGAAATTCTAAGCGAGTTATCAATCAACAATTCTGATTGATAATGTTGTTGAATTTGCGCTTTTGGCGAATTTCAGTCTTTCATGCTTGCGGCGGCGGTTCTAGGCTTAACGAACGTAATTATTCCAAATTACCGCGATAAAACCAATGACGCCTGCGATAACAAGAAGTTGGTTCAAACGAATGTCCCACCTCGTTTTTGACAATTCATGCTCTGGGTACTCCAAAGGCCATCGTTTGTCATGGATAGCCAACGAGAGAACCTCAGGCGTGACTGGTATTCGCTTCACGCACTGATCTGGGGGTTTAAAGAAAATCGAACCAAGGTTGTGACCCTCCTCGCCATGATGAAAATACCAACGGTAGGGGGTCATATCTATTTCGTGCTTTTCGGTTAAGCGCTCCATGAACTCGAAAGCGTCATCGCCGCCGATTCCATACGTTTCAAAAATATCGATTACCGTCGTTAAGCGAGTGTCCTCATCCCAAAATTCCTGCATAAATTCATCGATTATACGAAAAGAGTCGGTCATTGGCCTCATATACATGCAAAGGCGATTGCCGGCTATTGGCGAATTTCAGCCATTCAGGATTAGACGGCAGCATTTGGTCCAAGACGGACGCTCGCAGTACTCGAGTTTCATGCAGTTTTGTGTACTATTGGCCCACATAGAGTTGGCGAGCGTTGCGATATTATGCAGTTCGAAATCGTAGCAGATCCCGCACGCAAACGAGTGCGGGCCGAATTGAATGATCTAATTGAGGAAACTGAAATCTTCAGTAAGCGCCGCGACTATTACACCTACGAAAATGGGCACGGCTTTCAATTCGTTTTTATCACCGGCCTTTTGTTTCAATCGCAAGTTGGAGTCGGTGTTGCTTACTTTTCGCCTGCTATAGCCGTATGCCACAGAACGCTTGCACGTCAGTATCGAGAGCTACTAGCAGCTTCAATACATCCCGAAGGCGTTATTAAAGAGAGGTGGAAGCCTCCGAATTTTTTACATTTATTTGCGCTGCGCGGAACGAAAGAACAAATGTTTGGCGATGTCGAGCCGCTGGCGGAGGCTGCTAAGGAAGAGATGCAGTACTTTATTTCGCAACTCGAAGAATTTCGCCAGATCACCGATCCCGCTACGCTTCGTAAATATCTGAATATTGTTGGCGGCATATATGGCCCCGCCGGTTTGCTATTCGAAATGTTCCTTGATCAGCTGGCGTTAGACAAGTCAAATTTTGCCGAGAAATACAAATCGCAGAGCCTTGCACCGATGCATCAAAAGTTTTTTCAAGCAATTATGGCTTCGTGAAATCGCTCGAATCCGAAAAACCGTTGATTCATATGAATGTCCACAATTGGCGAAGAGCAGACACCTATCCCTCGATCAGGTTGTTTTGAAAAATCTTTTCGCGTGTGCCGAAAGCTATCGGCCACCACAACGCGACGACCTCGAAAACCGCGCTCCAACCATTCTCACTGCGTCGCTCTACAATTGACCGCCGCAAAAGTGGTGCAGTCACTTCGCGCAATCGACAATGATCTGAGAGCCCAAATGCGACAAATTCCAGCGCGTCTTCAGAATCAGAAAATTCTTCGTGGAATCCTCCTTCGCCAAAAGTAACGACCCACCGTTCACCGTTATCGTGGAGACCGATCTTGAAGCCGCCTTCGTTCGGCGGGTCAATTTCACAACCATCAGCGCCAAGTGTGTGTCGCAACTGTGGATAGTGACTTAGTTTGCCCACCAACACGTCCAATGGGTTATTTGGCTCGTATTGCATTCAAAGACTCTGCCGCCGTTCACCTAAACACGCAATGACCGATTTTGGCGCGTTTAAGACACTCGAAATCATCCAACGTTCATCTTCGAAAAAGCCCAATATTACTTCAATTGATCAGCGAGTATCAAACCCTTCTGTCGCTTCGGCGAAGTCGCTCCAAATCGGAATTCTTCGAGCCATTATCCACTCTGATTGCGGTCTTTGTGGACAAAACTCCTGCACAAGACAATCGGCGAGATTCATGCCGCAATAGATTATGTCGGTTTGCACGATTGAGAATACTGGATTGTTCGGAAGCACTGGTTCTGCGGGTAGAAACCTGTGACCATAAATGGGCAAAAGTTTGGGCCAGTTTTGGAAATCTCGTTTGGCGACCTCCTGCGCTTCCTCGAGAACGGTCGGTTTATTCCCCCAACGCTTCAACCAGACGGTATTGTGCTCAATATCAAAAGCGATACCTGACCAGACTCGATGGATACTTTTCCGGTAGTCTTCGGTCGAGAAATTTGACCAAGGAAACAAAACACTATCTGGATCGTTCACGTTCTCAAATAGGAACTTGAAGTCAGATGGCAGTGCAAATCCTAGCTGATCTTCAATCGATGCCAGCTCGGAACTGGAAATACCTTTCGCGCCATATTTAGGTGCGGTTCTATTTCCGACACGCTGATTGGCATTCAGGTATGCAAACAACTCGTCGTCCAGTTTCGTTGAGCCCATTTTCTACTGGCACCCCCAAAGAAATTGCGAAACGAAAAAGGCTGAGCCGCTTAGCGCTGTACATCTGCATATCATTTGTCTCGATTCCCCACTCCATTTCTTGCGCTGAATACAACAAGTAAACGATGTTCAATCGCGACGAAAGAGGACACCCCGAGCGACTGCTTTGGGCTAAAAACGGACGTTCAGATGCAAGAAAGAGATTGGCTGCCGGGGCTGGGATCGAACCAGCATTAGCCGATTCAAAGTCGGCTGTCCTACCATTAGACGACCCGGCAATATTGCCGTGTGCGTTCAAGATGATCCTGTCAGGAAATGACCAATTTCACGCACAGCTATACGGGCACCAAAGCTGATGCCTATCGCTGTCGAAAAACGGTTCTCTCATTGGTCATGCAGGCGGGACTAGTTGCACAATGCGAAATTGTCAACCAACCGGCAAAAATTCGCCAAAGGCGGACGTTTGTCACTCAATGTAGCCGGTGTCTTTCAGCCACCCAATCATGATCTTTCGTTTTTCACTTTCATCGGCATCAAAATCAGCGAGATCGGGACGTTCACTTAGCAGTGTGTCTAGGAATGCATTCGCCTCATCAACGCTGATTGGCCATCCGCCGGAGCGTTCCTCGTCGATGTAAACATGAAATTCGATTTGCGTTGCCAGCATTGCGTCGTGAGAAGCATCCATGGCCGATCCGTCCTTCAATAATGCAACCAAATCTATCACATCAGCCGTGACGGAGGAAATGTCCGCTTTGGGCCAGAAGCTGTCATCCATGCGACGAATGGCAGAGTTTCATCGAAGGTGGACTTTCACGACAGTTACTGATTTCCAAGCACCGCAACTGAGATAGGCTTCCGCGTTCGATATACGTAAAGGCCAAAAATGACGGCTCCTCCGATCAAGAATCCCTGCAACACGAGAATAATCGGGAACATGACAAACATTGGCAGTAGCATAACCAGTATCGATATTGGGCCAGTGACAAGCTCTCCACTTTGTGTTTCGACGCCCGGAGAAAAAATAAATATTGGAATCATCAACAATAACATCGGCAACATAAAAACTCCCATTCCAATTGCGTATCCTACAGCGACCGGCTTAAAAAGGCTTCCTAGAGAGAGATTGCCATCAACGGCCTTAATTTCCATCGGTTCCTCGCATGTTAAACTAACGAATTGCATCAATTGAATGTGGCTCGAAGGACTCACACTTATCCTGATATTTTTTTCTCAGTAATTTCCACGCCGCTGATGTTTTCCAAGTCATTAGAAATTTTGTTCGCCAACTGATTGAGGGTGGCGTCATCCGGTCTATGTTTTTTTCGTTTGGATTTGTAGAATCCGACATTCAACCACGTACCGTTTGGAACCGTAGTGACGAAGATAAGCACGTCTTTTCGTTCGAGGTAAATCGAAATAGCGTTCCGCGATGGAGCCACCAGTTTTTGATCGATAAATTTGAAGTCGCCGTCCGCTGCAAATTCTGAAAGATAGTTTTTGATTGCCTCATTTGAACTCACTTCCAAATTTCCAGCAAGGGAGGCATTCGCTTCTAGGTCATAAGTATAAGCCCAAATGTATCCACAACCCACCAATATCAGGCATAAGACTGCAACTGATAAGTTTTTCATTTTGCTGAACCACAAATCGGAAACGTTACGAGTGCTGCAACATGATAGCCTCAATAACAATGTAATTGAAGACGAGACCCAAAAGGCGGAAGCAGCCTAATGTCCGAAATGGGCCAAAAGCAGGCATCGAAGCTGGTAGCTACTTCGTATGGACCGCTAAGTGCAATACGCATATAGGTGCCTTCTATGGCGACATTTGCGGTGACACTAGAGGGGCGCGGTATCCGTTTACCGGTTAACGGTGAGGCCAACCCCATTATCGGTATTCTGACTACGCGCGTCGTTAGGGCGAAATCATCAGACAAAGCGATTGAAGCGGCAAAGGTTCTCGTTCTAGAGGAGTGGAAGGCAGGCGAGCACGCAGACGCGAATACCGGCTCGATCCCGGAACTCTCCGTGGATGCTATATTTCAACCTAGTTGGTTTCAGGTATTTTTTCGTCGGATTTCCAGCAAGGGTTATACGTTTTATACCCAAGACGACTAGCAGCGTGAGCCACCCACTTGAATGTCCGTTGTTGGCCCATTCCGGACATTCGCCAATAGACGCGAAGCCCCTTACTTGGGTATAAATCCGCCATGAAGACTTACGCTGATCTTGCAAAGTTTATTGAGGAGCTTTTGGAAGATCGTCTTCAGAGTCCCTACGAGATAGATGAATTTGAATCAGTACCCCTTGCTCGTAATCCAGACGATAAATTTTGGCCGCTCGAAGTCTGGCGCCGCAACATTTTACATGTAGCGTTTGCTCCAGCTCCTCGTGAAGTAGCGCCGTGGTACCATCCAGAAAGTGAACCGCAGCTTTCGAAGCTTGCCGAAGTTCTCAGATACATAGACGAGCGTGAAGAAAGCGAGCTATCGTCGATTAACGGCCGTAAGCGAAAAGAATTGCTAGAAGAAGCGAAAACCTCGGCTCGCCGGACTAACAAAAAACTGAGCATTGGTCAGTGGGCGATTGTCGGCGCAATTATCAGCGCGCTATTTGCGCTATTTGCGGTTTATCGGCTTGAATATTCGATGATAGTTGCAGCTTTTTTTGTGATTGGCGTGGCGGGTTTAGGGGCATTGCAATTTGCCGCTGCTGCGAAGATTTCTAATTGGTTGTTTAGGCGCTTTCGGCGCAAAGGGTCTGGAGAGTAAGTAGTCAGCAATGAATATTCTTCGGCAGCTTGCTTTGTTTTTGAGCCTATTGATCGGATCTCTATTGGGCGCATTTGTGGGCTTGATGGTGTTGAATCGCATCGTACTTGCTGATCCGACCCTCACTGATACGGAGATCTTTGTTCGAACAGTGATATTTGCCGTTGTGGTGCTTATACCCGCATACTTCATCACCAAACCGCTCCGCCGGCGCAAATAAATTTAATCTCGGCGACATGCCAATGTCTGCTTTTGGCGAATTTCAGCCATTTAAGATTAGGCGACAACTTTTGGCCCAGCAGTAACATGGGCGCACCTTTGATATGCTGCGACAACTTCTATATGCTGAGTGTAATGCAATCGGGTGTTGGCCTTGATATTCATGATCAAGCAGCTTGTTCGTAACGTTATGCTGGCGACTTTAGCGCTGTATTTTGCGGTGTCTTATATCTATGTGGGAAACCCAATTATTGAGGAGCTTGCGGATCATGGTTCTGCGGGTTTGAATTACATTGCACCGTGCGGCCCTACAACCGTACATTCTAACAACAATATTTTCTGCTAATCCCAATTTCTCGAAAAAAAGCGCGGGCTGAGCGACTGCTTTTGGCGATTACGATCCTTTGCTAATTGAATGCGAGAGCCATCGAAGATGACGTGCCAAAACCAGTATCAAATATACGAATAGCAATGCCTCACCCAAAATAGGGGTATTGGGACCAAACAATTCCAAAAGGAACGGGAATACTAGCTTCACGTAGATCACGCTCCACAGCACCAACGACAAAATTGAGATGATCGAGCTTTTCCACATCAGAAAACAATAGTTTGGCTATGACTGAAATCCAATGACCGCTTTTGGCGAATGTCTGTCATTCAATGCATGGATGGCAGCTTCTGGCCCAAAGCGGTCATTCATTTTCATCTAGTTGCTGCGCAAAATTTCGAATGAAGCCTCTTGGGTTTTTTACAAACGCGGCCGCCCTCGATTGAGAAATATAGCGAGATAGAACCTCAAGTTCGGCCGGGCAAAATTCCATGTTTTCTGATATGAACAATTCAAAATCATGTTTCTTAGCGAACGAAATAATTCCAAAAACCAGATCAGTAAATTCACGCCTAAGATCAATGCGTATATCGAAATCTGAAACAGTATCCTCATTGCGCCAAATGGTTATGTCGCTATCGCCGTCCGCCGACTTCCAACAGTATTCATTTTCGGACCAGTGCTTACCGCGTGGCAACATTCCGTCCAGCTCTCCGAGCAAATCGGGCGTTACTGAAAACCCCCGCCAACACTCATCAAATTCCAGACCGTCGTCACTCAAAATCTGATCGATATTTTCTCTGTTTTGCGCCGCCCAGTCCCTAGGCACAAAGTGAATGGTGAATTGCCAGACGGCCATGCCCATTGGAATACGATTTAGTTACGCCGATGTCCATTTTTGGCGAAATTCCGTTATTCACGCTGCGGCGACGGCTTTTGGTCCAAAACTGACATTCGACGTGGTTTGTTTAAGGTTATTCGTTGTTTTTTGAGCAGCGTTAAATTTCTACGATTTTGCAATTTTGCTACGACCAAATACATTAGTCGAAAATACAAACGCCACCATTACAAATAAGCAGGCGGCATAATTAATGAAATTATTCGCATAGCCCAACGACTCCAAGAAAGCACGAGTAGTCGCCGTTAAAATCGGTGCCAAGTCGCCGGTTAGTAATTCTCTAGCTGCAAAAGGCATAGAAACGAGAAAGATTCCGATTGCAACTAATGGAATGCTGAATCGATGAATTTGAGAACCGAACATTCCGTTTTTAGTGAGCATGAAAAACGACTGCATTGTTAATGTGCTCAGAAGTAGCGCCCAGAACACCGTGAACAATGTATTGCCGAAATTTGCGGAAGTTATTAGTGTGAGCGCGTAAGATGTAGCGAGAACGAGTAAATGGTCTCCGACGTCGCGCCGGGGCTTTGAATGACCGTTGAACCCCAACCAACTAATGATTGTCTTGACGACGACAACAAAGGATAGGAACGAAAACGCAGATAATTGAAATTCAAAGAGACTTATCCCATTCCAAATTGCGTGCTCGGACGGAAAAACCCCGTTCACTAGATATGTGCCGAGCAACGAAAGCATGATCAAGGTTTTAGTGGTTATGCTCAATGTGTTGCTTATTTGGTGCTGCTTCACGGCTGAAAATACGATCAATCCAACCAATACTATTGCCGCCGTTAGCGCGGCAATTCCCACAAAACCCATTGGATCAATTAATGAACGAATTTGAGCGCGCTGAGGGTCGCTGAGCAAAGAATATACGTCATACCTTGTTTCGGTAAGGTTCTCCGACCAAGCGATCTCGCCGGCCATTTGAACGAAAATGAAGCATAGCAGTCCAAAATAGCTCAGCGCGACAATCAAGCCAGCGGTAAGTTCTTGGTTTCTGGCAGCTCGCGTTCGCCATAATGTAAATAGCGCCATAAAGGTTATCGGCAACACCCAATAAAGCAAACTCAAGGGTCGTTCTTCAAGGCCCCAAGTATCAATTGCAATCCCGAATGCGGCAGTGAAAAAGAGCAGATAGCTTAACTCAAACCAACGTAAACGCGTGCTGCCCGTACTATGGCGCGACACTCGAAAGGTCCCGATCAACATGGAACCCAAAACCAATAAAAAGAAAAACAGCGCTGCTAAATAACCCCATTCCATGTTGTGAAGGCCAGATTGGCTCGAATCCATATGAGCCCAACCAGCGAGCCAGAACAGCAATGCAGGAAGCAGAAATAGTGATAAGGTCAAAAAACTTCGCACTCAAAATAGTAGCCGTCTACCGAGAAATCGCCAAGCCGGTACGCAGCTAATAAAAACGTGCTTAAATGTCCGCTTTTGGCGAGTTTCAGTCGTTCAGCGTATAGATTTATCCTATTGGCCCAATGAACTTTCGTTGGTGAAGTTGAGGCACTGTTGCGTTTCTTGTTCTTAGCGGCTTGGGAAATGCCAATTAGTTTGTAAGACTATTCTATTCAAAGAGTTTCAGGATTATGCTTGCTTGATCCCTACTCGTCATCGGGATTCGAACCGAACAGGAGCAGCGCCAGATTTCCAATGACTGCCCACGAAACCAAAACTATGAGTGGATTCACGTTATTTCCGAAGCCAAAAATCCTCACATCCGTAAACAGATCCAGTAGAAGCAACAGAAAAACGATCAAAAAAAAACCGCTATGAGCCGTTTGGAAGTGAACTTCATTGAGCATTCTCGCTTCGGTGATGACGCCTGAGAATTCAGTCTTTGATTCTAGAGCCCGGCCTTGAGAGTGGATTGGACGAGTGGAGTAGTTTCAATGCCATTGAGATACGTTACTGTAGCGGCCCGTATCCTTGTTCCTCGAACTGTCTAACCAGATCAAACCGCAGACGGAAAAAATCCCCACAAGAATCACTACTTATTGCAACGGCCGCCTTCGACGGCTTCGCATAAGGTGGCGGATTAGCTCGTCTGAGTGTGTCGATATCAATGAAGCGCCACTCTTCCTCTGACCCGTAACTCTCTCCATCGTGACGGGAGACAAATAAGTGCATCAGCTCAGTGTCATCCCATCGAGCGTGAAGCTCACGTAATAGATCTCTGAATACACGATCTGCATGTGCTTTTTTTCCGGCCTCGCCAATAGCATAAAGCCAATCGTGTATGACGGCGGCTTCCATATATTCTTTGGGGTCTATTGCCTCCTGTAATCCAAACTTCTGCGGTATTGAGAGAAAGTCAGTCTCGAATCCGGGGGGCACATGATAGATTTCGCCGGTTGGCTCATGGCAATAAAAATATGACCTAGTAACGACACCAATCTGTCGGCCCTCGCGTTGACTTAGTGGATCGGAAATTAATCCAACATGCAGAATTGGATCGGGAGCGCAGTGCATTCCAATTGGGCAGCGGTATCCAAGCACCAGTTCGCGGACCGGCTCGAACTCTGCGTCATCCGGAGATTGCTCGTAGTCCCATTTCCAACCTGACCCATAGTAAACGATTGCATCACTTCTTCGAGCGTTCTCATCGCTTGTCGCATTTTCCGTTTCATCAGTAGGGTGATTTACAATCACCGAACCCGATATCGGGCCGACGTCGATCCCATCATTTTTGCCTAGTTTGTCTTCGACTACATCGATGATTGGAACGTCATACAAGTCGAAATAGTCAATTGTGGCCGCTGCCCCGATGCCAGAGAAAGCTAACACAATCATGTAAATTAAAATACGCATGCCACCCCGCCCCGTCGATCATATCGCCCGCTTCAGAGTAATAGAAAAAAATATGCGCCGTCTAGCTCGTAATTGCGGCAAGAAATTGTGAATTCACAGAAAGTGAATCAATTTTCTGTGTCATTTCTGATGAAGAATTCGGGGGACCGAAAGACCGTTTTGCGCCAATCGCCGTCGCCTAAGCGCCGAGCGGCAAACATTCGCCAAAAGCAAACAACCAGGGTACCAAGCTGCTAGTCTGCCAGACCTACATCCGATGTTCTCAGTTAACGGACATAATGAACTACAATTGAAACTCTGGCGGCAGTGGTAGAACCTTGTGAATTAGTTTTCTTCTGAGCGTTCCTGCCGGCGTTTTTCGTCTTGCTGGTCTTCGTAAGTCACAATCATTGATCTTGAGGCGAGTCCGCTGCCAATCCAGAAGAAGACAAATGAGACAACCGCAAATGCCCCAATCCTGACGAAAATCATATACTTGTCGTCTATGTAGTTCGAGAGCGCAAAGTATTCAGGCACAACGAGAGCCGCAACTAAACCAACCGCAAGGCCCATGATAACTAGAGCCATGCCTAGATATTCTCGAAACCGCCGCGTCGGTTCGTCCACGAATCCACCCCGCACTCAAGCCTGCCTCAATGCGACATTATCAAAGAAGAAGCTGCCCCTTGTAAACACCAAACCCAATTGGACCAAAATTGGAATTTTCGGACTACGTGATTCGCATTGGATCCGCTTAACCAAATAAAATGCAAACGTCGTCTTTGCGCCAGAATCACACGTTGACGGCCCGTATACCCAGGTGCCAGCTTCGATTTATGAACACCAAAGTCATTCAAACTGCCCGTTAGGACTTCCCAACTCGTCTTTATGGTTCAATGATTGTTGTCGTCGACGCATCGAACAGCAGCTAAAACTTCACCGCGTTCCAAACAAATATGTTCACAGATTACGATATCACCCGGTTTAAATTGCCACTCTTCAATCTGCTCATCGTACTCTTGCACCAAAATTTCATATGTATTTTTATCAATCTCGCGTGCACGCACGGGGCGCCAAACGTCAACTAGTTCGTTTGCTAATTTGATGTAAATATCCTTATCGCTCATGTTCGAGAAACCCTGCCAGTCGACGAGACTTGGGAAATTGAGGCGTTCGCTCCCTGATAATGCGACTAGTGTCAGCTACTTCTTAAGAAGGTTTGGTCGAGCACCGCCAATAGAAAAATCAGGAAGACTATGAGCCCGTAGCCAAGCAAAAATCTGGGAATAATGTTCATGTAATTCAATGCCGTCCTTACGGCATCTTTGCGCAGTGATTTCCACCAAAAAAATAATATCGCCACGATCATACTTGATAGGAAGCCAAATGGAGCGAAAATCGGGAAACCGATAACGAACATCGGCGCGAACAATATAAAGATAAACAAGTTCAATGATTGAACAATCGCCAAAAACGGTCGGCCTTGCTTGAAATTCTTTGTTATATTGCCCCAATCCTCAACGATGATGTCGCGCCACCTTCCGACTATTGATTGCCGAAAAACGAGAAAAAAAACACCATTCCCGACCAAGGAGGTTAATGACACAAAGAGCAACGCGTCCGGCGTCCATGCCGGCCAATTATCCCAGAATAGATTTAGAAATCGCGCAATGTTGTCTGGAAATAGCCGTCGATATGATTCTATCAGCCCTTGAGCAAAATCAGACCAACCATAATATCCGCGATCCCCAATCCATTTCGCAAATTGAAAAACTGCAAGGGTCGCTGAAATTACGAGTCCAATGACCGTGAACAATATCGGCGCGTTTCTCGACGCCTTTTGATGCTCTTCGACTTCTGACATTGTGCGCCCCACCACCCCCAATCGATTAGGCTATCAAAGCCGCGATTTTTAGCAAGCGAGGTGCCAAACATTTGTTTTAAATAAAACAAAGGGTTAGGTCGCTAAGGGGTTGCAAAGGAATTTCGGCGCGCGAAGCAATAAGCAACCCCGGACTTAGCCACTGCACAAGAAAAAAGTGTTCTGGTGGAAATACTGACTAACGGCTGTCATTGGCCCAAAGGGGACATTGACACCCTGTGCTCCGGGAACAATCATCTTGGAGAATACTTGGGCGCGATTTATGGAATTAAGGGACATCCTATTCATCGTCATACTTCTGTTGGCGCTCTTGGGTTATTTTTTGTGGGACCGCGGAATTATCAACCCACCAATTGAGATTCCAAAACCCGTTATGGTAATTTCAGGAATCCTAGTTGTTTATGGATGGGCCTCGATACTTTATGGCCTTCCAACCTACGATAAGATTGGACAGGGCATTATGGATGTCCTGAGCTTGGAAAATTAAAAAAACCATCAATGACGAGTCGTGCAGCGGCGACTAATCTGAGCGTTTGAAGATGGGTTTTTAGGGCGAACATTGGGCATTGTGTTGTGAATGCCAAATTGATGTTATCAATGCGATGCTAGCGATTTGGAGGGGAAATTAATGGATAATGATCGAATATATCACGTCAAATTACATGAGCGTGGAAAGAACTGGTTTTCCAACATTTTCCTGCTGGTGATAGTCATTTTCTGGGGTGCATTACTATTGTGGCTATACGCCAACACAAATCGTGCACCTTACCTCATTGATTTAAACGATGAGAAACTTCCGGCAACCATCGACCACTCGACACGATTCGAAATCATCGTTCGTGTTGAAACAGAAAATGGCATTGAGTTGCGATTGTATGATCCAGAGTCCGGCAAGCTATTGGGCACAATCGTCGAGCAATCCTCAAACGACGAATAGTCGGGCGGAAGATCCGTCAATATGGCTCAAATTTGCGTGCTGAGAGGGATAATGCCTTGAGTTAGGAATTGGGGCGAATTGGAACGCAACGCTCTCAGCGGGCTTTATTCAGCAAATAATCAATTGCCCAACCCCGAGATGGATATCATTATGCAAAAATCCATTAAGGGGATGAATGAATTAGGGATAGCTTTGGATTGAGTTCATTTTCAAGGGTCTTTGATTCCATAGAAGGATTATACAAAATTCAGATCGAAGGTATTCAAAAAAGGAAGAGAAACGCTCATTTTAAGCCCTTGTAAGTTAGATCGGTGTTTCGCTCTTAGCGATAATTCGATAAGTCATACTTTGTAAGTTCGCTGGCGCTTACAAAATCAGACTATGATACATTCTATAGTTGCTATGAAATTGGATTCATTTGCTTATGCATCAATAAAGTCGTTTAAGTTGATTCCATGATAGGAGTTCCCTTGATTGAGCTTTCAATTAAATTTGACGTTGTATCATCTATAAGAAAGTTCCTTTAGCTTCTTCATCGTTTGAATCCCTTGTTTCTAAACTTTGGAAATAGGAAACCTCTGGCATCGAGGTGATCATTCGTTGCCTTTGGCATGCTCAATTCTTCATTGACTTCGGTGAACTCCGTAAAGCAGACCGATTTATCGTATCAATAAATATCTAGTTTGGTTCACGATATGGAACGTTGGTGATGAATCTCTCACCAGCAGTTGGGCTCAATTTCTTTAGAGAATAATTCTTCCAAGCTTCGTTATAACAGGGCTCAGCCAACGTATCACGGTAGCCCCAGTATCCCTGTTCCCAAAACAGACAGGCTCTTTCGCAAGATTCCACTAGGTCGGCGTCGTTAGGGATGCCAGCTATGCCTAAATGCGTATGGAGGCGTGGTTCGCCAGTGGAATTGGGTTTGAGTCCGCCTTCAATGCTCCCCATATAGCTCAACGATAGCCCTTCATCGATGGCCTTGGTGCCGAAATAGGACCGAGACAATTTTTTTATGAAGTAGCCAATATATTTCTCCAGCTTTTCGACGGTGACGCTTTCGTAAAACGAATTGCCCGTTGAATGGGAGTGCATTTTTTTGAGGTGAACGTGGCCCGTAAATATTATTTGAGCCGGAAGTTGGGACATCCATCTACGGTGCGCCCGCCACCAACGAATATACTCTGATTGGGACATCATTTGACGCACTCTTTTGATGAGGAAGTAACCTTGAGCCCACGTTCATGTGCAAATCGCTCCAATTCTAATGACGTGTAACGATGGCCCTTTCTCGCTGCTCCATATGACTGCCCCCTAAAGCCCCTAAATGACGTTAGTTGGGTTCCGCCATATTTGTTGGTCGCCAATCCCTTCAAGTTGCGCGGCAAATGCTGTTGCATTTTTGGCATTTTTGGTTTGCTCGATGCGCCTGCTGTTTCGATTGTTTCTTGAATCAATTTGTCCATACTATTCTCCTTCTGGACGCAGTTTTCCTGTGGCCACGGAAGACGAACTTCCTCCGTAACTCCTTTTCGAATTGAATGAATAAGCGAAGTTCCAACCGATGGAGCTAACTCTCCACCGGAAACGGTCGCTTAAAATAAACCCTTAAGTGGATCCTCAAAACGTGGTTTCATCTTTCGAAACCGCCGATCCATTATCTCCTCGCGGGCTTTTTTCTGTGCCCATTCATCTACATCTTTGGCGCGATATCGTACGGCGTTTCCCACCCTAAAATGAGGTGGTCCACTTCTGTTCCTGCGCATGCGGTAGAGTGTCGATTTCGAGACGCCCAACTCAGCGCTCATCTCAGATGTGGTCAAAAAATTGATCATTGCCGGCTTTCTTGTTCTTAGTTTGGCGGCGTTAGACGCATTCTGCATTCAACTGCTCGGTACTATTTATACTTATGCTGGTTTCAACCGAGCCCCTCCTATTTGGGCGCACAAACTATTGTGTTGCCGAGCGGACGCAGGAGCGGCTGGCCGTGTCTGATTGAATCACTCAGTCGTTGATCGCTTCAGATTTCTATCGGCGAAGTCTTTCAGGTCACTGAAACGGTACCTAACTGTCGTTCCCATCTTCACAAATGGAAGCCCGGAGCCTCCATTCATTCGTTTCTTGGCTAAGTACGATTCGGAAATGCTAAGAAAACTCGCGGCTTTCGCTGGGCTTAGTAGGTAAGGGTCATCAATTATGTTCATAATATTGTCCTATTTGAAGTTGGCGGTGTGGGGACAATGCCCACAAAAATTGTTGTTTAAAAGGTCGTCGAGTAAAACAACTGTTGCTCAATTCAATTTGGATAAACCAACCACTCACGGGAGAAACAGAATCTGCAAGATCAATAGATCGGTAGCCTAGGGTTTTTGCAGGCCGGGTAATATTGAAGAAAACAATCCTTGAGGACACTTGCCTACGGCCACCAATTCTCCGTCAACGTACCGCTGAGGCCAGTCGTCACTGAATTCACAACATAGCCAATCGTCATATGACCTGATTATAGGTGATTTTTTAGCCTTGTAGTAATTTCCTTTTAAGTCCTTGCTGGAATGCAGATGGCCTTCAAGTTTTTTCGCATTGCGCAATATTTGATTGATAGAGAACTCAGGTTTTTGTTGCCGCTTCATCCTTACCCAAGAGTACAAAAGTGCGCGGTCAAAAGGTTGCCATTTTTCAGGCCTGCCAACTTTTTGGTTCTCCGTATCAAACTTTGGCACATATTTAAGCGCAAGCACCAGTGAGAGCGCAAAAATCCCCCAGTTGCTGTATGGCAATCCAAAGTGTTTTAATAGCTGTAGGTAATTTTCTTCGGAAAACGGCTCTTCAGCCGGTTCTACGCCGTTTTCAACCATCCAAAGCTTGTCCAGAGCGCTTTGGCACTTTTCGGGGAATTCGGGATATGGTTGGTCGTTAGCAACAGCATCTCGTATCGTCTTCTCCGTGACTTGTGGAATTTGGTCGTCTTCGTTCAATTGGACCCCGATCTGCCTTGTTCGACTGTAGCTCCCCGCAAACAAATATCAGACACTCATACCTTTTTTCAAAACTAAATTGGTGGTTACTATGTGGTTACTTTCGGCGCTCCGCAAATATATCAAGCAAGCCAAGCCATTGAATTACTGGCGGACCCGAGAGGATTCGAACCTCTGGCCTCTGCCTTCGGAGGGCAGCGCTCTATCCAGCTGAGCTACGGGTCCTGGCGCGCCCTGCGGGCGCCCGGCGCGTTTACGCGAAATGGCGCCGGCGGGCAAGGCGGCGTCCATGCTTTGCGCGCGACGCGCGCCCTCGCCTCAATTCGGCGCCATTTCAAAATTAACACCAGGCAGGGGACGATCGGTCCCGCAAAAGCTGATAGAGTGCGGCGCGTTTTCTTGATGACAGGACAGGACGGCATGAATTTGGTGATACGCATAGCGGCGGCGGTGGTGTTCTTGTTTGCCGGCTCGGCCCTGGCGGCGGAAGCGGAAAAAGCAACGCCGGCCATGTGGCGGGCGGCTGACGCCGATACCGAAATATTCCTTCTCGGGACGTTCCATATATTGCCCAAAAATGTGCAATGGCGCACGGCTGCGTTCGAGACCGCATTCAACGCATCCGACGTTGTTTATTTTGAAGTGGAGGCTGACGCTGCGGATGTTCAGTCGAAAACACTTGGCGTGATGATGACCGAGGGGTTTAACGCCAATGGCGGCATGCTGACGGATATGCTGGATGTCGGGGACGCTGCGGCCCTGCGGGAGATTGTGACATCTCTCGGCCTGCCGTTTCAGGGCGTCAATCCCATGCGACCCTGGAATGCGTTTTTGACTCTTTCGGTTCAGTTCATCGTTCAGCAGGGATTTGACCCCGGCTCGGGCGTTGATTCCGTTTTGCTCGCCGAAGCGCGCACCAAGGGCAAGGAACTTCGTTTTTTTGAAACCATTGGCGAACAGTTGGCGCTTTTTACCGGCCTTGCGCCGGAGACGGAGAAAAAGCTCCTGGAGCTGACGATCCGCGACTGGGACAATCAAACGAAGAGTTTCGACGACCTTTATGACGCCTGGCGCACCGGCGATGCGGCGGCGCTCGACGCGCAATTAAACGACGTTATGCGCGATCAGGCGCCGGAAGTGTTTGAGCGTCTGCTTGTCGCTCGCAACGAAGCCTGGGCCGATGAGATCGAGAGGATTATGACGTCCGATAAGGGCGCCGTCTTCATTGCCGTCGGCGCAGCCCATCTAGTCGGCGACCGCTCGGTGCAATCGATCCTCAAACCCCGCGGCATTGAATTTGCGCCCTACGGCGATGTACCGGCGGCGGCGAATGACAATCAGCCCGACGCCGCGGACGACATCGGCGAACTGCTGAAAGCAGTCGGCGACAATTAGATATCGAGTTCCGCTGAAAGCGCGTTATCCTGAATGAATTCGCGGCGCGGCTCGACGACGTTGCCCATGAGGCGCGAGAAGATGTCGTCCGCGTCGTCGGCTTCCTTGACCTTGACCTGCAACAGGACGCGCGCATTCTCATCGAGCGTCGTCTCCCAAAGCTGGTCCGGGTTCATTTCGCCAAGGCCTTTGTAACGCTGGACAGAAACGCCCTTCTCTCCTCCGGCCCGAACCGCATCCAACAGTCCGGCCGGCCCAAAGAGCGTGATCGACTGATCCTTGCGGGTCCAAGTCGCCGGCTTTTCAAATACCGGAATGAGGTCTTCGATGGCCGCTTCGACGCGGCGCGCATCGGCGCTGAGAAGCACGTCGCGGTTAAGCCCTCGGGTTTCTTTGACGCCCCGGACTTCGCGCGTGAAGACATATCCGCCCTCGCCGTCCGGCGCGCCTTCCCAACCGCGTTCATATTCCTCGGAAATGACGTTGAGGCGGTCAGCCACGCGCGCCGCAACGGCGTCCGCATCTTCGCCCGCCTCATTGAGCGCACGCGCGAGCGCTGCCTGCACGATAACATCGCGCGACAAACGCGCAGGAAAGTCATCAAGCGCATCGCCAACTTTTCGCGCCTTGTCGATCGTGTCGGCAAGGTCGGCGCCGGTGATCGTTTCGCCTGATTGAAGAACCAGCGCACCGTCGGCCATCCCTTCCGCATAAAGATAATCGTTGAGAGATTTGTCATCGAGCAGATATTGCTCCGACTTGCCGCGCGAGACCTTATAGAGCGGCGGCTGAGCGATATAGAGATGCCCGCGCCGGATCAGCTCCGGCATCTGACGGAAGAAAAATGTCAGCAGCAACGTGCGAATATGCGCGCCGTCTACGTCGGCGTCGGTCATGATGACAATCTTGTGGTAGCGCAGTTTTTCGACATCAAAATCGTTTCGGCCAATGCCCGCGCCCAACGCCGTAATGAGCGTGCCGATTTCCTGACTCGACAGCATCTTGTCAAAGCGCGCGCGCTCGACATTGAGGATCTTGCCGCGCAAGGGAAGCACCGCCTGGTTTTCGCGGTTGCGCGCCTGCTTTGCGGAACCGCCGGCGGAATCGCCCTCGACGATAAATATTTCGGATTTTGCCGGATCGCGCTCCTGGCAGTCAGCGAGTTTGCCCGGCAGGGACGCAACGTCGAGCGCCGATTTGCGCCTTGTGAGTTCACGCGCCTTGCGCGCAGCTTCGCGCGCGGCGGCCGCTTCAGCGATTTTCTGAACAATGCGCTTGGCCTCGCCCGGGCTTTCTTCAAACCACTCGCCGAGCTTTTCATGAACGGCGCCTTCAACAACGGGCCGCACCTCCGACGAAACGAGCTTGTCTTTTGTCTGCGATGAAAACTTCGGATCGGGCACTTTGACAGAAAGCACGCAGGTCAATCCCTCGCGCGCATCATCGCCGGTGAGAGATACTTTTTCCTTTTTCGCAATGCCGGAACTTTGTGCGTAATTGTTGATGATACGGGTCAGCGCCGCGCGAAAACCGGCGAGGTGCGTGCCGCCGTCCCGCTGCGGGATGTTGTTGGTGAAGCAGAGAACTTTTTCGTGATAGCCGTCGTTCCACCACATGGATACGTCGACCGTAACGCCTTCCCGTTCCGTCGTGAATGCGATCGGCTTGTCCAAAAGCGCTGTCTTCGACGCGTCGAGATATTGAACGAATGCTTCAAGCCCGCCCTCGTAAAGCATTTCCTCAACACGGGACTCAACATGCCGATTGTCGGTGAGACGGATCTGCACGCCCGAATTCAGGAACGCGAGCTCGCGAAGACGGTGTTCGAGCGTGTCGAAATCAAACTCGGTGCCGGTAAAGATTTCGTCTGAAGGCAGGAATGTCACTTCGGTTCCGGTCTTTACCGCATCGCCGACAACCGCGAGGTCGCCGTCCGGTTCGCCCATATGGAACCGCATGAAATGTTCTTTGCCGTTGCGACGGATGCGCAGCTCGAGCCGTTCAGAAAGGGCGTTAACGACGGAAACGCCGACGCCGTGAAGGCCGCCGGAAACCTTGTAGGAGTTCTGATCGAACTTTCCGCCCGCGTGGAGCTGGGTCATGATCACCTGGGCGGCGGAAACGCCCTCTTCCGGGTGGATGTCGGTGGGAATACCGCGGCCGTTATCGGTCACCGTTACCGACCCGTCGGCGTTGAGCGTCACCTCGACCGTGTCGCAGTAACCGGCGAGGGCCTCGTCAATGGCGTTGTCGACGACTTCATAGACCATATGGTGAAGGCCGGAGCCGTCATCGGTGTCGCCGATATACATGCCCGGTCGCTTGCGGACGGCGTCGAGACCCTTGAGCACCTTGATGGAGTCAGCGCCGTAGCCGTCGCCGCCGCGGACAGGCGCCGACGCAATATCGTCTTCAATCTGATTTTCTGCGGCGTTATTCGCCATTTGCGTGTCTTTCTTGCATTTGAACTACTGCGCTTCGATGAGGGCGCCGCCTTGCGCCTCAAAGCGTTGCGCCCGCGGACCCCAGGCGTCGAAAAGATGTTGGTCCGTGCCCGTCATAAAGGCTTGAAAGCCGAGACGGTCGATAATGTCAAACAGGGCCGCGCGCCGGTCCGTATCAAGATGAGCCGCGATTTCATCAAGCAGCAGGATGAGCGGCGCTTCGCCGGCGCCGGCGCGCTTTGAGGCCTTCGCTGCGGCCAGGACAATGCCGATAAGAAGCGCCTTTTGCTCGCCCGTCGAACAAAGCCGCGCCGGCTGGCCCTTCTCGCGGTGTTCGACAACAAGATCGCTGCGATGCGGCCCCATGGTTGCGCGTCTGGCCTCGGCGTCGATGCGGCGACGCTCGGCTAACAGACCGGCGAAATCGTCCTCAATATCGGCGGGCTTTGCTGCGGCGAAAGCTCCTTCCACCGTTCCGTCGAGCGCAAGGTCCGAGGCCGGAAATGCATACTCAGCGACATCTGCGGCCGCCAGGCGCGTAACCATGGCGCAGCGCGCTGACGCCATGGCGACAGCGTTTTCTGCCATTTGCCGCTCGAGGACGCCGAGCCATTCTTCATTGCGCGAGCGTTCATCAAGAAGACGCTGGCGCTGACGCATGGCGTGTTCATAGGCCGACGACGTTTTTGCGTGGGCCGGATCATGCGCAAGCACGAGGCGATCGAGAAACCGCCGCCGTTCGCCCGCGCCGTCCATGAACAAACGATCCTGAGCGGGCGTCAGCCACATAAAGCGAATGCGTTCGGCGAAAGCGCCCGGACCAGAGGCCGACTTGTCATCGATACGGCAGACGCGCCGATCCGGTCGCGCCGCATCGACGCCGACGCCAAGGCGAACTTCATCATCGCCCGCCCCAAGCCGCGCCGCGACAGCCCATCCGCCGGCGCCGCCCTGACGCGGCAATTCATCGAGACGCGCCCGTCGCAATCCGCGCCCCGGCGACAACAAGGACAAAGCCTCTAGAAGATTGGTTTTGCCGGCGCCGTTCGGGCCGGCGATCGCAGCGGGCCGGCCATCGAAGCTTATTGTCGCCGACGCATAGGAACGAAAATCGGTCAGCGTCAGGCGCGTAAGACGCGCGCTGTCGCACAGGACCGCAGCATCCTCATCGATGCGCTCATTGCGTATAACAGCCTGACCTAACATTCCGCGTCTTTCACGCGCGGGCGCGCCGTTCGCGCCCGCAATCAACTTCAAACTCTGAGCGGCATCAAAACATAGAGAGCGCGCTCATCTTCTTCATCGACAATCACCGTCGGCGAGGACGGATCGGATAGACGAAGCGTCGCCGTGTCGCCGTCAATTTGCTGGGCGACGTCGAGCAGATAACGCGCATTAAATCCGATCTCGAGCGCGTCGCCGCCGTAATCGACAGAAAGCTCCTCAAGCGCCGACCCGGCTTCCGGATTGTTGACCGCGAGGCGAAGATTGTCCGCTTCAAGGCCCAGCTTGATCGAACGCGTGCGATCGGCCGAAACCGTCGCGACCCGATCAACAGCTTGCGCGAAGTCCTTTGTATCGACGCGCATGATATTGGTGTTGTCCTTGGGGATTACACGCTCGTAATCGGGAAACGATCCGTCAATGAGCTTCGACGTCAGCCGGCCGGGCCCGAAACCGAAGCGAATTTTTGACGGGGATACGGCAATTTCGACGTTGTCTTCCGCGTCCTCCAAAAGACGCGATAATTCCGCAATCGCTTTGCGCGGCACGATGACGCCGGGCATGGCGCCGGCGCCGTCGGGCAATACTGCGTCAAGACGGGCGAGCCGATGCCCGTCGGTCGCAGCAGCGCGCAACAGCGGCGCATCGCCGTCAGGCTCTGCATGAAAATAAACGCCGTTGAGATAGTAACGGGTCTCTTCCTGCGACATGGCGAAACGGGTTTTGTGCAAGAGCCGTTTCAGATCATCAGTCGGCATGGAAAAGCGAACGTCGAGGTCTTCCGTCGTCAGGCTCGGAAAATCAT
Organism: Hyphococcus sp.; assembly: GCA_965267325.1. Classification (GTDB taxonomy): domain Bacteria; phylum Pseudomonadota; class Alphaproteobacteria; order Caulobacterales; family Parvularculaceae; genus Hyphococcus. Next base: position 3,110,539 of record OZ253943.1, on the reverse strand, counting down.
CATCCGGCAAAACCGCCAACGAAAACTGCGAACGTCCTGCGGAAATCTGCAGCCGGCCGTCGGCGTTCGACAATTCAAGCCGGACTTGCGCGCCATCGGGAAGTCTTTTGACGATTTCAAAAAGCGTGAGCGCGGAAACGGTCGTCGCGCCGCCGCCGGCGACATCGGCGGGCGCGTCTTCGGAAACTTCAATATCAAGATCGGTCGCCGTCAATGTGAGGGCGCCGCCATCGGCCTGCAAGAGGACGTTTGAAAGGATCGGAATGGTGTTGCGTCGCTCCACAACGCTCTGGACGTGACCCAGCGCTTTCGACAGCGCCGACCGTTCAATCGTGACCTTCATGTCGTCTTTTGCACTCCCGGATGCGGCCCCTTGAGCCGCTTCGTTTTCTTAGAAAAAGCCCTCATGGCGTCTTCGCATGAATGACGCCGGCAGGCATCGAATCGCCGTCGTGGATGAACACCTGATTATAGCCGAAAAGCCGCATAAAAAGCTAGCGCCGACGCGTATTTCTCGCGTCGGCGCCGCTCTGAAACAGGGCGTAAAAACAAGCTGTTAGAAGGGCGGTTTTTTACCCGCCGAGAGCTTCGCGAATTCGCGCGACGCCGTCCTGAAAAGCCTTGTCTCTTTCGATCAGCGCCTGCGCCCGGCGATAGCTCGACATGACCGTTGTGTGGTCCCTCGACAGCGCTTTTCCGATCCGCGGAAACGATTCAGCGAGCACCTCGCGCGCACAATAAACGATGGCGTGGCGGGCGCGTACGATGCGCTGAGGCTGAGCGCGGCCGACGATCTCGGCGCGGGCAAGACCAAAGGCTTCGGCGCCGGCGTTGATGGCGTCCTCCAGCGTCGCGATACGAGAGCGGCTATGATCGACAAGACGCGATTTAAGCGCCTCTTTCGCTTCACCGAGATCAACGGTGACCGCTTCTTCGCGATAGAGCAGCAGGAGCTGGTTGAGCGCGCCGATCGTCTCCCGCGTGCTTTGATTGAAATGGCGGGCGATAAATTCCAGAACGGGCTCATCGATCAGACATTTTGCTGCGCTCGACCGAACGCGTTTTTTGAGAATTTCAAGCCGCATGGCCTCATCGGCGGGATGCACCGGCGCGCAAAGTCCGCCCGCCAGACGATCCGCCAGTCGTTTCTTAATGCCCGCCTCAGCGAGTTTGGCCGGCGGCATATCGCCAGCGATGGCGACCGATTTGCCATTATCGAGAAGGGCGTCAATCACAATTAAAAGCTCCTCTTGGGTTCTGTCTTTGCCATCGAGAAAATGGATGTCGTCGATGGCGACAATTTCATGTTCGAGAAATGCGGCGTGCAATGCCTGGGTCTTGTTCGAGAGCGCCGCGCTGACGCAGGCGTTGATGAGGTTTCGATAGGTAACGTAGAGACAGGCGTCGTTTCCATGTTTGCGCTCGCCATCGTGACACAGAGCGTGCAGCATATGCGTTTTTCCAACGCCGGAATCGCCATAAAGATAAATTAATTCCGCCGGAGCGTCGTCAAGCAGTGCCTGTCGCATCGCCGCCGCCGCCATCCGGTTGGAGTCGCCGACAGCCAGCGTTGAAAACGTCCGGCGCGGATCGAGCGTTGCGGCAAGCGCCGGCTGATTCCCGCCCTGCTCTTTTGCAGTTGCAGTCGATGCGCCGCCGCCGAAAAAGTCGCCGTTCGC